>JAGXBG010000216.1 GCA_018971215.1 Alphaproteobacteria bacterium
CGCGCCGTGACCGGCCAGCAGGTTTCGGCCGCTGCGGCACGCAGCATCTGGGCGCGGGTTGAAGCCGCTGCCGGCGAGCGGCTAGCCGAATTCCTGTGCGCCGCGAACGAAGCCGCGCTCAAGCAATGCGGCCTGTCGCGCAACAAGATCAAGGCGCTGTGCCAGATCGGCGCGGCGCACGCGGCGGGCTTGCTCGACAGCGCTGAAATCCGCGCGCTCGATCACGCGACTCGCTCGGCGCGTTTGACCGAGATTTGGGGGATCGGCCAGTGGACGTGCGACATGTTGGCGATTTTCTATTGCCGCGAGCTCGACGTCTGGCCGGACGGCGATCTCGCCGTGGTGCGCGGCGTCAAGCGCTTCGCGCGCCGCCGCAAGCCTGCGCGCGTTGCGGCGCAGTTCGCGCCTTATCGCTCGCTGCTGGCGCTGTACATGTGGCGGCTCGCCGGCGCGGCGATGTAGCCCGAAACGAAGAAGGCCGCCCGAAGGCGGCCTTTTTGCTTACTGATCGACGAGTTCCTGTTCCGGCTGCTCGCCGGAATCCTTGCTCGGCAGCTTGGGCGGCGCCTCGATGTAGGCGAAGGCGAGCTTGTCGCCGTCGCGCCGCACCTGCACCACGCCGCCTTTGGCAAGCTTGCCGAACAGCAACTCTTCGGCGAGCGGCTTCTTGACGTGCTCCTGGATGACGCGCGCCAAGGGCCGCGCGCCATAGAGCCGATCGTAGCCTTTCTCCGCGAGCCACTTCCGCGCCTCTTCGTCGAGCTCGATGGTGACGTTGCGGTCGGCAAGCTGCTCCTCGAGCTGGAGGATGAACTTGTCGACGACGCGGCCGACCGTCTCGGGCAGCAACGCCGCGAACGAGATCACCGCGTCGAGCCGGTTGCGGAACTCCGGCGTGAACATCCGGTTGATCGCTTCCTCGTCGTCGCCCGTGCGCACGTCGCTGCCGAAGCCGATCGCCGGCTTCGCCAAGTCGGACGCGCCGGCGTTGGTGGTCATGATCAGGATGACATTGCGGAAGTCGACGTTCTTGCCGTTATGGTCCGTCAGCTTGCCGTAATCCATCACCTGCAACAGGATGTTGAACAGATCAGGATGCGCCTTCTCGATCTCGTCGAGCAGCAGGACGCAATGCGGATGCTGGTCGACCGCGTCGGTCAGCAGGCCACCCTGGTCGAAGCCGACATAGCCCGGCGGCGCGCCGATCAGGCGCGACACGGTGTGCCGCTCCATGTATTCCGACATGTCGAAGCGCTTCAATTCGATGCCGAGCGTGCGTGCCAGCTGCCGCGCAACCTCGGTCTTGCCGACGCCGGTCGGGCCGGAGAACAGGTAGCTGCCGATCGGCTTCTCGGCCTCGCGCAGGCCGGCGCGGGCGAGCTTGATCGCCGCGGTCAGCGCTTCGATCGCCTTGTCCTGGCCGAAGACCATGGTCCTGAGGTCGCGGTCGAGGTTTTTCAGCACCTCGCGGTCGTCGCGCGACACGCTCTTGGGCGGAATCCGCGCCATGATGGCGACGACCGCTTCGACTTCCTTGGCCGTGATCGTCTTGCGCCGCTTGCTTTCGGGCAACAGCATTTGCGATGCACCGACCTCGTCGATGACGTCGATCGCCTTGTCCGGCAGCTTGCGGTCGCCGATGTAGCGATTCGACAATTCGACCGCGCTGCGGATGGCGTCGGCGGTGTAGCGCACGCGATGGTGCCGCTCGTAATACGGCTTCAGGCCGCGGAGGATCTTGACCGAATCCTCGACCGTCGGCTCGTTGATGTCGATCTTCTGAAAGCGCCGCACCAGCGCGCGGTCCTTCTCGAAGTAGTTGCGGTATTCTTTGTAGGTGGTCGAGCCGATGCAGCGGATCGCGCCCGACGCGAGCGCCGGTTTCAGCAGGTTCGACGCGTCCATGGCGCCGCCCGAGGTGGCGCCGGCGCCGATGACGGTATGGATCTCGTCGATGAACAGGATCGCGCCGGGCAATGCCTCGAGCTCGGCGAGCACCGCCTTCAAGCGCTCCTCGAAATCGCCGCGATAGCGCGTGCCGGCCAAGAGCGCGCCCATGTCGAGGCCATAGATGGTCGCGTTCTGCAGCACCTCGGGCACTTCGCGCTGCACGATGCGGCGCGCCAAGCCTTCGGCGATGGCGGTCTTGCCGACGCCCGGATCGCCGACATAGAGCGGATTGTTCTTCGACCGGCGACACAGGATCTGGATCGTGCGGTCGACTTCGGACTCGCGGCCGATCAGCGGATCGATCTTGCCGTTGCGCGCCTTCTTGTTGAGGTTGACGCAATAGGCGTCGAGCGCGTCATGCGCGCGCTTCGATTGTTTCTCGGTGCGCTCCTCTTCCTCGGCGCCTTGGACGCGGCGCGTCTCGGAGCGGCCCGGCGCTTTAGCGATGCCGTGCGAGATGTAATTGACCGCGTCGAAGCGCGTCATGTCCTGCTCCTGCAGGAAATAGACGGCGTGACTTTCGCGTTCGGCGAACAGCGCGACCAATACGTTGGCGCCGGTCACTTCCTCGCGGCCGGACGATTGGACGTGGATCGCGGCGCGCTGCAGCACGCGCTGGAAGCTCGCGGTTGGCTTGGCGTCTTCGACGTGCGTCGCAACCAGATTGACCAGCTCGTTGTCGACGTAATTGACCAACTCGCGGCGCAGTTTCTCGAGGTCCACCGTGCAGGCGCGCAGCACCGCCATTGCGTCCTGGTCCTCGGTTAGCGCCAGCAGCAGGTGCTCGAGCGTCGCGTATTCGTGCCGGCGCTCGTTGGCGTAGCCGAGAGCGCGGTGCAGGGTCTTTTCGAGATTACGCGACAACATCGAATTTGATCCTTCTACTGGCCACAAAGTCCTGAGTGCGGATCAGTCCTTCTCCAGAGTGCATTGCAACGGATGCTGGTGCTGGCGCGCGAAGTCCATCAC
>JAGXBG010000055.1 GCA_018971215.1 Alphaproteobacteria bacterium
TGACCTGTTGTTCGACCGCGATACGTTCGAGGAATGGGACAGGTTCGTCGAGCACCGCTCGAGCGATTTCGGCATGGAGCAGCAGACGGTTCCGGGTGACGGCGTCGTCACCGGCCATGGCCTGATCAACGGCCGCCGCGTCTTCGCCTTCAGCCAGGATTTCACGGTTTTCGGCGGCTCGTTGTCCGAGGCCCATGCCGAGAAGATCTGCAAGATCATGGACCAGGCGGTGCGCGTCGGCGCGCCGGTCATCGGGCTCAACGATTCGGGCGGCGCCCGCATCCAGGAAGGCGTTGCGTCGCTGGCCGGCTATGCCGAAGTATTCCAGCGCAACGTGCTGGCCTCTGGCGTGGTGCCGCAGATCTCGGTGGTGATGGGCCCATGCGCCGGCGGCGCGGTCTATTCGCCGGCAATGACCGATTTCATCTTCATGGTGCGCGACAGCTCGTACATGTTCGTCACCGGGCCCGACGTCCTCAAAACCGTGACGCATGAAACCGTGACGCACGAGGAGCTTGGCGGCGCCCACACGCACACGACCAAGTCGGGCGTCGCCGACCTGGCCTTCGGCACCGACGCCGAGGCGCTTCTGCAGGTACGCCGGTTCCTCGATTTCCTGCCGGCGTCCAACCGCGAGGCGCCGCCGATCCGGCCGACCAAGGACTCCGCCGACCGGGTCGAGAACTCGCTCGACACGCTGGTGCCGGCCAATCCGAACAAGCCCTATGACATGAAGGAGCTCATCGAGAAGGTCGCCGACGAAGGCGAATTCTTCGAGCTGCAACCCGATTACGCCAAGAATATCGTCATCGGCTTCGCGCGCTTCGAAGGCCATCCGGTCGGCATCGTCGCCAACCAGCCGATGGTTCTGGCCGGCTGTCTCGACATCGATTCGTCGCGCAAGGCGGCGCGCTTCGTGCGCTTTTGCGATTGCTTCAATCTGCCGATCGTCACCTTCGTCGACGTGCCCGGCTTCCTGCCCGGGACCGCGCAGGAATATGGCGGAATCATCACCCACGGCGCCAAGCTGCTGTTCGCGTTCGCGCAAGCGACCGTGCCGAAGGTGACGCTGATCACACGCAAGGCCTATGGCGGCGCCTACGACGTAATGAGTTCGAAACATTTGCGTGGCGACGTCAATTACGCCTGGCCGTCGGCCGAGATCGCGGTGATGGGGCCGAAAGGCGCGGTCGAGATCATCTTCCGTGGCGACCTCAAGGACGCGAAAAAGATCGAGCGGCGCGCCGAGGAATACCGCGCGAAATTTGCCAACCCCTTCGTCGCCGGCTCGCGCGGCTTCATCGACGACGTGATCATGCCGCATTCGACGCGGCGGCGGCTGTGCCGTTCGCTCGCGATGCTGCGCGGCAAACAGCTGCAAAACCCGTGGAAGAAGCACGACAACATCCCACTCTAACGTGCCACCGTTCAAAAAAATCCTGATCGCCAACCGCGGCGAGATCGCCTGCCGCATCATGCGCACGACGAAGCGCTTGGGGATCGCCACAGTCGCGGTCTACAGCGAGGCCGACGCCGACGCGCGGCACGTGCGCGAGGCCGACGAGGCAATTGCCATCGGACCGGCGCCCTCAGCGCAGAGCTATCTCGACGTCCGAAAGATTGTTGCCGCTTGCCGCACCAGCGGCGCGCAGGCCGTGCATCCGGGCTATGGTTTCCTGTCGGAGAATCCGGCCCTGCCGCGTGCCCTGGCGAAGGCCGGAATCACCTTCATCGGCCCCGATCCCGCCGCGATGGCGGCCATGGGCGACAAGATCGCGGCCAAGCGGATCGCGGTCAAAGCCGGCGTGCCGACCGTGCCGGGCGAGCTGGGCGTGATCAAGGACGCCAAGGCCGCGATCGCCGTCGCACGCCGGATCAAATATCCGGTGATGCTCAAGGCAGCGGCCGGCGGCGGTGGCAAGGGCATGCGCATCGCGACCTCCGACGCCGAGTTGATCGAGGCGTTCCAACGCGCCAGCGGCGAAGCCAAAACCGCGTTCGGCGACGCACGCCTGTTTCTGGAAAAGTTCATCGAAGAGCCGCGTCATATAGAAATCCAGGTCTTGGGCGACCGTCGTGGCAATGTCGTGCACCTGTTCGAACGCGAATGCTCGATTCAGCGCCGCCACCAGAAGGTGATCGAGGAAGCGCCGAGCCCGTTCCTCGACGCCAAGACGCGCGCGCGCATGGGCGCCGCCGCCGTGGCGCTCGCCAAGGCAGCGAAATACAGCTCGGCCGGCACAGTCGAGTTCATCGTCGACAAGAAACGCAACTTCTATTTCCTCGAGATGAACACGCGGCTTCAGGTCGAGCATCCGGTGACCGAACTCGTAACCGGCCTTGATCTGGTCGAATTGATGATCCGCATCGCCGCCGGCGAAAAACTACCGTTCACGCAAAAGGACTTGAAACTCGCGGGTTCGGCGATCGAAGCCCGTGTCTATGCCGAGGACCCGCGCCACGGCTTCCTGCCCTCTGCCGGCCGGCTGGTGCGCTACGCGGAGCCCGTGGGCGACGGCGTCCGCGTCGACGGCGGCGTCTACGAAGGCGCCGAGATTCCGATCTTCTACGATCCGATGATCGCCAAGGTGGCGGCGCATGCGACGCGGCGCGACGCGGCGGCGACACGCCTTGCCCAGGCGCTCGACGGCTTTGTCGTCATAGGCATCGCGCACAATGTCGATTTCCTGGCTGCGATCCTGCGCAGCCCGCGTTTCCGCGCTGGCAAGCTGTCGACCGATTTCGTCGCCCACGAATTTCCGGCGGGATTCGACGGCACCAAGCCGGATCGCGCCGAATCCGAATTGGCCGCGCTGGCCGCCGCGGCGGCACAAACCCTGGCGACACCTGGTTCAGCGCCGCAATCGCTCTGCGTCATGATAGGCCGCGACGATTACCCGGTCGTCGCCCGGCGCCTGGCCGACGGCGTCTCGCTGACGCGCAACCGCCGTCAACAAATACTGCGCACTGAATGGCAACCGGGCCAGCCGGCCATGCACATTCAACTCGGCAAGAGCGCGGCGACGTTCCGGATCGAACGCCGCGGATTGTTCTGGCGACTGGCCCGCGGCGGCGCCTCGTTCGAGGCGATGGTGGTGCCGTGTTACGCGACCGCGCTGCTGCGCCGCTTGAAACCAAAGCCGCCGCCGGCGCGCTCGCGCCACCTGCTGTCGCCGATGCCGGGCCTGCTGGTATCGATTGCCATTGACGCCGGCCAGGAGGTCAAGGCCGGCGAGCCGCTCGCCGTGGTCGAGGCGATGAAGATGGAGAACGTCCTGCGCGCCGAGCGCGACGGCCGTATCGCACGCATCGTCGCCAAGCCAGGCGACAGCCTCGCAGTCGATCAGCTCATCCTCGAATTTGAATGATTTTGTGACGGCCGCCGTCGTGGACAGCGACGGTGCGCCTGCCTAGATTGCGGCCATGCGCTCGACCGTAACCGCGTTGCATTTGTCGATCGTCGGACGCGTTCAAGGTGTGGGCTTTCGCGCCTGGGCGGTGCAGGAAGCATTGCAACGTCATCTGCGCGGCTGGGTACGCAACCGCCGCGATGGCAGCGTCGAGACGCTGATCATCGGCGAGCCGGACGCGGTTGCGGCGATGGCCGCCGCCTTGCGCCGCGGCCCGCCCATGGCTGACGTCGTCGACGTGCATCAGAGCGCGGCCGCGGACGACGGCTCAACGGATTTCTTCGAACGGCCGACGGATTGAGTCGTGGCGCGGGGGAACGCAGCACTCAGCCTGTTGCCGACGCGGCGGCTCGGACCGTTGTTCTGGGCGCTGTTCGCCGGCGCGATGAACGACAATCTGCTGAAAAACGCCTATGTCGTCCTGGTCGCCTTTCGCGAAGCCCAATCGAGCCAGGCAACCGAGATCATCGTCACCATCGCCACGGCGGTTTTTATCCTGCCCTATTTCCTGTTCTCGGCGTTGGCCGGCGAAATCGCCGACAAGTACGAAAAATCGTGGCTGCTGCGGCAGACCAAGCTGGCCGAGATCGGCGTCGTCATCTTGGGCGCGCTGTCGCTCCTGGGCGACAGTATCGTCTTTCAACTCGGCGTCTTGTTCCTGCTTGGCGTGCAGGCAACGGTCTTCGGGCCGGTGAAGTACGCCGCCCTGCCGGAATTGTTGCCTGAGACCGAGCTACTGGCCGCCAACGCGCTGGTCGACGCCGGCACGTTCCTCGCCATCCTGATCGGCACCATCGTCGGTGGCCTGCTGATCCTGGTGCCCGGTGGCCGGATTGCGACCGGCGCGGCGCTGGTTGCATTGGCGCTCTTCGGCTACGGCGCGAGCCAGTTCATCCCGCCGACTGGCCGGGCGCACGCTGGCGTGCGCCTGCGCGCCAACATCCTGGCTTCAACTTGGGAGGTCGCCGGCCAAGCGCACGAACGACCGGAGGTATGGCGCGCGGTATTGGGGATTTCGTGGTTCTGGCTGGTCGGCGCGGCGGTGATCTCGCAATTTCCCAACTATGCCAAGGAATATCTCGGCGCCGACAACCAAGTCGTGACTTTGTTCCTGGCGCTCAATTCGATCGGCGTCGGCTGCGGCTCGCTCGCGGCGAACCGCATCCTGCGCGGCGCGATTACCGCGCGGCTCGTGCCGTGGAGCGCGCTGGCGATGGGCGCATTCACGTTCGACCTGTGGCTCGCCAGCCCGGCGCCGCAAACCGCCAGCGCGTTGAGCGGCATCGGCGCGTTCCTGGCGGTTGCCGACAATTGGCGGATCGTCGGCGATTTGGTGGGCGTGGCGCTGTCGGCGGGTATTTTCGTCGTGCCGCTTTACGCCATCATGCAAGCGCGCAGCGACGAGCGCGAACGCGCGCGCGTCGTCGCCGGCAACAACATCCTCAATGCCCTGTTCATCGTCGCCGCCGGTGGCGGCTCGGCAATCATGCTCAAGCTCGGCAGCGGCGTGCCAGCGATCTTCCTGGTGCTGGGTGTGGCCAACGCGGCGCTCGCGGCCGCGCTGGCGCTCAGGCGGCCGGGGTTGCTTCGGCTTCGGTCTCGGCCGCGCTGACGACCGGACCCGAATCCTGCCCCTTGGCGGCGACGTCGCGGTCGACCAACTCGATCACCGCCATCGCCGCGGCATCGCCATGCCGGAAACCGGCCTTGAGGATACGACAATAGCCGCCGGCGCGTGTCTTGTAGCGTTCCGCCAGCGTGGTCATCACCTTATCGGTGATCTTGGCGTCCTGCAGGGCGGCCATGACCTGGCGCCGCGCATGCAAGCCGCCGCGCTTGCCGAGGGTGATCAGCTTCTCGACCACCGGACGTAGGTCCTTCGCCTTGGGCAGCGTGGTGGTGATCTGCTCGTGCTTCAACAGCGCATGGGCCAGGTTGTCGAACATGGCCTTGCGGTGGGCGGACTTGCGGCTGAAGCTGCGGCCGCGGAGACGATGGCGCATGGTCAGTACGGCTCCTCGAGGCGCTTCGCCAGCTCCTCGATGTTTTCGGGCGGCCAGTTCGGGATTTCCATGCCGAGATGGAGTCCCATCTGCGCCAGCACTTCCTTGATTTCATTCAGCGACTTGCGGCCGAAATTCGGCGTCCGCAGCATGTCGGCTTCGGTCTTCTGCACCAGATCGCCGATATAGACGATGTTGTCGTTCTTGAGGCAGTTGGCCGAGCGCACCGACAGCTCGAGCTCGTCGACCTTGCGCAGCAGGTTCTTGTTGAACGGCAGTTCGGACGGACGTTCTTCCTCGCTGGCCGTGCGCGGCTCTTCGAAGTTGATGAAGAGCTGCAACTGGTCCTGCAGGATGCGCGCGGCGAGCGCCACAGCATCCTCGGGCGTCACCGCGCCGTTGGTCTCGATCCGCATCGACAGCTTGTCGTAGTCGGTCACCTGGCCGACGCGGGTGTTCTCGACCTTGTAACTGACCTTCTTCACCGGGCTGAACAGCGCGTCGACCGGGATGAGACCGATCGGTGCGTCTTCCGGGCGGTTCTGGCTCGCCGGTACGTAGCCCTTGCCGGTTTCGACCGTGAGCTCCATCGAGATCTTGGCGCCGCTGTCGAGCGTGCAGATCAGATGGTCGGGATTCATGATCTCGATATCGTGGCCGAGCTCGATCATGCCGGCGCGCACCTCGCCGGGACCGCCGGCACGGAGCCGCATGCGCTTCGGCCCTTCGCCATGCATCCGGAGCGCGATGCCTTTGATGTTGAGCACAACGTCGGTCACGTCTTCGAGCACGCCGGGCAGCGACGAGAATTCGTGCAGCACGCCTTCGATCTGGACCGAGGTGATGGCCGCGCCCTGGAGGGACGACAGCAGCACGCGCCGCAGCGCGTTGCCGAGAGTGAGTCCGAAACCGCGTTCGAGAGGTTCGGCGACAACCGTCGCCGCTCGGGCGGGATCATCGCCCGCCTCGATCGCGAGCTGTTTCGGTTTGATGAGAGCTTGCCAGTTCTTTTGGATCACGAGTCTTTCCTTTGCCGTTGCGGACGAGCCGCCTTTGGCCATTTCCTGCGAGCGCGCCGGCGGTCCACCACGGGCCGAGGCAGCGCCGTTCCCTTAGAACTCCCTGTTAAACACGCCGCCGCTTCGGCGGACGGCATCCGTTGTGCGGTATCGTCGTGACGTCGCGGATCGAGGTGACGGTGAAGCCGACGGCCTGCAACGCGCGCAGCGCGGACTCGCGTCCTGAGCCGGGACCCTTGACCTCGATCTCGAGCGTGCGCATGCCATGATCCATTGCCTTGCGGCCGGCGTCTTCGGCCGCGACCTGCGCCGCGTACGGCGTCGACTTGCGCGAGCCCTTGAAGCCCATAGTGCCGGACGACGACCAGGCAATTGTGTTGCCCTGTGCGTCGGTGATGGTGATCATCGTGTTGTTGAAGGTGGCGTTGACGTGCGCCACGCCGGCAGTGATGTTCTTGCGCTCGCGGCGGCGGATGCGCGACGCGCCCGGTGCACCGGTTGCAGCGCCGGTTCCGGCCGCGGCCGTGCCGGTTTGCGCTGCGGGAGCTGCAGGAGGCTTCGCCATGATCGATTCCGTTCCCTTTATCCTTTAGCCCTTGGCCGGTGCGATCTTCTTGCCGGCGATCGACTTGGCAGGGCCCTTGCGCGTGCGGGCGTTGGTGTGCGTGCGCTGACCGCGGACCGGCAGGCCCTTGCGATGACGCAAGCCGCGATAGCAGCCGAGATCCATCAGCCGCTTGATGTTCTGCGCCACGTTGCGGCGCAGATCGCCTTCGACGGTGTAGTTCTTGTCGATCAGCTCGCGGATGCGGAGGATTTCGCCGTCGGTCAGCTCGTGCACGCGGCGTGCCTCTGGAATGGCCAATTCCTTGCAGATCCTTTCGGCCGTCGTGCGTCCGATGCCATGGATGTACATCAATCCGATGGGGACGCGTTTTTGACTCGGAATGTTGACGCCGGCAATGCGCGCCACTGCGCTTCTCCGTTCAGCTCGCGATGTTGGACACGACCCAGGCCCGCACCAGGCCGAGGGCGCGGATTATAGAAATCCGAGCCTCAAAGTCAACCATTCGGGGCGGCTCCTGGGCTTTCTAAAATCGTTTCAATCTGGGCGGCGACCTGGTCGATCGGCGCCATGCCGTCGACCGTCCGCAGCACCCCTTTAGCCCGGTAATAGGGCAGAATCGGCGCTGTCAGCTCGCGGTAGGTGCTGAGCCGGGCCTTGACGGTCTCCGGCCGGTCATCGGCCCGGCGGACGAATTCGTGCGCGCCACAGGCGTCGCAGACCCCCTCCTGGTGCGGCCGGCGATGGCGGTCGTGATAGGACGCGCCGCACTTGGCGCAGGAAAAGCGGCCGGCGATGCGGTCGATCAGGGCCATCTCATCAACCTTCATCTCGATGACGCGGTCGAGCTTGAGGCCCTTGCGCGCCAGCATGGCGTCGAGTGCCTCGGCCTGGGGCTGGGTACGCGGGAAACCGTCGAGGATGAAGCCTTTGCCCTTCGGCAGGCGGTCGATGCGCGCCGCGATGAGGTCGACGATGATGTCGTCGGAGACCAGCTGGCCCGAATCCATGATCGCCTGGACTTTCTTGCCGAGCGGCGTGCCCGAGGCGCGCTCGGCGCGTAGCATGTCGCCGGTCGACAGTTGGACCAAGCCGTACCGCTCCTCGAGACGCTTAGCTTGGGTTCCTTTGCCGGCGCCGGGTGGCCCCAGCAGGATCAGATTCACCCGCTTCTCCCGCGGAGCTTCGCCTTCTTGATCAAGCCTTCGTATTGATGCGCCAGCAGATGCGAATGGATCTGCGCGACCGTATCCATCGTGACGCTGACGACGATCAGCAGGCTGGTGCCGCCGAAATAGAACGGCACGGCGTATTGCGAGCGGAGAAATTCCGGCAACACGCAGACGCCGGCGAGATAGATTGCGCCGAGCACGGTCAGCCGGGTCAAAACGTAATCGAGATACTCGGCGGTGTTGGCGCCCGGCCGGATGCCGGGAATGAAACCGCCGTATTTGCGCAGATTGTCCGCCGTTTCCGTCGGATTAAAAACGATCGCGGTGTAGAAGAACGTGAAGAACAGGATCAGCGCAGCATAGAGGATGATATAGAGCGGATGGCCGGGGCCGAGATAGGCCACCACCTCGCCGAGGGCGCCGGTCCGGTTGGCGCCGAAGCTCACCACCGTCACCGGCAGCAACAGCAGCGACGACGCGAAGATCGGCGGGATCACGCCCGAGGTATTGAGCTTCAGCGGCAGGTGCGACGCTTCGCCGCCGAACATCTTGTTGCCAACCTGGCGCTTCGGATATTGCACCAAAATCCGGCGATGCGCGCGCTCCATGAAGACGATGAAGGTGATGACGGCGACCGCCCCCACCAGCAACGCGATGATGAAGAAGGTCGACAACGCACCGGTACGGCCGAGTTCCAGCAGCGCCGCAAGGGCGGAAGGCATGCGCGCGATGATGCCCGCCATGATGATGAGCGAGATGCCGTTGCCGATGCCGCGCGCGGTGATCTGCTCGCCGAGCCACATCAAGAAGACAGTGCCGCCGGTCATCGTCACCACTGCGGTCAGGCGAAAGAACATGCCGGGATTGGTGACCGCAGCGCCTGCGCCGCTGTGCAGGTTCTCGATGCCGACGGCAATGCCGTAGGCCTGAATCGCGGCCAAGAACACGGTGCCGATGCGCGTGTATTGGTTGATCTTCTTGCGGCCGAGCTCGCCTTCTTTCTTCAGCGCCTCGAGCTGCGGCGACACCGCCTGCATCAACTGAATGATGATCGAGGCGGAGATGTACGGCATGATATTGAGCGCGAAGATCGTCATGCGCCCGAGCGCGCCGCCCGAGAACATGTCGACCATGCCGAGAAGGCCGCCGGAGTTGCGCTGGAAGACGTCGGCGAGCACCTGCGGATCGATGCCCGGCAGCGGGATATAGGTGCCGAGGCGATAGATGATCAGCGCGCCGAGCGTGAACCAGATGCGGTTCTTGAGGTCGGTCGCCTTGGCAAAAGCGCCGAGATTGAGACTGGCGGCAAGCTGCTCGGCGGCGGAGGCCATCGATGTTTAACCTTGCTGGGGTTGCGGCGCCGCCGGCGCTTTCGCCTTGGCGGCCGGTAGAACGACCTTGCCCCCCAGTTTCTCGACCGCGGCAACCGCGGCCTTGGATGCGCCCGCGACCTCAAGGGTCAACGGCGCCTTCAATTCGCCTTTAGCCAGCAGCTTCACACCGTCCCACGTCCGGCGCAACACGCCCGCCTTGACCAGATCCTCGGCCTTCACCGTGGCACCCGATTTGAGTACGCCCTGATCGACCGCGCGTTGCAGACCGCCGAGATTGACCACGGCATAGCGCTTGCGGAAATCCTCGCGGTTGAAGCCACGCTTGGGCAGCCGGCGATGCAGCGGCGTCTGGCCGCCTTCAAAGCCGTTCAGGGCGACGCCGGTGCGTGCGGTCTGGCCCTTGCCACCGCGGGCGCTGGTTTTGCCTTTGCCCGAGCCGATGCCGCGACCGCGCCGCTTGGCGCGATAATGGGCGCCGCGGTTGTCCTTGATCTCATTGAGTTTCATTGTCCGCCCACCCGATTATCGCAAAACGCGAGCCGATCCCGCAATCGCGCCTTCACGACGCCGCTTCGATGCGTAACAGATGCTTCACGCGCTCGATCATGCCGCGGACCGCCGGCGTATCCACGACGACGCGCGAGCGATGACGCTTGTTGAGGCCGAGACCCTTGAGCGTCGCCAGCGTCCAGTCCGGACGGCCGGCCGCGCTGCCGATCTGGGTGATGCGGATGCCCTTGCCGCCGGTCGCGGCTGTGGCTTTCTTGGCCGGCCGCTTCGCCTTGGTCTGCTCGGCCATGCGCTACTCCCGCGCCTCGGCCGCCGCCGCGGCGCCTTTGCCCAGGATCTCGCTGACCTTCTTGCCGCGCCGCTGCGCGACCGACCGCGGGCTGACCGAATGGGTCAGCGCCGTGAAGGTCGCCTTGATCATGTTGTGCGGATTGGAGGTGCCGATCGACTTTGCCACCACGTCCTGCACGCCAAGCGCTTCGAAGATGGCGCGCATCGGACCGCCGGCGATGATGCCGGTGCCGGGCTTTGCCGCCCGCAGCACGACGCGGCCGGCGCCGAAATGACCGACGATGTCGTGATGCAGCGTGCGGCCTTCGCGCAACGGAATGCGCACCAGCGCGCGGCGCGCCTGTTCGGTCGCCTTGCGGATCGCCTCCGGAACCTCGCGCGCCTTGCCCGAGCCATAGCCGACACGGCCCTTGCGGTCGCCGACGACGACGAGCGCGGCGAAACCGAAACGCCGGCCGCCTTTGACAACCTTGGCAACGCGGTTGATGCCGACCAGCTTCTCGACGAATTCGCCTTCGCCGTCGCTGTCGCGCTCGCGCGGTCGCGGACGGCGTTCGCGCGGCGGGCGCTCGCCCTCGCCTTCGCTTCGGCGAGGCGGGCCGCCGGCGGTGCGTGATCCGGGTGTACGTGCCATGGTGCCTTCTTCCTAGAACTGCAATCCGCCCTCGCGGGCGGCGTCGGCCAGGGCCTTGACCCGGCCATGGAACAGATAGCCGCCGCGATCGAAAACGACGGCGGTGACGCCAGCGGCCTTGGCGCGCTCGGCGAGCAGCTTGCCGACCGCCGCCGCGGCGTCCTTGTTGGCGCCGGTCTTGGCGCCTTCGTTGAGATTCTTGTCGAGGCTCGACGCGGCGACGAGCGTGCGGCCGCTCAGATCGTCGATCACCTGCGCGTAGATGTGCTTCGACGAACGGAACACGGTCAGCCGCGGGCGGCGCTGCGTGGCGCGGCTGATGCGGTAGCGGACGCGGCCTTGACGGCGGGTGAAGAGATCGACGGTTTTGTGGCTCATCGGCGCACCTATTTCTTCTTGCCTTCCTTGCGCCGGACGGTCTCCGTGGCGTAGCGGATGCCCTTGCCCTTATAAGGCTCAGGCACGCGGAAGGCCCGAATCACGGCGGCCACCTGGCCGACGCGCTGGCGATCGGCGCCGGTGATCGTGATGCTGGTCGGTTTCTCGGCCGTGATTTTGACGTCGGCCGGGATCGGGAATGTCACTTCGTGGCTGAAACCGAGCTGCAGCACCAGATTCTTGCCCTGCACCGCGGCGCGATAGCCGACGCCTTCGATCTCGAGATTCTTGGTGAAGCCGCGCGACACGCCCGCGACCATGTTGTTGGCGAGCGCCCGCATCGTGCCCCAATGCATGCGGGCGCGCTTCGATTCGGTCTTCGGCTCGAACGACACCTTGCCGTCCTTCACCGTGGTGTTGACCTCGGCAGACAGCGGCATGGCGAGATTGCCGAGCTTGCCCTTGGCGGTGAGCTTGCCGCCGGACACCTCGACCGTCACCCCTTGCGGGATCGCCACCGGATAGCGGCCAATGCGCGACATCGACGCGATACTCCTTAGAATACGCGGCAGAGGACCTCGCCGCCGAGATTGGCGGCGCGAGCCTCATTGTCCGACATGACGCCCTTGGGCGTCGACAGGATCGAAATGCCCAGGCCGTTATAGACCCGCGGCAGATCCGCGATGCGCGAGTAGACGCGCCGCCCGGGCTTGGATACGCGGGTGATCTCGCGGATCACCGGCTCGCCGTCGACGTATTTGAGCTCGATCGTGAGCTCGGCCACGCCGGGGCGGACTTCCTCGCGCGAATAGCCACGGATGTAGCCCTCGCGCTGCAGCACCTCGAGCACGTTGGCGCGGATCTTCGACGCCGGCGATTGCACGGTCGCCTTGCGCGCCTGTTGCGCATTGCGGATGCGTGCGAGCAAATCGCCGAGAGGATCGGTCATCATACCGTCTTCTCCCTTACCAGCTCGACTTGACCATGCCGGGCACCTGCCCGGCGGAGGCCAATTGGCGCAACGCGATGCGCGACAGTTTGAACTTGCGGTAATAGCCGCGCGGGCGGCCGGTCAGCTCGCAACGATTGTGAATGCGGACCGCCGACGAGTTGCGCGGCAACTCGGCCAGCTTGAGCCGCGCGGCGAAACGCTCTTCCGGCGTCAGCGACATGTCGTTCGCGATCGCCTTGAGCTTCGCGCGCTTGGCGGCGAACTGCTTCACCATCCGTTCGCGCTTGCGGTTGCGCCATATGGAACTGGTTTTCGCCATATCGCTGTCCTCAGTTGACGAAAGGCAATTGGAAGCCGCGCAACAGCGCCTTGGCTTCCTTGTCGGTCTTGGCGGTGGTGACGATGATGATGTCCATGCCGCGCACCGTGTCGACCTGGTCGTAGTTGATCTCTGGAAACACGAGCTGTTCCTTGAGGCCGAGTGCGTAATTGCCGCGGCCGTCGAAGCTTTTGCCCGAAAGGCCGCGGAAGTCGCGCACGCGCGGCAGGGCGATGTTCACGAGCCGGTCGAGGAACTCGTACATGCGCTCGCGCCGCAGGGTGACCTTGCAGCCGATCGGCAGGTTCTGCCGCAGCTTCCAGGTGGCGATCGATTTCTTCGACAGCGTGATCACCGGTTTCTGCCCGGTGATGGCGGCGAGCTCCTTGGCGGCCGCGTCGGTCTTCTTCGCATCGACGACGGCTTCTTTGCCGACGCCCATGTTGACGACGATCTTCGCCAGCCGCGGAACCTCGAAGGCGTTCTTGTAGCCGAACTCCTTCATCAGTTCCGGCCGCACCACTTTCTCGTAGTGCTCCTTGAGCCGGATATTTTTGCGGGCTTCAGCCATCGAGCACCTCGCCGGATGCGCGTGCGACGCGCACCTTCTTGCCGTCGGCCAGAACCTTGAATCCGATGCGCGTCGGCTTGCCGGATTTCGGATCCTTGTGCGCGACGTTCGACATGTGGATCGTGCCTTCCTTTTCGACGACGCCGCCGGGCTCGCCTGGACGTTGCCGCGTGTGGCGCTTGATCATGTTGACGCCCTGCACGACGACACGATTTGCGTCGGCGAGCACGCGCAGCACTTCGCCTTCCTTGCCTTTGTCGCGGCCGGTCAGGACCACGACCTTGTCGCCCTTGCGAATCTTCAACATCACAGCACCTCGGGCGCCAGCGACATGATCTTCATGAACTTCTTGGCGCGCAGCTCGCGCGTTACCGGTCCGAAGATGCGGGTGCCGATCGGTTCGTTCTGATTGTCGATGAGCACGGCGGCGTTGCGGTCGAAGCGGATCGCGCTGCCGTCGGCGCGGCGGATCGGCTGCGCCGTGCGCACGATCACGGCCTTGTGCACGTCGCCCTTCTTCACGCGGCCGCGCGGAATCGCTTCTTTCACCGACACGACGATGACGTCGCCGACCGTCGCCCAGCGCCGCATCGAGCCGCCGAGGACCTTGATGCACTGGACGCGGCGGGCGCCGGAATTGTCCGCCACCTCGAGATTGGTCTGCATCTGGATCATGGCGTTTCCGCTTTCTGCGGCGCCGCAGCCGCCGCGTCAGCCTTGCCGCGGCGGACCCGCTTGCGCCCGCCCTGCGCCTCGGCCGATACCGGATCGGCGGCGCGTGGCGCCGACGGCGCCGGGGCGCGCGTCACCGCATCGATCACCCGCCAACTCTTGCGCTTCGAGATCGGCCGGGTTTCCTCAATGCGGACGACGTCGCCCACCTTGTAGGCGTTTTCCTCGTCATGCGCCGCGTACTTCTTCGAGCGCGTGATGAACTTCTTGTAGACCGGATGCTGGAAGCGGCGGTCGACGCGCACCGTCACGGTCTTGTCCATGACGTCGCTGGTGACGACCCCCTGCAGGATGCGTTTCGGCATGATTCTTGTCCCTAGGAGGCCTTGCGGGCGCGTTCGCCCATGATCGTCTTGATGCGCGCGATGTCGCGGCGCACCTGACGCACGCGCGCATTGTTCTCGAGCTGCCCGCTGGCGCGCTGGAAGCGCAGGTTGAAGGCTTCCTTGGCCAATTGGTCGAGCTCACTGCGGAGTTCGTCGTCGGTCTTATGACGGATGTCGCCGGCCTTCATGCGCTCTTCTCCTCCGTGTGACCCAGGCGGGTGACGAAGCGAGTGCTGATCGGCAGCTTAGCTGCGGCGAGACCGAAGGCTTCGACCGCAAGCTGATGCGGCACGCCGTCGAGCTCGAACAGGATGCGGCCCGGCTTGACCCGGCAGACGTAGAATTCCGGGCTGCCCTTGCCGCTGCCCATGCGGACTTCGGCCGGCTTCCGCGACACCGGCACGTCCGGGAAGATGTTGATCCAGAC
>JAGXBG010000217.1 GCA_018971215.1 Alphaproteobacteria bacterium
CGGCGCGCGCCAATCTGGTCGCGGTCGTCAGCAACGGCACGGCGGTTCTCGGCCTCGGGGCTATCGGTCCGCTCGCCGCCAAGCCGGTGATGGAAGGCAAGGCGGTGCTGTTCAAGAAGTTCGCCGGCATCGACGTCTTCGACATCGAGCTCAACGAGCGCGATCCCGATAAGCTGGTCG
Source organism: Alphaproteobacteria bacterium (assembly GCA_018971215.1). GTDB lineage: Bacteria > Pseudomonadota > Alphaproteobacteria > ATCC43930 > CGMCC-115725 > REEB95. The sequence continues at coordinate 181 of JAGXBG010000217.1, forward strand.
AAGTCGTCGCCGCGCTCGAGCCGACTTTCGGCGGCATCAATCTTGAGGACATCAAGGCGCCGGAATGCTTCGTCATCGAGGAGAAGCTCCGTAAGCGGCTCAAGATTCCGGTTTTCCACGACGATCAGCACGGCACCGCAATCATCGTCGGCGCGGCGGTACGCAACGGCCTCAAGCTGGTCGGCAAGCGGCTCGATCAGGTGAAACTCGTTGCCTCGGGCGCGGGCGCTGCGGCGCTCGCCTGTCTTGACCTGCTGGTCGACATGGGACTCAAGGTCGAGAACGTCATCGTCACCGACGTGCACGGCGTCGTCTACAGAGGCCGCAAGGAGGAGATGGACCCGCGCAAGACGCGCTATGCCAAGGACACCAAGGCGCGCAAGCTCGGCGATGTGATTGCTGGCGCCGACATTTTCCTCGGCCTGTCGGCGCCCAACGTGCTGAGCACCGAGATGGTCAAGTCCATGGCGCCCAATCCGCTGATCCTGGCGCTGGCCAATCCGGTGCCGGAGATTTCGCCCGAAGCGGCGCTGGCCGTGCGGCCGGACGCCGTGCTGGCGACCGGCCGTACCGACTATCCGAACCAGGTCAACAATGTCCTGTGCTTTCCGTTCATCTTTCGGGGCGCGCTCGACGTCGGCGCAACCACGATCAACGAAGCGATGAAGCTCGCGGCGGTCAACGCGCTCGCCGATCTGGCGCTGGCCGAACCGTCAGACATCGTCACCGCAGCCTATGGCGAGACCGCCCTGACGTTCGGGCGTGATTACATCATCCCGAAGCCGTTCGATCCGCGCCTCATCGTCGAGATTGCGCCGGCGGTTGCCAAGGCGGCGATGGAGTCCGGCGTCGCGACGCGGCCGATTACCGATTTCGCCGCCTATCGCGACCGCCTCAACGAGTTCGTCTTCCGCTCCGGCCTGCTGATGCGGCCGATCTTCGAGCACGCGCGCAAGGATCCAAAGCGCGTCGTCTATGGCGAGGGCGAGGACGAGCGCGTGCTGCGCGCCGTGCAGCAGGTGGTCGACAACGGTCTCGCGCGCCCGATCATCATCGCCCGGCGCGACGTCGCGCAAAAACGGATCGAACGCCTCAACCTCCGGATCAAACTCGGCAGCGACGTCGAACTGGTCGATCCGACCAGCGACCCGCGCTACAACGAATACTGGTCGCTCTATCACAAGCTGATGGAGCGCAAAGGCATCTCGCCGGATTTCGCGCGCTATCTGGTGCGCACACGCACCTCGGTGATTGCGTCGCTGATGGTGCGTCGCGGCGAAGCTGACGCCATGATCTGCGGCGCGGTCGGCACGTATCACCGCCATCTGCGTCACGTCGTGGACATTGTCGGCCTGGTGCCGGGCGCTTCGGCGCCGGCGGCGCTCACCGGCCTGATCACGCCCAAGGGCACGTTCTTCCTCTGCGACACCTATGTCGTCGACGATCCGACGGCCGAGCAGGTCGCCGAGATGACCGTGCGTGCGGCCGAAGCGGTACGCCATTTCGGCGTCGAGCCGAAGATCGCGCTGCTGTCGCATTCGAACTTCGGCGGCTCGGATACGCCGGGCGCGCGCAAGATGCGTCAGGCGATGGAACTACTGCTGCAACGAGCGCCTGGTCTCGAAGTCGAGGGCGAAATGAACGGCGATGCAGCCATCGTCGAAGAGATCCGCAAGCGCATTTTCCCGAACTCGCGTCTCAAAGGCGCAGCCAATCTGCTGATCATGCCCAATCTCGATGCCGCCAATATCGCCTTCAACCTACTCAAGGTGCTGGGCGACGGCCTCAATATCGGGCCCATCCTGCTGGGGGTTCGGAAGCCCGCGCATATCGTGACGCCGGCGGTGACCGTACGCGGCCTGGTAAACATGACGGCGGTTGCGGTGTATGATGCGCAGGTCTCCGCGGGAGACCAGCATGAGCTTGGATTTCAGCATTTCTGACGTCATTCCGGCGCCGCCGCGCGCGATCTACGCCGCCTGGCTCGACAGCGAGAGCCATGCCGCGATGACCGGCGGCCAGCCGGCGACGTGCTCCGCCGCCGTCGGCGGCGCGTTCACCGTCTGGAACGGCTACATCACCGGCAAGAATCTGGCGCTCGATCCCGGCAAGCGCATCGTGCAGTCGTGGCGCACGACGAAATTTACTGCCGCCGATCCGGATTCCGAGATCGAAGTGCTGTTCGAACCGGTCGCAAGCGGGACGCTGGTGACCGTCAATCACCGCCATGTGCCCGACGGGCACACGAGCTATCGCGACGGCGGCTGGCAGCGCAGCTATTTCGAGCCGATGAAGGCGTATTTCGCAGCCCGGCCCTAGCGCGCGATGCGACCGGCCACGCGGGGAGAACGTGGCCGGCCGATCGCCGCGCCGTCGCTCAGTTGAATTGGCGATGATGGTGAAGATGCGCCGCCAGGATCTCGTCCGCCATCTTCTGCTGGTCGGGCGACAGGTTCTGGTAGAGCGGCCGGAATGCGGCGAGCATGCGCTCGGTGTTCTTTGCCATGGTTTCGGCGAAACGACTGCGCGCTTCAAGCGCCTGGACGGCGGTTTGCGGCCCTTCGGGCTTTTGCGCCCGCGCGGCGTCGATCGCCTTGGCGTTGAGGCGCATCGCCTCGGCGACCTTGCTCCACTGCGCTTCCTGTTGGGGCGTGATCTTGAGTTCGGCCTTGAGGAAGGCGATGCGGCCGGC
>JAGXBG010000218.1 GCA_018971215.1 Alphaproteobacteria bacterium
TTGGCGCTTCACGAGAAGCTCAATGCGATGCACGAGCGGCACACCGCCGCGCTCGGTCAGGGCGTGCTGTCGGCCGAAGAGCTGACGCAGGCGCACAAGACGCTCCGTCGCCTCGAGCGTTTCTGGACCCAGGCCGTCGAGCTCGGCGCACGCAATCTGGCGTTCACCTCCGCCGCCTGAACCGAATTCCAGTCGTTTGCGATCGCGGCCGGTCCCTTGTGGACCGGCCGTTTTTCGTTTTGCAGAGTTGTCCGGCGAGCGCGAGAAGGGTTGGCATGGCGGCTCCTCGCGCGAGCCGCCTTATTAAAAGGCCGCGATGCCGGTTTGCGCGCGGCCTAGGATGAGGGCGTGGATGTCGTGCGTGCCCTCGTAGGTGTTGACCGTCTCGAGATTCATCATGTGGCGGATGACGTGATACTCGTCGACGATGCCGTTGCCGCCGTGCATGTCGCGCGCCATCCGCGCGATCTCGAGCGCCTTGCCGCATGAATTGCGTTTCAACAGCGACGCCATCTCCGGCGTTGCGCGGTCCTCGTCCTTCAGCCGGCCGAGCCGCAGACAGGCGTGCAGGCCGAGCGCGATTTCGGTCTGCATGTCGGCGAGCTTCTTCTGAATGAGTTGGTTGGCCGCCAACGGCTTGCCGAAGGCGGAGCGCGACAGCGTGTAGTCGCGCGCGGCGTACCAGCAGAATTCCGCCGCGCCGAGCGCGCCCCAGGCGATGCCGTAGCGCGCATTGTCGAGACACAAGAGCGGACCCTTGAGTCCGCTGACGCCGGGCAGGCGATTGGCTTCCGGCACGATGACGTCGTCCAGGACGATTTCGCCGGTAGCCGAGGCGCGCAGGCTGAACTTGCCTTCGATTTTGGGTGTCGACAGGCCCTTCATGCCGCGCTCGAGGATGAATCCCGTAATCGCGTCGCCCTGGCCGCCCTCTTGGTTATCGGGGGCGAGCTTGGCCCAGACCACCATCACGTCGGCGAAGGGCGCGTTGCTGATCCACATCTTGCTGCCCTTGAGCACATAGCCGCCGTCGACTTTGCGGGCGCGCGTCTTCATGCCCATGACGTCGGAGCCGACGTCGGGCTCGGTCAGGCCGAAGCAGCCGGCGAGCTCGCCAGTCGCGAGCTTGGGCAGGTATTTCTTGCGGTGCTCTTCCGTACCGAACGCGAAGATCGGAAGCATGACCAGCGACGACTGCACGCTCATCGCCGAGCGGAAGCCGCTGTCGACGCGCTCGATCTCGCGCGCCACCAGGCCGTAAGCGACATGGCTTGCACCGGCGCAGCCATAGCCCTGAATGGTCGAGCCGAGGAACCCGAGCGCGCCCATCTCGTTCAGGATTTCGCGGTCGAAACGCTCTTCGCGAAATGCCTTGAGCACACGCGGCATCAATTTGCCCTGCGCGTAGGCGCGCGCCGCGTCGCGCACCAGCCTTTCGTCCTCGGACAGAAGATCGTCAAAGCGCAGCGGATCTTGCCAATCGAACACTGCCTTGCCGCCGGCTTTCGGCCTGGACGCATTCTCCCGACGTGCGGGTGCGGACGTCATAGCGTCCGTCTTAGTTTGAATTCAAACCCTTGGCAACTGGCCGTCAGGCGGGTTTGAGGCTCGGCCGGCGCAGCGCGGCGCGCGCCAAACCCGCGCCGGTCACAACGGCGACGATGCCGAACACGACCCAAGCCGGCCGCACGCCGGTCTCGAACGACAGGTCGGCCATCAGCACGCGCATGATGGTCACGTGGTACGCAAAATAGAAATAAACCGCTTCGAGCAGCGCGATAAATGGGCCGGCAGCCAGGCTCAGCAGGGCGACGCTCCACAACGGCACCGGTCGGCGGCCGTAGAACCAGGCAAGCGCGCGCCAGCCCATCAGCCACGCAAACAGGCCGATCATCACCGTCGGCTCCCATTCGTCGAGCTTCGATTGCAGGAAGAAATGAACCAAGCCGAAGACACCGATGAGATAAACGAAGCGATGCAACGCCTGCCAACGCCGCGGTCCCATGCGGCGGACCATGGCATCGGTCGAAGTCGCCGCGAGCGCAGCGAGGCCCGTCAGCGCAACGAAACCGATCGACAGATAGACGCGCTTCAGGATTTCGCTGGCGACGGTGCCGAGGTTGTAGGCCTCGCTGACGATATAGAGGCTGAAATGCGTGACGATATACGCGAAAGCGCCGACGCCGAGCATCCGCCGGATCAGATTAAGCCGCGGCCATGCTAGCATGCGCGACAGCGGGCTCACGCTCAGCGCTAGGAACAGGATGCGCAGCGTCCACTGACCGATCTCGAGCAGCGCTTCGTCCAACGGCCGCGCACCGAGTTGGTGGGTCGCGAAGCGGTACGCAACCCAAAGTCCCGGCAGGAACAGGGCAACGAAGGCCGCGGTCTTGAGCGGCGAGACGCGACCGCTGTAATCGCGCCAAGGACGTTTGAGGAGTTGCATAGGCGCTTATCTAACGCCTCGGCGGCCGTCCGCCCAGTACCTTCCGATCACGATTGCTGGAGCGTTGCAGGCTTGCCCCGGCCAGGGCCGCACCTTTACCTTGGTGACGCCGTTACGGCGGCGTCGACGTCCGCCGAGCGGGGGAGGGGCATGGGCTATTTTATCCAGCAGCTCGTCAACGGCCTGACACTCGGCGCAATCTACGCGCTCATCGCCATCGGTTACACGATGGTCTACGGCATCGTCGGCATGATCACTTTCGCCCACGGCGAGATTTTCATGATCGGCGCGTTCATTTCGCTGATCTTTTTCGTCGTGCTCGGCGCGCTGGGCGTGACGTGGATACCGCTGGCGCTGCTCTTGGTGCTGCTGATCGCTATGGTGCTGACTGCGGTCTACGGTTGGG
>JAGXBG010000056.1 GCA_018971215.1 Alphaproteobacteria bacterium
GGTCGGCTCGACGCCGCGGGCGCGGGCGCCTTCGAGGATGTGCAGCTTGTAATTGCGGCCGACGCAGAAGACGTTCTTGCGCGGCGACGGGAACGGCGCCAGCAGCTTGGCGCGCTTCGCCGGCGTCCAGGCGCCACCTTTTTTCTTGCGCGCCTTCTCGACCGCTGCCTTCACCGCCTTCAGCGCCGATGCGCCGCCTTCGATCAGCGCAAGCATGTCGCCGGGCAAGCGGCTGTTGGTCTTCTTGAGGTCGAGCACACCGCGTTCGGCATCGAGCACGCCCAACCGCGGCGCGGCCAGCGTGCCGAAAGTCACCAGTTTCATCCAACGCTCCTCTGTCCTTTTCCCCCGCCGGGGATCGCCGAATGGCGGCGCAGCTTGACGCTAAGGGGGCCTTGCCTGCAACGTCTTCGTGCTCGTGGTTGTTATGCGAAAAACGGGGAGGGGGATGAGCGCCGGCGCCGCCGGCTCGCCGATCAATCCGCCCGCCATCCGCTAGGAGTCCTCATGGATCAGCCTCGTAATCCGGCGCGTGCGCGCCTCGCCCAAGGCGGCCTGGCGCTCGGCATGGGCGTGCGCTTTGCGCGCACCGCCGAGATCGCACGCATGATGCGCGCCGCCGGCTTCGACTGGCTGTTCATCGACCTCGAGCACGGCCCGGGCACGCTGGAATCGACGGCGCAGATGTCGTGCGCCGCGCTCGACGCCGGCATCGCGCCGCTCATCCGCGTGCCGCACGGCCAGTTCGCGATGGCGACGCGGGCGCTCGATGGCGGCGGCTGGGGCATCGTCATGCCGCACGTCGACACGGCCGACGAAGCGCGCGGATTGGTCGATCAGCTCAAATATCCGCCGCTCGGTCACCGCTCGATCGTTGGCGGCCTGCCGCATTACGGCTTCGCCGGCGTCAAGGCGAGCGAGGCGGCGGCGACGCTCAACGCCGAGATGCTGATTGTCGCCATGGTCGAGACGCCGACGGCGATCGCCAACGTCGACGCCATCGCCGCCGTGCCCGGCATCGACGTGGTGATGATCGGCACCAACGATCTGGCGCTCGAGATGGGCATCGCCGGCGATCTCGGTCACGCACGCATCGTCGATGCTTATCGCGCGGTCGTGGCGGCGTGCGCCAAGCACAAGAAATGGCCCGGCATGGGCGGCGTCGGCGATCTCGAACTCGTCCGCCGCTATATCGGCCTCGGCATGCGCTTCATCCTCGGCGGCAACGACACCAATATCCTGGCGCAGGCTTCGGCCGACCGCGCCAAGGCGCTGCGCGGGCTGCTTTAGGCAAAGAAAAAGGCGCCGGCCAAAAGGCCGACGCCCTATCGTCCCTCGTTCGCGGCGGTTACTTGTTTTCCGCCTTCTGCATCGCCTTTTGCATCGGATAGATCACCTTGGCGGATTCAAACGCCGTCGGCGTCAGCACCACCATGTGGCTCGGATCTTCGAACTGCTTGATGTCGCCGTTGGTGATGCCGCGGAACTGAACCTGCAGCTGCCGCGACTGCGCCCATTCGCCGTCCTTGCCGAACTTGACGTCGCCGTACACCGTGTGGAAGGTGTGCGAGCGGATGTAGTCCGCCAGCTTCTGCTGATCGAGGCCCTTGGTCGCCGTCACCGCGTCGGCCAGGATCTGCATATAAGCGTATGAGATCGGCGCCATGTAATAGCCAAGCGGATCGACGCCCGCCGACTTGGCCTCTGCCTGGTACTTCTTCAGCACCTCCTCGGTGCCCGGGAACATCATGGTCTTCGCCGGCACCCAGATGTCGTAATTGACAATGCCGTTGAGGGTCGGGCCGAGCTGCTCCTTGATCGCCGTGTACTGCAGTCCGACCATGCCGCCGCCGAACATCTTGGCCTGAGTGCCGACTTCGCTCATCGCGTGCACCATGCAGATCGCGGCTGGCGGATAGGTGCCGACCACGATGAGATCGGGGTTGGTGGCGTTGATCGCCCGCATGATCGGCGAACAATCCGTCGTGTTCGGCGGGAAGCCTTTGTCGTAGACGATCTGAAGGCCGGCCGCCTTGGCATTGTTGCGCGCGCCGTCCGTCAGATGCGTGGAGAACTCATCCTGCGAGCCGACGATGGCGATGGTCTTGGGCTTCGGATTCTGCGCCATCGCGACGTCGAAGAAGCCCTTGGTGAAGGACTCTTTCGGGTCCGGTCCTGACGGAATCATCGCGAAGTAGTTGGGATAGTGGAAATTGCTGTTCACGGCGAGTCCGAGCAGCGCCAGGAACGTCATCTTGTGCGAAATGATGATCGGCATGGCGGCCGAGATCGGCACGGTGCCGTACGGGCCGACGACGAGGTCGACTTTGTCGACGTCGAGCAGCTTGGTGTAGATGCCCGGCACCAGCGACGGATTGGTCTGATCGTCGTAATAGACCAGTTGCACCGGCCGGCCGAGCAGTCCGCCTTTGGCGTTCTGGTCCTTGGCCCAGATCTGGATCGCGAGCAGGCCCGACTTGCCGGCGCCGGCCAAGGCACCGGTCTGTGCCATGCTGAAGCCGATCTTGATGGGTTCTTTGTTCTGGGCCCGCGCTTGTGGCGACCCGACGGCCAACGCCGCGCCCACCGCCAATGCGGCAATGGCGCGCACAGCCGCGACGGAATTCCACCGTAACTGCATCGTCTGCCTCCCCTGTTTCTGCCGGTAAGCCGGCTTCTCGTTGATCAGTCGATACTAGGCCACGACCGCCCGGTTGTCATCACCGCGGCCGGAACCGCGCGGTGGGCGAGGGTGGGCCGTCGCTCTCGGCGATGCCGCGCTCGATCATCGCAATCAGATGGGCCAGGACCGACCGGCCGGCGGCGGCGGTTAGGCGCGGATCGAGGCCGATATAAACCTTGGCGACGATCTCGGGAATGGTCCGGTCGCCGGCCCGAAGCCGCGCCAGGATGGCGTCGGTGCGTTCGCGCCGGTGGGCGATGAAGGCGCGCACATAGGGCTTGGGATCGTCGATCGCCGGCCCGTGCGTCGGCCAGTAGCGTGCGTCGTCGCGCTTCAAGAGTTTGTCGAGCGACCGCAAATAGGCGCTCATGTCGCCATCGGGCGGCGCGATGACGCTCGTCGACCAGCCCATGACGTGATCGCCGGTGAACAGCACTTGCTCTTCCGGCAGCGCGAAGCAGAGATGGTTCGAGGTGTGGCCAGGCGTTTCAGTCGCGGTCAAGCTCCAGCCCGGACCGTTCAGCGTGTCGCCGTCGCGCAGGACGATGTCGGGACGGAATTCGTGGTCGCCGCCTTCCTCGACGACGCCGAGCTCGATGCCGGCGCGCTCTTCGGCGCGGCCCGAGCCGTGCGGCCCGAAGCCGAAGCTACGCGCGCCGGTTGCCTGCTTGACCGCAGCAGCGGCCGGCGAATGGTCGAGATGCGTATGGGTCACGACGATATGCGTCACCGTCTCGTGCGCCACGGCGCCGAGCACCGCGGCGATATGATCGTCCATCGCCGGACCCGGATCGATGATCGCGACCTTGCCGCGGCCGACGATGTAGGTGCCGGTGCCTTTGAACGTGAACGGGCTTGCGTTGCGCGCGACGACCCGGCGGATCAGCGGCGATAGCGTCTCGACCTCGCCGTAACGAAAGGCGAAGTCGCGGCGGAACGGAATCTCGGTCGCCATCTCAGTCGGCGCTCACGACCAGCGCCGGCGCGGACCGCGGCCGCGGCTTCAGCCGCAACGCTGGTCCTTCGATCAGATGCCAGGACGCGAAGGCGAGTGCACCGGCGATCGCCAAGCCGCCGCCGAACACCTGCCACCACGGCGCATGGCCGCCTTTGAGCCAGATGACGAACTGCTCGGCGGGCCAGCCGTAGATGTAGAGGCCATAGGACAGATCACCCCAGCGCGCGGCGCGCAACGGCGGAATGCGTGGATTGAGCGCCAGCCACAGCGCCAGATAACAGCCGGTGAGCGAAAACAGCAGGATGAATCCGCCGGCGAAAATGCTGGCGGCGAGGAGTGCTAACGCCGCCAACGCGATGCGGAAATCGAAGATGCGCGTCTTGCGCAGCTTGTAAAGCACCATACCGACGGCGAAGAACGACAGCATCCAGCCCCAACCGCCGAGCACGCCAAGGGTCGTCGGAAACTGCACGCACGCCATGCCGAGTGCGAGCAGCGCCAGGCACGCCCAGATGTTGAGCAGCTGCGTCAGGCCGAGCGCCATCACCAGCAGGTACATCATGAATTCGTAGCGGAGCGTCCACAGCGAGCCGTTGATCTCAAGCCCGACCGGATTGTCGACGAACAGCACTCCCGGTAGTTCGTGTACCCTGACCGACAGCGCCGCGTTGTCGATGACGTAGTGGTAGGGCTCGGGTTGCGCGAGATATTGGATCAGCGGCAGCTTGGTCACCAGCGGCGCCAGCACGAAGGCCGACACGATCAGCGCGACGACCAGGCCGGGAAAGATGCGCAGGCAGCGTTTCAAGAGATAGCGCGGCGCCGATGCGCTATTTTCCCAGCTCTGCGTCACCAGATAGCCGCTGATGGCGAAGAACACGAAAACGCCGGCGAGGCCAAGGATCGCCTGCCGGCCGGTGAGCCAGATCAGCGGCTCGTGGTCCTGTGTGCCCTGCGCGATCAGGAACGAATGCGAGAAGATGACCGAGATGGCGGCAACCAGCCGCAGAGCGTCGAAATTGTTGGCGCGCGAAACCGTTGGCGCGCCGCTCATGCGCCGTCGGTCGGCTTCATCGTCACCGCGAACATCACCGTCGGCAGCTTTTCGCGGATTGCCGCGCGCAGGCTGGCCTCGTCCGATCCCGAGGCGACGAACAACGCGCGGCGCGGATTGCGGCGCAGGATGACCGCGGTCGCGTGTCCCTTGGGATGCGAGCCGATGGTGACGAACACGTCGGCCGGATCGATGCGGTCGACCGCGCGCGCGAGCTCGGTCCGGCCGTCGTCGCTGTCGAGATCGTGCGTCGGCAGTTCGGACGCGGTCTCGTCGGTTTCGACCGGCACCGCGGAATCGACCGCTTCGACGCGCTGATGCCGCGACAGGCGCTGGAAGATGGCGCGGCCTTCGCCGGTGTCGATGCGGAATTGCAGCTCCCAGCTTTCGCCGCGCGCCGCCAGCTCGGCGATCAGCGCGAACATGTCGTCGCAATCGGCGTCGTGGCTGCAGGTAATGAAGGCCAGCTTGCCTTCGTGCTCGATCACGCGGTCGTCGTTGTTGGCGAAGCCGAGCTGGTCGAGCGCGTTGTTGAGCGCGCGCTCCGGCGCCACCAGGAGCGTGCTGACGTGGAGATTGGCGCTTTCGCGCGAGGGTTCGGTCGCGTCCATGTGCATCACTTAGTCCGGGCGCGGCCGCGCGGCAAGCGTCGCGGCCGCGAACCGCGCGCTCAGCCGCCGAGCAGGCCGAGCGGCGCGATTTCGGCGCGCGCTTGCGCCGGATCGACGATGGCGACGACGAACGTGTCGCCGCGGCACGTGGGTTTGCCGCTGCAGCTCCAGCTCGCCAGGGATTCGATGCGGAAATACCAGGTCTGGCCGGCCGCGACCTGCACGGTCTTGAACTGGTAGGGATAAGGGCCGCGGCTGACGACCGAGACGAAATAACTGCCGGCCGGCACGTCGCGGTAGAGCACCGTGCCGTTGCGCGAGAAGCCGACCGGCTTCTCGTTCAGCATGACCGTCGTGCCGAGCGCCGGCTCGCTGGGCTCGAGCAGGCGATAGAAGAACAACCGCGCCATGCCCGGCGCCGGCGGCAGCAAGCCGTGTTCGGCCGTGGCGAAGACGGGCAGGGTCGGGTTCTGGGCGATGCATCCGGCCAGGGCCAGCGCAAGAACCAGCAACAGTCGCCGCGTGATCCGCATGGGTGCCTCCGTCCGGATGCCCCGCCCGTCATTATAGGAAGCGAGCGGCCGCGGCCGAAACCGCGTCCCGGTTCACATTTACGTGGCTGTACGCGGCCGCTAGTGCGCCACGGTGGCTGCGGTCTTGGCCTGTTCGGTCTTGAGGCGGTCGAGCGCCGCCGTCAGCTGCGAGTCCTTCGCCGTGCCGATGAGCAGCGGGTCGATGTTGGCTTCAGGCGATTTGTCGTTGGTGCCGGCCTTGAGCGGACCGCCCGGATTGTTGATCGCGCCCTTGAGATCGGCCTCGTGCACGATGTCGGCTTGCGGCGTGCGCTCGCTGCGCGGCGGCAGGACGACGAAGTCGGGCGTGATGCCGCGATCCTGGATCGAGTTGCCGGATGGCGTGTAGTAGAGCGCGGTCGTCAACCGGATCGCGCCGCGGCCGTCGAGCGGAATGATGGTCTGGACCGAACCCTTGCCGAAGCTGCGCGTGCCGAGAATCTGCGCCCGCTGGCGCTCCTTGAGCGCGCCGGCGACGATCTCGGACGCCGAGGCCGAAGCGCCGTTGATCAATACGACCATCGGCACGCTGGCGAGGCGGTCGCCCGACGACGAAGCGGTGAAGACGCGGTTGTCGTCCGGATCGCGGCCACGGGTCGATACCACCGTGCCGCCGTCGAGGAAGTCGCCGGCGACGGCGACCGCCTGATCGAGCAGGCCGCCCGGATCGTTGCGCAGGTCGAGCACCACGCCGTTGAGGCGGCCGCCGGCCTTCTGCTTCAGCGTGTCGATCGCCTTCAACAGCTCGTCGTTGGTTTTTTCGGCGAACAGCGAGATGCGGATATAGCCGATGTTGTTGGGCTCGAGCTGCGATTTGACCGACGCGACGTGGATCACCGCGCGCACGAGCGTGACGTCGAACGGCTTCACGCCGGCGCGGACGATGGTCACGCGCACTGGCGTCCCGACCGGGCCGCGCAACAAGTCGACGGCCTCTTTCAGATCCATGCCGTCGGTCAGCTTGCCGTCGATCTTGAGGAAAATGTCGCCGGGCTTGAGCCCGGCCTTGGCCGCGGGCGTGTCGTCGATCGGCGAGATCACCTTAGGATGGTTCTCGTCGCGGGTGATTTCGGCGCCGATGCCGGCAAATTCGCCTTCGCTCTCGTCAAGCAGATCCTGATATTCGCTTTCGTCGAGGTAATCGGAATGCGGATCAAGCGACGACAACATGCCTTTGAGCGAATTGACGACCAGCTTGTTCTCGGTCACCGGCTCGACATAGCTCGCTTGCACGCGGTCGAGCACGCGCGTGTAGAGCGCCATGTCGGTGTTGTGCGACGGCGCCGCGGTGGCGGTCGTGGCGGCTGGCGCGTCGTTCGCTTGCTCGGCGTGTTGAGCGCAGGCGGCCAAGGCGAGCGCCAGAACGGCAGCGAGCGCCGGTCCGATGAGTCGGCCGCGGGCGGAGTTCGGCATGGTCATGTCACGTCAATCCGGGAAAACGGGGTGTTCAATGGCGCCGTCGCTTTTCGACGAGTTCGCGCACTTTGCGGTGCTCCCAGTCCTGGGTCGTCCACGGGAGCATCTCATAGGCGTGCAACGCGTGCAGGCACAGCAACAGTCCCCAGCCGACCAGCGGCGCATAGAACCACATCGGGCCCGGCGACGTAGAATCGATCATGAAGAGGACAAAGTTGACGACGACGTAGACCGTCAGGTGGGTATAGAACAGCCGCAAGGCGCGGACGCGGCGCCAGGCCCATTGCTCGACCTCGGCTGCGTGCGCTGCATCGCGCACGCCAGAGCCCGGTCGAAGCTCGATCGGTTCGCTGTCGCGACCCCGCATCATGACCATGTTCGAAAAGCCTTCCGACCGCGCCCGGGGCGCAGGCCGTCACCTGATACTTCGGCCACGGCTCTCGAATAGCAGAAACGGCCGCTTGTTGAAAGCGGCCGTTTGATAAGCCTTTCCAGGCCTTAACCGGCCGGCGGGAATGGTCGGAGTGAGAGGATTCGAACCTCCGGCCCCTAGCTCCCGAAGCTAGTGCTCTACCAGGCTGAGCTACACTCCGGCGCGGCGCGGTATAGCAGGCTTGCGCCCTGATACCATAGTCTTTTTCACCCGGAAACCCGGCGGCTAATGACCGCGCTCCAGGCAGAAGTCGATGGCCTCGTCGAGCGCCCTTCGTTCCGGCGATTCATGGAAGATGCCGAGGGCGCCGCGGGCGGTTTCGGCGTAAAGCCGCGCCCGTTCGAGCGTCGCGGCGAGGGTGCCGTGGCGCTGCATCAGTTCGATGGCGTGTTCGAGGTCGTCGTCGTGCTGCTCGCCGGCTTCGAGCGTGCGGCGCCAGAAGGTGCGCTCCTCGTCGTCCGCCGCCTTGAGCGCCAGCACCACCGGCAGCGTGATCTTGCCGTCGCGGAAATCGTCGCCCACGGTCTTGCCGAGCTCGGCCTGCTGCGCCGAATAGTCGAGCATGTCGTCGACCAGCTGGAAGGCGATGCCGAGATTGCGGCCATAGGCCTCGAGCGCCTTCTCCTCGGTCTCCTTGCGCTCGCCGAGCACCGCGCCGATCCGACTTGCCGCAGCAAAAAGCGCCGCGGTCTTGGCGTTGATGACTTCGAGATACTGCGCCTCGGTGGTGTCGGTGTCGTTGCTGGTGACGAGCTGGAGCACTTCGCCCTCGGCGATGATCGCCGACGCGCGCGACAGAATGTCGAGCACCTTGAGCGAGCCGTCTTCGACCATGAGCTGGAACGCGCGGCTGAACAGAAAATCGCCGACCAGCACCGACGGTTTGTTGCCCCACACCGCGTTGGCGGTGGCGAGACCGCGGCGCAATCCGCTGGCGTCGACCACATCGTCGTGCAGCAGCGTCGCGGTATGGATGAACTCTACCGCGGCGGCGAGCGCGATGTGCCGGTCGCCGCGATAGCCGCACAGGCGCGAGCAGGCGAGCGTCAACATCGGCCGCAGCCGCTTGCCGCCGGCGGCGATGATGTGGCCGGCGAGCTGCGGGATCAGCGCCACCGGACTCTGCATGCGGGCCAGGATGAGCGTGTTGACCTGCGCCAGGTCGGATGCCACCAGCGCGGTCAGCCGGTCGAGCGAAATCCGGTGCTTGACGCCCTGGTCTGCATTTGCAGGCAATGCCAAATCGTCTCTCCCTGGCGGTTGACCGCGCGTTCCGGTACGGCGAGCATAGAGGGCTTGCTCTTCGGGTCAAGCGCCCCCAGCCGCTCGGCTTGGCGGGCAGTTTATCCGGTTGGGGGCCGATGAAGGAACTGCTGCGCAGCAACGATCCGGTGCGGTTGTCGTGGGCCGAGGCGCTGTTGGCTGCCGCGGGCATCGAAACCGTGATCGCCGACCGGCATACCAGCGTGGTCGAAGGTTCGATCGGCGCCATCCAGCGGCGGATCCTGGTGGCCGAGAAGGACCTGGTCCGCGCCCGCGCCTTGATCGCCGAAGCCGAAGGCTCGATGTGATGTCGCCGGCCGCCGCGCCGCTGCCGGTCAGCGACGACGCGCTGCTCGGCGGGCGGGTCAAGCTGCTCCAACCGGTCGAAGGCTATCGCGTCGCCATCGATCCCGTGTTGCTCGCCGCCGCGGTGCCGGCTGGCGCGGGCGATAGCGTGCTCGATCTCGGCTGCGGCGTCGGTGCGGCGGCGCTGTGTCTTGCGGCGCGCGTGCCCGGCTGCCGCGTCACCGGCGTCGAGGTGCAACGCGAGCTGGTGCGGCTTGCCGGCGAGAATGCGGCGCGCAACGACGTCGCCGACCGGGTTGCGGTCATGGCTGGCGACATCGGCCATCCGCCGCCGCGGCTCGAGCCCGGGAGCTTCGCGCACGTCATGGCCAATCCGCCTTACGTCGCGGCGGAAGCCGCCAGCCCGTCGCCGCTGCCGGCCAAAGCAACGGCAACGGTCGAAGGCGGCGCCGATCTCGCCGCTTGGGTGCGCTTCGCGCTCACGATGGCGCGGCCGCGTGGCACAATCACATTCATCCACCGCGCCGACCGCCTGGAGCATCTGCTGGCACAATTCGCCGGCCGCGCCGGCGGCATCGTCGTGCTGCCGCTGTGGCCGGGCGCCGGCAAATTGGCCAAGCGCGTCATCGTTCACGCGCGCAAGGATGTGGCGACCCCGACGCGGCTCTTGCCCGGAATGGTCCTGCACGAAAGCGACGGGCGCTACACCGCCGAAGCCGACGCCGTGCTGCGCGACGCGAAGGCGATCGATCTCAGTTAAGCGTTATTGCGCGCAGCGAAACCAGAGGACGCCATGATCGACACAAAGATAATGCAGTTGAGCCGAGCGTGCCTCGCCGTGGCCGTGATGCTACTGAATTGCGGTTGCACGCCAACGAAGGAGCAGCAGCAAGCGCGGTTTCAGTATGGCGTTAATGGAGCCGTTGGCTCGTCGCTCGAGAGACTTCAGGCAAGCGATCACTATTTCATTGGTTCGAGGAAGCCCACGTCGGTCAGCCGTCTAGGCGACGGGAATACACTTTACGTTTATCGCGACTATTGGGGGAGCTATCATGATCAATGGGGCGGCCGTATATACGGGGAGAACTGCGACGTCTTCCTTGAGGTGAACAGCGCCGGCATTGTCGTTGCTTCTCACGCCGAAGGGCCAGGCTGTTATATGCCCTACTGAACCATTTTTCTTGAGAGCTCTACGGTCTCCGTTGTGAGTTCTAGAACGAGCTTACTCCGCCGCTTCGAACTTCGGCTTGCGCGCCGGCTGGTCCGCCAGCTCCTTGATGGGCTCGGTGCCGCCCCACGGATGCTCGGAGACGTCGAACACCACGCCGTCGGGTCCGCGGAACTTGGTCTCGAAGAACACGTCCTTGAGGCTCTCGGGCCGGCGCATGAAGCATTCGGCGCCGAGCGTCTCGAGCTTTTTGATCCAGTCTTCCAGATTGTCGGCGACCTGGATGCCAAAATGGTGCAAGCCGACATAGTCGAGCCCGCGGCCGAGCTGGTCGACGTTTTTGAATTTGAGGATTGCCAGGTTGAGCGTGCCGTCGCTCAAGTACACGCCATAGCCGACTTGCTTCGGATCGTCGCTTTTCTTGGTGCGCGCGACTTCGCGGAAGCCGAAGGCCTGTTTATAGAATTCGGCGGTCTTGTCGGGATCGTTGGTGGCGAGGGCGATGTGGCGGATCTGCGGCATGAATCCTCCCGGGCTCGCTGGCGTGGCGGCGATTATAGCCCGCCGCGGCAGCGGACGAAATCGACGATACGGCCGAGTGCGGCGAGCGAATTCGGCGCGCTCGGCGCCTTGGTGATGAACATGTGCGGCTCGCCGGCGAATTTCGCGAGCTCGGCTTGGCCGCCGACTTGCCGATAACTGTCGGCAAAACGGTCGGCGATCGTGTGATCGAGATTGTCGTCTTCCGTACCCTGGATGAGCAATCCCGGCGGCAAATGGCTTGCGCCGCCGCTGCTGACGATGCGCTGCGGATTGCCGTCGTCCATCGTGGCTTCGTCGCCGAAGAACGCCAGGTGCGCGTCGAGGAAGCGCTGGATCTTCTTCGCCTGCGCCATGCGATAGCGCGCCGTCGGATCGAGCACGCCCCAACATGAAACGATGAACGCCGGCCGTGCATCGAAATTGTCGTCGCCGGGCAGCGCGGCATAACGCGGATCGTCCGGCCTGAGTGCGGCGCAGAACAGGATCTGCGCGCCGCTCGACGTGCCGAGCCCGCCGACGCGTTCCGGCGCGCTGTCGAACTTCGCAGCGTTGGCCTTGAGCCAACGCAGGCTGCGATGCACGTCGACAACGGCCGCCGGATAACGGTGCATGGGCGGCATGCGGAAATCGAGCGCCGCGACCACGATGCCGGCGCGCGCCAGCGCTTCGTCGAGCACAGTATTGTTGAGCCGGTCGCCGTTGACCCAGGCGCCGCCATGGATTTCGACCAGAGCCGGGAAGGGGCCCGGCCCGCGCGGCCGGTAAAGCCGCGCCAGCAGCGTCTCGCCGCCAACCCGCTGGTATTCGATGTCCTCGACGGCGATCTCGAAGCGCGGCACGGCCTGATCGGGCATCACGGCAGTATCGCGCGGCCTCCGACTCGGGCCAAGCGTCGCACCCGGCGACGGTTGACCCCTTATGGCCGCTCCCCTACACCATCGCCATGCCCGATTTCAGCCTGGGCAAGCTGTTGGTGCTTGCCTTCATCCTGGCCGTCGTCTGGTACGGCTGGAAATACGCCCAGCGCGTCGAGGCGATCCGGCGCGCGCTCAAGGAAGAGATCGAGCGCCGCCGGGCCGGCGCGCCGGCGGCGCCAAAGCGTCCGGCCGAGGACCTGGTGAAGTGTTCGGCCTGTGGCATCTATGTGCCGTCGCGCGGCGCGCGCGCCTGCGGCCGCGCCGATTGTCCGTGGCCGCGTTGAGGCGATGATGGCGGCACCCGCGCACAAGGCTCCGAGTTTCCAGTCGCTGATCCTGCGCTTGCAGGATTATTGGGCGAAGCATGGCTGCCTTATCCTTCAGCCCTACGACGTCGAGATGGGCGCCGGCACGTTTCACCCCGCGACCACCTTACGGGCGCTCGGACCGAAGCCGTGGAACGCCGCCTATGTGCAGCCGTCGCGCCGGCCGAGCGACGGCCGCTACGGCGAGAACCCGAACCGGCTGCAGCACTATTACCAATATCAGGTGATCCTGAAGCCGGCGCCGGCGGCGAGCCAGGAGCTTTATCTCAAGAGCCTCGCCGCGCTCGGCATCGACGCCAAGCGCCACGACATCCGTTTCGTCGAGGACGATTGGGAAAGCCCGACGCTCGGCGCCTGGGGTCTCGGCTGGGAAGTCTGGCTCGACGGCATGGAGGTGACGCAGTTCACCTATTTCCAGCAGGTCGGCGGCATCGAATGCGATCCGGTCTCGACCGAGATCACCTACGGCCTCGAACGCCTCGCCATGTACGTGCAAGGCGTCGAGAACGTCTACGATCTCGATTACAACGGCGCCGGCGTCAAATACGGCGACGTCTTCAAGCGCGCCGAGCGCGAATACTCCGCCTACAATTTCGAGGTCGCGGACACGGCGCTGCTGTTCCGCCACTTCGCCGACGCCGAGAAGGAATGCGGCGCGCTGCTCGGCCGCAAGCTGCCGCTGCCGGCCTACGACCAGTGCATCAAGGCGAGCCACTGCTTCAATCTGCTCGATGCGCGCGGCGCGATCTCGGTGACCGAGCGCGCCGCCTATATCGGCCGCGTGCGCGCGCTGGCGAAGGCGTGCTGCGAAGGCTGGCTTGCGGGCGAGGGCGGCTGATGCCCGATCTGCTGCTCGAGCTGCTGACCGAGGAAATTCCCGCGCGCATGCAGGGGCTCGCCGCGCGCGAGCTCAAGCGCCTCATCGAGGTCGAGCTCAAGGAATTGAATCTTGCGGCGACGCGTATCGAAACCTTCGTCACGCCGCGGCGGCTGACGCTGGCGGTTGGCGGATTGCCGAAGATGCAGGCGGGTTCGGTCGAAGAGCGCCGTGGCCCGCGCGTGGGATCGCCCGACCAAGCCGTGCAGGGTTTCCTCAAATCCGCCGGCCTCACTTCGCTCGATCAGTGCGAAAAACGCGCGACCGACAAGGGCGAGTTCTGGTTCGCGACCATCAAGCGGCCGGGCCGCGCGACCAAGGATGTCCTGTCGGTGCTGTTGCTCGAGGTCATTCGCGACCTGCCGTGGCCTAAGTCGATGCGCTTTCCGGCGGCAGCGTTCCGCTGGGTGCGGCCGATTCAGTCGGCCGTCTGTCTGTTCGACGGCAAGGTGCTGAAGCTCGATCTCGGTGCGGTGCCGGTCGGCAACAAAACCGCGGGCCACCGGTTTCTGTCGCCGGCTGCGTTCGCGGTGCGCGATCTCAAGGATTATCGCGCCAAGCTCGCACGCGCCAAGGTCGTACTCGATGCCGCCGAACGCCGCCGCCGGATCGAAACCGGCCTGGCGCAGGCTGCGACAAAAGCGGGGCTGAAGGTTAAGCCCGACGACTCCTTGCTCGAAGAAGTCACAGGCCTGGTTGAATGGCCCGCCGTTTTAATGGGCGCCATCGATCCGAGCTTCATGGACTTGCCGGCTGAGGTGCTGACCACCGCCATGCGCGCCCATCAGAAATACTTCGCCACGCTCGACAAGGGGGGCAAGCTCGCGCCGCGCTTCCTGCTGGTCGCAAACCTCGATGCCGCCGACGGTGGCAAGGCGATCGTCGCCGGCAACGAGCGCGTGCTCAAGGCGCGGCTCGCCGACGCGCGTTTCTTCTGGGATCAGGACCACAAGGTGAAGCTGGTCGCGCGCGTCGAAAAGCTGCGCGACCGCGTCTTCCACGCCAGGCTCGGCACGGTTCAGGACAAGATGACGCGCGTCGCCAAACTCGCCGAGACCGTCGCGCCGCACGTGCCGGGCGCGGACGTCGCCAAGCTGCGCCGCGCTGCGGTGCTCGCCAAGGCCGATCTGTCGTCCGGCATGGTCGGCGAATTTCCCGAGCTGCAAGGCGTCATAGGCCGCTATTACGCGTTGCACGATGGCG
>JAGXBG010000057.1 GCA_018971215.1 Alphaproteobacteria bacterium
GGCGGCGTCGGCATCGGCGGCGTCCTCGAACCGGTGCAGGCGCAGCCGGTGATCGTCGAGGACCATTGCTTCATCGGCGCGCGCAGCGAGGTCGCCGAAGGCGCGATCGTGGAGGAGGGCGCGGTGCTGGCGATGGGCTGTTTCATCGGCGCCTCGACCAAGGTGGTCGACCGCGCGACCGGCGAAACGTTCCTCGGCCGCGTGCCGGCTTATTCGGTCGTGGTGCCCGGCAGCCTGCCGGCGCGCACGCCGGGCGGCCCGAATCTCGCCTGCTGCGTCATCGTCAAGCGCGTCGACGCGCGCACGCGTTCGCGCACCTCGATCAACGAACTGCTGCGCGACTGATGACGGCTACCGCTACCATCGATGCCGCCGCACTCACCGCCGAACTGGTGCGCTTTGCCAGCGTGACGCCGAAAGACGAGGGTTGCATCGCCCATCTGGCGCGCGCGTTGGAACGCATCGGTTTCGTCTGCGAAGCGATGGCGTTCGCCGAACCGAGCACCGAAAAGGTCCACAATCTCTATGCCCGGCTTGGCAAATCGGGCCGCAACCTGTGCTTCGCCGGGCATACGGACGTCGTGCCGGCGGGGAACCTCGCCAACTGGTCGGTCGATCCGTTCGCGGGTACGGTCAAGGGCGGAATCCTGATCGGCCGCGGCGCCGCCGACATGAAAAGCGCGATCGCCTGTTTCGCCGCCGCCGCGGCGCGCTTCGTTACCACACACGGACGCGATTTCGGCGGCTCGCTCAGTCTGCTGATAACGGGCGACGAGGAGGCGATTGCGATCAATGGCACGCGCAAGGTGCTCGAAGCGCTCGCCAAACGTGGCGAGAAGCTCGACGCTTGCATCGTCGGCGAGCCGACCAGCCGCAAGGCGCTCGGCGACATGGTCAAGATTGGCCGGCGCGGCAGCCTTAACGGCACCCTGACCGCCTTCGGCGTGCAAGGTCACACGGCCTATCCGCATTTCGCCGACAACGCCGCGCACCACCTCGTAAGAATGCTCGGCGAATTGACGCGCGAGCCGATCGACGATGGCAGCGCGCAATTCGAGCCGTCGAATCTTCAGGTGGCGACGATCGATATCGGCAATACGGCGGCCAACATCATCCCCGACCGCGCTAAGGCCGTGTTCAACGTCCGTTTCAACGATCGCTGGAACGGCAAGACGATGGAAGCCTGGGTCCGCCAGCGGCTCGATCGTGCTGGCGGCAAGTACGAGCTGACGATCCAGGTAAGCGGCGAGTCCTTCCTGGTGCCGCCGGGCGAGGTGAGCGACAAACTGAGCCGCGCGATCGAAACCATCACCGGCCGCCGGCCGGAATTGTCCACCGGCGGGGGCACATCCGACGCGCGCTTTATTCAACGCTATTGTCCGGTGGCGGAATTCGGCCCGATCGGCGAGACCGCGCACAAGGTTAACGAGTGCACCAGCCTTAACGATATTGAGGCGCTGACGAAAATTTACTTGTCCTTCCTTGAACTCTACTTCGGGAAGCGGTAAAAATTTTCGCCAAAATCGATTTAACTCGCCTTTAACCGGTTACCATTAATTTTTCCAAC
Organism: Alphaproteobacteria bacterium; assembly: GCA_018971215.1. GTDB lineage: Bacteria > Pseudomonadota > Alphaproteobacteria > ATCC43930 > CGMCC-115725 > REEB95. The sequence continues at coordinate 1,568 of JAGXBG010000057.1, forward strand.
CATGGCTAGTCATGCCTCGATGGGCGCTCTGCGTCTGACGCTCGCGATCGCGTTTTGCGGTCTCGCGGGCGGCACCGCGTTGGCTGCCGACGCAGTGCCGCCGGCGCCGCATAGCGCGATCACCGGCTTCATCGTCGACATGCGCCAGACCGTTTCCAATTCCAGCGCGCGCGTCGTCGATACGGCCGAACAATTGTTGAGCAAGCTCGAGCTCGGCGGCGTCGCCGATAGCGATATGCGTTCGAGCAGCGACCTGCTCGCCGTCAAAGGAACGGATCAAGTCGCCACCCGGATCGCCAAGTTCATTCCGCTCGGCGCCGCCGAGCCCGATACGGCACCGGCCAAAACCAATGCCAAGCGGCCGACCGGCCTCGGCCTGCAAGCGCTGGCGGCGGATACGGTGATCAGCGGCGATCGCGGCTGGTCCATCGGCCATGCGCAATCGAATCTCGGCGCCGAAATCGGCAACCAAGCGGTCGATCCGGCAACCTATCTCACGGATAGCCTCAGTCACGGCCCGGTCGTCGGCACGGCGCTCGCCGAACAATCGTTGGGCGGCCATGATATCGAACTCGGCCTGCCGGTGCCGGCGATGCCGGATATGCACGTCACCGCGGCGCGCTACTGGTGGGGCGACCGCACGTTCCTGCAATCGGTCAACGGTTATCGCGTCGGCCTCAGCTACGACATCAACCAGCATCTGCGATTCGAAGGCGGCCGCAGCGACGATCAGATCCACGGCGCCGGCGGCTTTTTCGGCCTGCACTATTTGCTGCCGCTCGACACCGAGCGGCCGCCGGGCGTAATGCCGCGCTAATCGGCGTCGGCGTAGGCCACTTCAATCAGATAAAGACCTTGCGGCGGCGCTGTCGGTCCACCGGCGCGGCGATCGCGCGCGTCGAGCGCGCGCTTGACGTTGGCGGGTTCCCATTTGCCGGCGCCGACCAGCTTGAGCGTGCCGACCATGTTGCGCACCTGATGGTGCAAGAACGAACGCGCCCGCGCCTCGATCCAGATCTCGTCGCCGGCGCGCGCGACGTCGAGCGCGTCGAGCGTCTTCACCGGCGATTTCGCCTGGCACTGTGTGTCGCGGAAGGTGGTGAAATCGTGCTTGCCGATCAGCGCACGCGACGCCGCCTGCATCGCGGCCAGATCGAGCACCGGACCGATGTGCCAGACCCGGCTGCGTTCGAGCGCGGGCGGCGAGCGGCGGTTGAGCATGCGATAGCGGTAAACCCGGCCGCGCGCCGAGCGCCGGGCGTTGAACGTCTCGGCGACGCGCTCGACCGCCAACACCGCGACCGCGTGCGGCTTGACGTGCTGGTTCAATGCGTTGCGGATCACGTCGGGTGGCCTGTCACGGGCCAAATCCAAATGCGCCGTCTGCGCCAGCGCGTGCACGCCGGCATCGGTGCGGCCGGCGCCGTGCACGGTGACGTGCTTGCCGCACAATCGCTCGACCGCGGTTTCGAGGATTTCCTGCACCGATAGGCCTTTCGCCTGGCGCTGCCAGCCGACCAGGCCAGTGCCGTCGTATTCGATCGTCAGCTTGTAGCGAGGCATGGCAACACCGTGCCGCGCGGAATCGCGTGGCCGCGCAGGAAATCCTCGGCCCTCAGCGCGGCGCGGCCGGCGCGCTGCAGCCGCGTCGGCTGTAAGGCGCCGGCGCCGCAGGCGATGGTCAGCTGATCGTCGAGCACCATGCCCGGTACAGCGCCGTTTGACCCATCGGCGGTTTCGGCCGCCAGCACGCGGATGCGCTCGTCGTTGTGGATGAAATACGTGCCCGGGAAAATCTCGAAGGCCCGCACCGCGCGTTCGAGCTCGGCGGCGGGCCGGCGCCAGTCGAGCGCGCCTTCTTCGCGCCGCAGCTTTTTCGCATAAGTCACGCCGTCGGCCGATTGCAGTTTGGCGTTGAGCTTGCCCTCGGCTGCGGCCGCGAGCGCGGCGACGATTAAACGCGCGCCGAGCGCGGCCAGCTCGTCATAAAGCGCGCTGGCGCCCATGCGCGCGGGGATTGCCATTCGCTCGGCGAGCAACACCGGGCCGGTATCGAGACCTTCATCCATGCGCATGATCGAAATGCCGGTTTCGCGGTCGCCGGCGAGCAGCGCGCGTTCGATCGGCGCTGCGCCGCGCCAACGCGGCAACAGCGAGGCATGGACGTTGAGGCAACCGAGCCGCGGCGCGTCGATCATCGTCTTCGGCAGGATCAAGCCATAGGCCGCGACGACCGCGGCGTTGACGTTAAGCGCGGCGAATTTCTTCGCCACCGCATCGTCGAGCTTCGCTGGCGTCTCGACCGGAATAGCACGCACTTCGGCCAGCTCATGCACCGGCGAGCGCATGACGCGATGACCGCGGCCGGCGGGCCGCGGCGGCTGGGTATAGGCGGCGACGACATCGTGGCCGGCATCGATCAGGGCGCCGAGAATGCGCGCGGCGAAACCGGGCGTGCCCAGGAATGCGAGGCGCAGCTTGGCCGGCGGGTGGGGCGCCATCGCGCCCTCAGGCGGGGACCGGCGACTTGAGACGCTTGGTCTTGCTGAGCTTGCGCAGGATGATGCCGCGCTTCAGCGCCGAGATATGGTCGACGAACAGCACGCCGTCGAGATGATCGATCTCGTGCTGGATGCAGGTGGCGAGCAGGCCCTTGGCGTCGAGCTCGCGGATCTCGTTCTGCTCGTCGAGATAGCGCAGGCGGACGGCCGCCGGCCGCTCGACGTCGGCATATTGCTCGGGCAGCGACAGGCAGCCTTCGCTGCACACCACCGTCTCGTCGGACTCCCAGACGATTTCGGGGTTGGCCAGCTTGATCGGTTGCGGCTTCTCGCCTTCGCGCGCGCAATCGACCACGACGACGCGTTCGAGGATACCGACTTGCGGCGCCGACAGGCCGATGCCGTTCGAGTCGTACATCGTCTCAAGCATGTCGGCCATCAGCTTGCGCACGCGCCCGTCGACCTTGGCGACTGGCTTGGACTTGCGTTTGAGCCGCGGATCGGGCGCGGTGATGATCGGCAAAAGGGCCATGATGGCCATTTAGGTAGGACTTCGGGCCGAGTCCGTCAACGGATAGCTGGCGCCGGGCGGCTAGGCTAACATGCGGGCATGGAAGCGGTTTTAGCCTTGGCGGTCGTCGTTCTGCTGGCCGTCGTGGCCTGGCTATTCCAGGCCCGTAGTCGAGCGGAACGCGACCTTGCGGTCGCGCGCGAGCAACTCGCGCAAGCCGAGCGCCGTTCCACGGACTACGAGCGCCTCAAGCAGGAAATGTTGGACGCGACTAAGGCGGCTGTCCTTGAGCCGGCGCAGTCGCTGTCGTCCAAGCTGCTCGACGACTACAAGCGCGAGAACGCCGAGGCCAAGAAAGAATCGGAGGCCCGGCTCAAGGAATTGGCGCAGCCGCTGGTCGATCATGCGACCAAGCTCAATGAAGCGGTGGCCGCGCTGCACGGCCAGATCCAGGACAAAGGCCGCACCCTCGACACGGTGATGCGGGCGCTGTCGAGTCCCGGCGGCGCCGGCCAGATCGCCGAAGTTGGCCTCGCCAACACGCTCAAGTCCTTCGGCCTCGAAGAAGGCCGCGATTATGTCCTGCAATTCCAGGCACCGGGCGAAGCGAGCGGACAACGCTTGCGGCCCGACGCGGTGGTGTTCCTGCCCGGCGATACCGTTCTGGTGATCGACTGCAAGGCGTCGAAGGCGGTGCTCGAGATCGCCGAGGCCGAAGGCGAGGCGGCCGAGGCCGCCGCTTACGCGCGGCTCGCGGCAACGATGAACCAGCATCTGCGCGCGCTGGCGTCGAAGGATTACCAGAGCGCGGTGCTCGCCGCCTTCCGCGACGCTGGCCGCGCCGGCGCGGTCGACCGTATGCTCAGCGTCATGTACCTGCCGAGCGAGATCACGCTCGACAAACTTTGCCGCGCCGATCGCGATTTCCGCCGCAAGGCGCAGGACCTCGCCATCATTCCTGCCGGGCCCGGCACGTTGCACGCCATCGTTTCGTTCGCCGCCGGCGACATCCGCCGTCAGCGCCAGGCCGAGAACCAGGCGCGCATCGTCGAAACCGCCGGCGTGCTGCTCGACCGCGTGCGCGTCGCGCTCGAAGCCGCGGTCAAGGTCGGCAAGGGCATCGAAGCCGCCGCCAGTTCCTTCGCCGATTTCGCCAATTCGGTGAACCGCCGTCTGCTGCCGCAGGCGGGCAAGCTCGGCAAGTTCGGCGTGCAGACGCCCAAGGCGCTGCCGGCAAGCGTTCCGGCCTACGAGGTGCGCCGGCTCGAAGACGCGATCGACGGCGAGGCGGAAGAGATCGAAGCGCCGCCGCGTCCGCGCCTCATCGGCGAATAGCGCTTACGGCTGCAGCGGCTTGCGCGCGGCTAGCGCCGCGCTGAGCGTGCCTTCGTCGAGATAGTCAAGTTCGCCGCCGACCGGCACGCCGTGCGCCAGCCGCGAGACGCGCACGCCGGTCGCCGCCAGCCGGTCCATGACGTAATGCGCCGTGGTCTGGCCCTCGACCGTGGCGTTCAACGCCAGAATCACCTCGCGCGTTTTGCTCTCGGCAACGCGCTTCACCAGCGGCTCGATGCGTAGATCCTCCGGCCCGACGCCATCGAGCGCCGACAACGTCCCGCCGAGCACGTGATAGAGCCCGTTGTAGGCGGCCGAACGCTCGATCGCCCATAGATCGGCGACGTCCTCGACGACGCAGATGAGCCCCTGGTCGCGCCGCGGATCGCGGCACAGCGCACAGGGATCGGCGGTGTCGAGATTGCCGCAACGGCCGCACGGCCGGACCTTCGCCGCGGTCTCGGTCAGCGCCACCGCCAACGGCTCCATCAGGCTCTCGCGCCGCTTCAGCAGGAACAGCGCCGCGCGCCGTGCCGAGCGCGGGCCCAGGCCGGGAAGCTTCGACAGCAGCTGGATCAGACGGTCGAGTTCGAGCACTTAAAACGGCAGCTTCATGCCCGGCGGCAGTTTGAGCCCGCCGGTGAGCTTTTCGGTTTCCTCGGCGAGGTTGCGCTCGACCCGGCTTTTGGCGTCGTTGAACGCGGCGACGACCAGGTCCTCGAGCACTTCGACCTCGTTGGGATCGACGATCGACTTGTCGAGCTTGATCTTCTTCACGTCGCCCTTGCCGTTGAGCGTCACCGTCACCATGCCGCCGCCGGAAACGCCGGTAACCTCGACCGCCGCGAGACGTTCCTGCATCTCCTGCATGCGCGCCTGCATCTGCTGCGCCTGTTTGAGCATCTGGCCGAGATTGTTCACAGGAAATCGTCTCCTTCGATCGGGTCTTCGGCAATCATGGTGTCTTCCGCAGCCTCCGCGGTCTCGCCGGAAGCCGCTTCAATCGCTTTCTCGCGCACGGCTTCGATCTTGGCGCCGGGAAAAGTTTCGAGCACGGCACGCACCAGCGGATGGTTCGCAGCCTCGCTCCGGAGGCCGGCGGCGCGCGCCGTATCCTGTTCGCGCAGCGTCGCCTCGCCGGGATCGCCCGAGACGCTGACGATCCAGCGCCGGCCGGTCCATTCGGTCAACATTTGGCCCAGGCGATTGGGCAGATCGCGCGGCGCCGCTTCGGTCGGCCGTAACTCGATGCGGCCGATTTCGAAGCGCACCAGATGGACGTTGCCGTAGAGATGGCTGCGCAGCAGCGGCTCGCGTTTTTGCTCGAACAGCCGCACCACGTCGAGGAAGCTCTGCGGGCCGGCCGGCAGCGATTCCGGCGAGGGCATCTCGCGCGGCTGGATGCGCGGCGCGGCGACGGTGGCGGACTCGATGGACGCGCGCGGCACTGGCGCGATGCGCGGTCCGGGCGCGGGTCCGTTGGCCGGTGTTTGCGTGCCGTTGCCGGCGCCTTCGAGCGCCTTGATCAGATCGGCCGGCGCCGGCAGATCGGCGACATAAGCCAGACGGACGAGCACCATCTCGGCCGCCTGGATCGGCGATGGCGCGTTTTGCACCTCGCCCAGTCCCTTGAGCAGCATCTGCCAGGCGCGCGCCAGCTCGGCCATGCCGAGTTTCTGGGACAAGGGCAAAGCGCGGCCGCGATCGCCTTCGAACGCTTCGCCCGACTCGGGCGCGAGCTTGAGCCGCGTCAGATGGTAGGTCAGGTCGAGCAACTCCTGCAGCGCCATCGCCGGATCGGTGCCGCCTTGGTAGAGGTCGTCCATGCGCTGCACCGCACCGGCAGCGTCGCCTTTGAGCACGGTTTCGAGCAGGTCGAATACGAGGCCACGGTCGGCGACGCCGAGCATCTCGCGCACCGCCGCTTCCGTCACCGTGCCGGATCCCAGCGCGATCGCCTGGTCGAGGATCGACAGACCGTCGCGCACCGAGCCGTCGGCAGCACGCGCGATCAGCGCGATCGCGCCGCTTTCGGCCGCGACCTTCTCGGCGGCCGCGATCTTGGCGTAATGCTGCGCCAGTATGTCGGCCGGCACGCGCCGCAATGCGAAACGCTGGCAGCGCGACAGCACCGTCACCGGCACCTTGTGCACTTCGGTGGTGGCGAAGATGAATTTGACGTCGGGCGGCGGCTCTTCGAGCGTCTTCAACAGCGCGTTGAAGGCGTTCTTGGACAGCATGTGCACTTCGTCGATGATGTAGACCTTGAAGCGTGCCGACACCGGCTTGTAGCGCACACCGTCGGTCAGCTCGCGGATGTCGTCGACGCCGGTGCGCGAGGCCGCGTCCATTTCCAGGACATCGACGTGCCGATCCTCGGCGATGGCGCGGCAATGCTCGCACTGGCCGCAGGGCTCAACCGTTGGCCCGCCCTTGCCGTCGGGCCCGATGCAATTGAGCGCGCGGGCGATGATGCGTGCGGTCGTCGTCTTGCCGACGCCGCGGACGCCGGTGAGGATGAAGGCATGGGCGATGCGGCCGGCGGCGATCGCGTTGGCGAGCGTCCGGACCATCGCCTCCTGGCCGATGAGCTCCGCAAACGTCGTTGGCCGGTATTTGCGCGCGAGCACGCGATAGACGCCGCCCGGCTCGCTCATGTGCCTTGCCTCTCCGTGGGAGCCGCGGTGGGAGACTGAACGCCGACCCAGGCCGTAACTCGTTACGGCTGCTTCCTTCCGGACCTGACCGGGTTGGCGAGGGGCCTGTCCGCCGCCAGCCTCCCATGCCACTATATCAGGCGATCCCGTCAGCCGCGCAAGACCGACGACGTGCGACGTTCGCGATTGCGGGACTCGGCAAGAGGAGCGGCATGCGCGACCTGCCCAACGTCTATGCCGGCGGGCTTGATCGTGCCTCGCATCGACGCAAGGACGCGGCCTGGCTTGCGGCGCAGCTCAAGCACGCCAGCACACGCTTTGTGCCGGTGTGGCAGGCGCGCAATCTGGTCCGCGGCGCCGACGGGCTGGCGCCGCGTGCGGTGCTCTTGGAGCGCGCGGATTATGCGCCCGACGGCCAGGTCGTACTCCTGGGCGTCGGCGGCGAACACGCCTATTTCGCCGTCGACCTGTCGCACTTGGACGAGCCGTTGGCCAGGCTGCCGGCGTCGGCGGGCAGCGAATTCGTCGATCTGCGCCGCGTTGGGCCGCTGCTGCCGCGCGATGAATCGGCGCTACTCGCCTACGCGCGTGGCATCCTCTATTGGCACCAGCGTCATCGGCATTGCGCCGTGTGCGGTGCGCCGAGCTTGATAGCGGACGCCGGCCACATGCGGCGCTGCACCGATGCCGCCTGTAACGCGACGCATTTCCCGCGCACCGATCCGGCAGTGATCATGCTGGTGACCGACGGATCGCGCTGCCTCTTGGGTCGGCAACCGACCTGGCCACCCGGCATGCATTCGACTCTCGCCGGCTTCGTCGAGCCGGGCGAAAGCCTGGAAGAGGCGGTGGCGCGCGAAGTGCGCGAGGAGACCGGCATCGCCGTCACCGACATCGTCTATCACTCGTCGCAGCCCTGGCCGTTTCCCTCGTCGCTCATGCTGGGCTTCTCGGCGCGTGCGGTGACGCGCGCGCTGGCGATGGCAGGCAGCGAGCTCGAACACGCGGCCTGGTACGAGCGCGATTGGATTCGGGCACACACCGACGACGATGACTTCCGCCTGCCGCGAAAGGATTCGGTGGCGCGGCGGCTGATCGAGGATTGGCTCAATCGCTCCGCGAGCGCCGCGCCGCCTTGAGGCGGAACGGATGCGCCGGATAGGTGCCGAGGATTTTCAGTTCGCGCGTCACGAAGTCGAGCTCTTCGAGCGCCAGCCGCACCGGCCGCGAATCGGGATGGCCTTCGATGTCGGCATAGAACTGCGTCGCGGTGAATTCGCCGCCGACCATGTAGCTTTCGAGCTTGGTCATGTTGATGCCGTTGGTGGCGAAGCCGCCGAGCGCTTTGTAGAGCGCCGCCGGCACATTCTTGACGCGAAAGACGAACGAGGTCACCACGGGCCGGCCGTTGTCGGGCGGCGTTTTCGGCTGCCGCGCCATGATGAGGAACCGCGTCGTGTTGTGGCCGGCGTCCTCGATGTTGCGCTTCAACGTCTTGAGCTTGTAGATGCGGCCGGCAAGCTCCGACGCGATCACCGCGACGTGCGTGTCGCCGCTTTGCGCCAGCTCGGCGGCGGCGCCGGCGGTGTCGGCGCTCACGACCGCCTTGAGGCCGAGTTTGCGGATCAGCCGCCGGCATTGCGACAGCGCGTGAACGTGGCTGCGCACGACCTTGATCGTCTTGAGCGACGCGCCCGGCAGGGCGAGGAGCTGATGCTTCACGCGTTCGAAATGCTCGCCGACGATAAAGAGGCCGGATTCCGGCAGCAGGTGATGGATGTCGGCGACGCGGCCGGCGACCGAATTCTCGATCGGCAGCATGGCGAGCTCGGCCGCGCCGCGCCGCACCGCCGCGATCACGTCCTCGAATCCTGGACACGCGAGCGGCGTCATTTTCGGGAAGACGTGCCGGCAGGCGAGATCGGAATAGGCGCCCGGTGCGCCTTGGAAGGCGATGCGGCGCGGGGTTCGTCGGTTGGCGGTCATGGGCGGGCGGGGTCCGGCCGCGTCCGCATCAGCGCGCGGGCGCGTTCGAGGTCGGCCGGAGTATCGACGCCGAACGGCACCGCGTCAACGAGCGCAGCGTCGATCCGCATGCCGGCGTCGAGCGCGCGCAGCTGTTCCAGGTTCGCGCGCTTTTCATTGGCGCTGGGCGGCAGCGCGACGAAACGCGCCAGCGCCGCGCGGCGATAGGCGTAAAGCCCGATATGGTGATGCGGCGTGCCGCCGTCGGGCGGCGGCGCGGCGCCGCGCGAAAAGGCGAGGGCGCGCGCGATCGTTTTGCCGCCGAAGTTCGCCCACAGCTTGACCACGCTGCTGCTGTCGATCTCGCCGGGTTCGAGCACGGCGGCGAGCGTCGCGATGTCGCACGCCGGATTGACCAGCGGCGCCAACGCGGCGCGGATCGCATGCGGATCGAGCAAAGGCAGATCGCCTTGCACGTTCACCACCACGTCGTGCGTCGCGCCTGGGTCGAGCGTTTGCAGCGCTTCGAAAATGCGATCCGATCCCGAGGGGTGGTCAGGACGCGTCGCCACGGCGCGGCCGCCGGTGCGCGTGACCGCGTCGACGATGGCCGCATCGGCGGCGGCGACCACGACCGGCCCGATCGCCGCTTCGGTCGCACGCCGCCAGACCTGGACGATCATCGGCGCGTCGCCGATCACCGCCAGCGGTTTATCGGGCAGGCGCGTCGAGGCCAGACGGGCGGGGATGAGAATGATCGGCTTCAGGGCTTTGGCTTTCGGATTCCGGATGTGCGGCCGGAGCGTGGCTGGAATTGCGGCGTTATGCCGCATCGAAGCTAGCCCCTGCAACCGGCCTTTTTCCGGCAGATTTCGTTTGAGTTGGCAGGCGAAATTGAGTTTCCTGCCGGCCGAGCCGCACCAGGGGATCGAGTTTCGCATGTCCTTCGAGATGAACAAAGTCGCGGGCGCGATACTGGTGGCGATGATCGTCGCCATGGTGTCGGGCATCATCGCCTCCAAGCTGGTCGAGCCGACGCCGCTCACGAAGAACGCCTACGAGGTCGCCGCGGCGCCTGAAGCCACGACGAGCGCGCAGGCGCCGGCCGGTCCGCAGCCGATCGAACCGCTGCTCGCCAGCGCCAGCGTCGATGCCGGCAAGGCCCACACTTCGGTCTGCCAGACCTGCCACACGTTCGACAAAGGCGGCGCCAACAAGATCGGTCCCAATCTCTACGGCATCGTCGGCTCGCCGATCGCCGAAGGCCGCGATGGCTACGCCTTCTCCGACGCGCTCAAGACCAAGGGCAAGGGCCAGAGCTGGACCGTCGACAACCTCAACGACTGGCTGGCCGATCCGCAGCACTTCGCGTCCGGCACCAAGATGACCTATGCCGGCGATCCGAAAGCCAAGGAACGCGCGGACATCATCGCTTACCTCAATTCGCTGAGCGACCATCCGCAACCGCTGCCGACCGCGGCGCCAGCGCAACCGGCGGCCGCTACGCCGGCCAAAGGAGCGTCCGCGGCGCCCGCGCCCGATTCGTTCGATTCGCTGCTGGCGACTGCAAATGTCGATTCCGGCAAGGCGCACACGGCGGTCTGCCAGACCTGTCATAGTTTCGACAAAGGCGGCGCCAACAAGATCGGTCCGAACCTCTACGGCATCGTCGGCTCGCCGATCGCCGAGGGCCGCAACGGCTATGCCTTCTCCGACGCGCTCAAGACCAAGGGCAAGGGTCAGACGTGGACGGCCGAAAATCTCAACGAATGGCTGGCCAATCCGCAGCACTTCGCCTCCGGCACCAAGATGACCTATGCCGGCGACGCGAAGGCCAAGGAGCGGGCCGACATCATCGCTTACCTCAATTCGTTGAGCGACCATCCGCAGCCGCTGACCAAGACGCAGCCCTCTAGCAAGTAACCGCCGACGCCCTAGAATAGGGGCGCCATGTCGGAACGGGTCACGGCCGCACATTTGGCTCTTGCCGGCGCGCTCGCCGACAAGGCGGCCGCCACCATCCGTCGTTATTTCCGCAGCGGCCTGACCGTCGAAAGCAAGGCCGACGAAACGCCGGTGACGGTCGCCGACCGCGAAGCCGAAGCCGAGATGCGCGCGCTGATCGAGGCGCGCTTTCCCGATCACGGCGTGCTCGGCGAGGAACATGGCCGCACCCGGCCCGAAGCCGATTATGTCTGGGTGCTCGATCCGATCGACGGCACCAAGTCCTTCATCTCGGGCGTACCACTGTTCGGCACGCTGATCGCGCTGACGTTCAAGGGCACACCGGTGCTCGGCGTCATCGATCAGCCGATCCTGCGCGAACGCTGGCTCGGCGCCGAGGGGCGCAAGACCACGCTCAACGGCAAGCCGATTGCGACGCGTGCCTGCTCGACGGTCGGCGATGCCACTTTGTACGCGACCGCGCCTGACATGTTCGCGGGAACCGATGCCCAAGCGTTCGCCCGCGTGCGCCAGGGGGTCAAGCTCGCGCGCTACGGCGCCGATTGCTACGCCTACGGGCTGCTCGCCGCCGGCTTTGTCGACTTGGTCGTCGAAGCCGGACTCAAGCCCTACGATTACTGCGCGTTGGTCCCGGTTATCGAAGGCGCGGGCGGCGAGATGAGCGACTGGGCCGGCGAGGCGCTGACCTTGCGCTCGGACGGACGGGTGATCGCCGCCGGCGATCCGGCCCTGGCGGCGGCGACGCGGTCGGCGCTGGCGGGCAAATAACGATTCCGGCGGCGCGAGTCGCCGACTAAAGTAGCGCCGCCATGAAACGCATCATTGCGCTGATTTTCGCGCTCGTCTGGCTGGCGGTGCCCGCGTTCGCCCAGCCGCAGCACGGCCTGTCGCTGTTCGGCGACCTCAAATACCCGGCCGGCTTCAAGCATTTCGACTACGTCAATCCGGACGCGCCCAAAGGCGGGTCGGTCAAATACGCGGCCATCGGCACGTTCGATTCTTTCAATCCGTTCATCCTCAAGGGCGTGCCGGCCGACGGTGTCGACCGGATGTTCGATACGCTGATGGCGTCGTCGGACGACGAACCGGCATCGTACTACGGACTCGTCGCCGAAAGCGTCGAGGTTGCGCCCGACAAGAAGTCGGTGACGTACAATCTGCGGCCGCAAGCTCGGTTCTGGGACGGCACGCCGGTCACCGCCGCCGACGTGGTCTGGACGTTCGACGCCCTCAAGTCGAAGGGCAATCCGTCTTGGGGGCTGTACTACGCGGACGTGGTCAAGGCCGAGGCACTCGAACCGCATCGGGTCAAGTTCACGTTCCGTAACGGCACCAACCGCGAGCTGCCGTCGATCGTCGGCGAGATGCCGGTGCTGTCCAAGGCCTACTGGTCGAAGCACGATTTCAGCAAGACGACGCTCGATGTCCCGCTCGGCAGTGGTCCCTACAAGATCGTCGACTTCCAGCCGGGCCGCTACGTCGTCTATCGGCGCGTCGCCGATTATTGGGGCAAGGACCTGCCGGTCAATGTCGGCCGCTATAATTTCGACGAGATCCGTTACGACTATTATCGCGATCAATCGGTGGCGCTCGAAGCGTTCAAGGCCGGCGCCTACGACATCCGGAGAGAGAGCGTCGCGAAGAATTGGGCCATCG
>JAGXBG010000058.1 GCA_018971215.1 Alphaproteobacteria bacterium
GCAAATCTGCGCAATCGCGGCTTGAAAATCGCGGTCCGATCCCCTAGCTTCCTGGCCATCGCTTCGCTGGGTTCCGGCCTGCGCTCGATCGCTCCACTGTGAGCCCGACCCTGCAATCCGTGCCTTTCGACAGCCGATCGGTTGCGCAATCGTGCGCACTGGTACTCGCCATGGAGACAGGAATGGCAATTGGCACGGTCAAGTGGTTCAACGCTCAAAAGGGATACGGTTTCATCGCGCCCGAGAGCGGCGGTAAGGACGTTTTCGTCCATATCTCCGCCGTCGAACGCGCAGGCATCGGCGCCCTGAACGAAGGTCAGAAAGTGAGCTTCGATCTCGAGCAGAGCCAGCAGGGCCGCACGTCGGCTACGAACCTGAAGCTCGTCTAAGCACGAGCCGGGATTTTTGACCGGACGCCGCGGCGGCAACGCCGCGGCGTTTGCTTTTTGCGCCGACCGAATTAGAGACCGAGAATGCGCTCGGCGTTGCGGTGGAAAATCTTCTCCATGACGTCGTCTGCGTAGCGCAGCTCGCGCCATTCCTGGAACAACCGCGCATAGGGAATGCTCGGATAGTCGCTGCCAAACATGATCTTGTCTTGCAGCCGCGCGCGGATATCCGTTTTGAGCTGGACCGGAAAATATTTTGGCGCCCAGCCCGACAGCTCCCAGAACACGTTGCCCTTGTGCAGCGCCACCGCGGTCATCTCGTCGATCCACGGCCAGCCGGGATGAGCAGCCACGATCGTCAAATCGGGAAAATCGGCGGCCAGATCATCGATGCAAGACGGATGCGCGTGGCGCAGCTTCGCGCCGAGGCCGCCAGGCATGCCGGCGCCCATACCCGTCGTGCCGACATCGATCATCACCGGCACTTTGAGCGCGGCGATTGCTTCCCAGAGCGGATAGAAACGCCGCTCGTTGACCGCGAAGTGCCCCATGATCGGATGGAAATGGAAGCCCAGCATCTTGAGGTCGCGGATCGCGTGCTGCGCCTCGGCGATCGCGGCATCGCCTTTGAGCGGATCGACCGCCGCCCAGGCCTGGATGATGCGGTCCTTGTGCCGCTGCTGCATGCCGCGCACGTAGTCGTTGGAGCATGGCGGCGTTTTCGCGGTGGTCTCGAGGTCGAGCGCGACCAGAACGGCGTCGACGCCGGCAGCGGCGAACTCCCGTACCACGTCGTCTTCCTGCTTCCACGTCCATTGCCGTTTCCAATATTTGGCCAGCGCATCGACATAAGGACCCTGGCATTTGATCCAGGGCTCGGTATTTGGATAGCAGTGCAGATCGATGATTCGCATAGAGCCTCAGGGCGCCCCCGCCATTGGTTTCAAGACCATTTCGGCCAGCGCCTTCTTCGATACCTTGCCGAAGCTCGAAAGTGGAAACTCGGTCATCAGCTGAAGCCGCTCGGGCAGCTTGAACTTCGCGATCTCCTTGGCGGCGAGGAATTGCACCAGCTCGTCGAGCGTCAGGCTCATGCCCTTCTGCGCAATGACGCAGGCGCACATACGCTCGCCGAGTTTGGAATCCGGCACCGCGATACAGGCGACGTTCTGCACCGCCGGATGCTGCAGGATCAAATTCTCGATCTCTTCGGCGCTGATCTTCTCGCCGCCGCGGTTGATCAGATCTTTCTTGCGCCCTTCGACCACGTAGTTGCCCGACGGGTGCCGGCGCATGAGATCGCCGGACCGGTAGAATCCGTCCGACGTGAACGCCTTCTTGTTGTGCTCGGGCGCGCCATAGTAGCCGCGCAACGTATACGGACCGCGGACGCACAGCTCGCCGACCTCGCCGACCGCCACTTCCTTGTCGTTGTCGTCCAAAAGCCGCACCTCATCGTGAGGTGAGATCGGCCGGCCGACGGTTTCGAGCCGCACGTCTTCCGGATCGCCACGGCGGACGAAGAACAGCATGCCCTCCGACATGCCGAAATTTTCCTGCACGAAAGCGGTGGGAATGACCTCGTGTGTCTTGAGCCGCACCTCGGGCTGCAGCCGCTGGCCGCCGCTTTGGATGCAGCGCACCGACGACGTGTCGTATTGCTGCGCTTCCGGGCTGTTGATGAGGCGGATGAGCAGCGCCGGCACCACTTTGATGTGCGTGACGCGATGCTTTTCCACCAGCGGAAACATGTGTTCGGGCCGCGCCGTCGGACTGAGCACCACGGCGCCGCCGTTGAAAAAGAAGCCCTGGATACCGGGACAGGCGAGCGGCAGGTTGTGCGCGATCGGCAACGCCAGCAGCAGCAGGGAATCGGCGCCGACCTCGCACACCCGCGCCGCCGCCTTGGAATTGTAGGCGTAGTCGTTGTGGGTACGCGGAATCAGCTTGGGGATGCCGGTGGTGCCGCCCGACAGCTGGAAAATACACGGATCGGTCGGATCGAGTGTGATCTCGGCCAGCCGGCTTTTCGGCAGTTCAGCCGGCGTCTCGATGAGCTCGGTCAGCGACACCTCGCCCGGCCCGGCGCGCCCGAGCACCAGGCGCAGCTTGAGGCACGCATTCTCATCGGCGATGCGCTTGATCGCCGGACCGAAGGCGAAATCGCCGGATCGCCCGGGATAGGCGCAGGCGGTCGCCTGGGCGATTTGCACGAACTGCTTGATCTCGCTGTAGCGATGCGTGACCAGCGCCGCAATCGGAATACCGCCGATCTTCTGCAAAGCGAAATAGAGCAGCACGAATTCCGCGACATTGGGCAGCGTCGGCACGATCCGGTCGCCCGGCCGGAGCCCGAGCGTCAGAAGATTGAGCGCGAGATTGTCGGTAAGGCAGTCGATATCGGCATAGGTGTAGCCCCGCGCACCGTCGATCAATGCGATGCGGTTGGCAAACTTGCGCCACGCGTCGGCGAATTCGTCGCGCAACGGACGATCGCGCCAATAGCCCTTGGCGCGATAGCGAGCGGCGAACTCGGCCGGAAACGGCACGACGCCGGGCAGCATCAGGTCGAACTCGAGAATCCGCCGTCGACGACGACGATCTCGCCGGTGACGAAACGATTGCCTTCGATGAGCGACAGCATGGTCTCGGCGACGTCTTCGGCCGTGACGACGCGCTTCAGCGGCGTGAGCTTGGCGCGCCGGCCCATCAGCTCGTCGTACTTGTCCTTGAGCATGCGCTTCATCCAGTCGCCCTCCATCCAGCCCGGCGCCACGGCATTGACGCGGATTTCGGGACCGAGATTGAAAGCGAGCGTCTTCGTCAGATTCACCACCGCCGCCTTACTGGCAGCGTAGGGCAGCGGCTGCGGACCGGGGCGCAAACCGACGATGCTGGCGGTGTTGACGATCGCCGGATGCGGCGCCTTGCGCAGCAGCGGCAACGCCGCGCGGGTCACCGAAAATATGCCGCGCACATTGACGGCGAAGACGCGATCCCATTCTTCGACGGTCATCGCGTCAAAATCCTTCGGCCGGATCTCAGTCGTCGTGCCGGCGTTGTTGATCAGCGCATCGAGCCGTGCAAATTTCGCCGCCACTTCACCAAGCATCGCGCGCACGGCGACATCGTCGGCAACATCGCATTGGCAAAGCAGCGTTTGCGCACCGAGTTTCTGCGCCTGCGCCGCAACCTCGCGCGCGGGGCCGGCGCTGCGGCTGTAATTGATGGCGACATCGTAACCGGCACGCGCCAACGCCACGGCCACCGCGGCGCCGATGCCGCTCGCGGCGCCGGTCACCAATGCCGTCTTGCGCTGTGCCATTCTCCGCGCTCCCCTTGCGTCGAGCATCGACACCGGATTATTTTGAACGTGTTCACTTTTGGCCCGGCCCCATGATGCTGTCAAGCGCAGGGCGCCGAAGGACACAAAGGAGACGGCGCACGTGCCGGAACCGATTGCGCGCAGCGGCAACCGCACGATCGAGGGCGGCCTGCGGGAGCGCAGCAAAGCCCGCAAGCTCGGCAACATCCGCCGCGCCGCGCGTGAACTGTTCGTCGAGAAGGGTTATGACGCCACCACGACGCGCGCCATCGCCAAGCGCGCCGGCGTCGGCCTCGGCACGCTCTTCACATACGCCGCCGACAAGCGCGACCTGCTGTTCCTGATCTTCAACGACGAGCTGATCGATCTCGCAGGCCAAGCCTTCGGCAAATCACCGTCGGCGCCGGCGCTGGCCGACCGGTTGGTCGCAGTGTTCCACGACTTCTACGCCTATTTCGCGCGGCAGCCGAACCTGGCGCGCTTTCTGTTGCGCGAGCTGACCTTCTACACGCACGGACCCGAAGCCCACCGCTTTCAGGCGCATCGCGATCAGATCGTCGCCGGCGTCACCGCGCTGGTGGCGCGTGCTCGCGCGGACGGGATTATCGCCATGGCCGGCGACGACACGCTGGTCGCGCGCGCGATCTTCGACATTTATACGGCCGAAGTGCGCCGCTGGCTTGCCGGCGACCGGAGCGAACCCAATCTGGCGCAAGGGCTGACGGCACTCCGCCGCGTGCTGCAAGTATTGGTGGACGGCCTGCAGCCGCGCCGCTGAACCCCGTCAACTTGACAAAGCGGGGACCGGATCCAATAGTGAACGCGTTCGGGAAATGCCTGCCGCGGCGCGGTCCGGCGCACGGATCGCGAGCGCAAAACGACGGCCGGCGCTCGCTCTCAGGGGAGGACCAATGCGTTTGATCCGTTCCGCGCTCGCCGCGTGCATCGCGGCCGCGTTCGCTTGCACCGCGCTTTCGGCCCAAGCCGAGCCGGTCAAGATCCGCCTCAGCTACGTCGTCGCTGTCGCCAACTGGTCGTCGCTCTTGCCGACCAAGCCCGATTTGATGACGCATATGGGCAAGAGCTACACGCTCGACGTGACGCGCTTCCAAGGCACGCCGCAGATGATCACCGCGCTCGCCAGCAATCAGCTCGACATTGGCGACCTGGCTTATTCGTCGCTTGCGCTCGCCATCCAAAACGCCGGCCTCGAGGATTTGCGCGTCATCAGCGACGACTTCCAGGACGGCGTGCCCGGCTACTACACCGATCAATATTTCGTCCGCAACGACAGCGGCATCAAGACGGTCGAGGACCTCAAGGGCAAGGTGTTGGCGACCAACGTCGCCGGTAGCGCGGTTGACATCGCAATGCGCTCGATGCTGCGCAAGCATCACCTTGACGACAAGAAGGACGTGACCATCGTCGAAGCGGCGTTCCCCAACATGCGCAATATGCTGGATGAAAAGAAGGTCGCGCTGATTCCCGGCGTGCTGCCGTTCTCGACCAATCCCGACCTGCTGAAGACGGCGCATCCGCTGTTCACGCAGAAGGAAGCCGTCGGCCGGACGCAGATGATCGTCTGGGTCGCCCGGGCCGACTGGCTGAAGCAGAACCGCGCCGCGATGGTGGACTTCATGGAAGACACGATCCGCGTCATGCGCTGGTTCCAGGACCCCAAGAACCACGACGCCGCCGTGCAGATCGCGGTCAATCTGACCAAGATTCCGGCGCCAGTGTGGGATTCCTGGCTTTTCGTCAAGGGCAAGGACTATTACCGCAACGCCGATGCGCTGCCTGACCTGACGGCGTTGCAGGCCAACATCGAGACCCAGCGCGAGATGGGCTTCCTGACCAAGGACATCAAGATCGCCAAATACGCCGATCCGAGCATCGCCAAGGAAGCGGCGGCGCGGCTCAAGCCGTAACCGCCGTCGATCGCATGACCGAACAGGCGGGCCTGCAGGCCCGCCTATTTTTTCTGCGGCTCCGGTTCGCGCGCTTCGATCAGCGCGAGCAATAGAGCCGCCGCCAGCAGGGCGCAGGCCGGCAGCAACAGCGGCACGCCGAAACGTTCGAGCGCGAAGCCGCCGACGCCCGCGCCAATGAGATAACCGCTCCACGTCAGCGCATGATGAATATTGGCCTCGTGCACGTGCGGCTCGGCCCTGCCGCCGCCCAACACGGTCGTCACCAACCCCTCGGCAAGCCGCACGATCGTGCCGGTGATGACGATGGTTTGCAGGCTGATCGAACGGAACCGCGCCACCGCCGAGCCTTGCAGACCCATCACCGCCGCGAGCAGCACCAACGCCTCGATCTGTGACGATGGCGCGACGACAAGCACCAGCAGCACCGCGCCACCGAGCAGCAGCGGCAGCGAGCCGCGGCCAGTGAAGCGCTTGAGCAAGGCGCCGATCACGGCGCCGGCAGCGAAGGCGCCGACCGTCAGCACGTAATGCGCCGACAGGCTGACGTCGCCATGCACGGCCGCGACGCCAAGCAGGACGGTCGTTCCCGTCATGTTGGCGACGAACACATGGCCGAGGCCGATATAGCCATAGGCGTCGACGAAGCCGGCGCCGAGCGCCAGGAGCGCCGCCAGCAATAGCGATTCAAGCAGAGCCATCGATCGTTCCCCCTTGCAACCCATCGACCGCGCTCACGAGGCCGCGTCGGCGGCTTATACGTCAAGGCCGTTGCAACTGCGCGACCGCGAGTCTCGATCCGACTCGGCTCGAATGCGGCGACATGGGCCCACGGCACGGCGCGACATTGTGTGCGTAAGCGCAACGGCCGCGAAAAGGTCTAGAATGCCGCGCGGATCGAATCGATTACCGGGACGGAGTCTTGGATGCCAACGACCGCGGCGGCGCTCAGCCCGTTGTTGCTTTCACGCCTGCAATTCGCCTGGGTCATCGCCTGGCACATCTTGCTGCCGGCCTTCACCATCGGTACCGCGTCGTTCATTGCGTTGCTCGAAGGCCTGCACCTCGCCACCGGCCGCGACGTCTACGGCCGGCTGGCGGCGTTTTGGACGCGCATCTTCGCGATCGCCTTCGGCATGGGCGTGGTCTCCGGCATCGTCATGCCGTTCCAGTTCGGCACCAATTGGAGCCGGTACGCCGACGCCACGGCGAACGTGCTGTCGCCGCTCTTCGCCTACGAAGGCATCATGGCGTTCTTCCTCGAATCGGCGTTTCTCGGCGTGCTGCTGTTCGGCCGCAAGCTGGTGCCGCGCTGGGCGCATTTTGTCGCGGCGCTGATGGTTGCGTTGGGAACGCTGTTCTCGGCGTTCTGGATTCTTGCCGCCAACAGCTGGATGCAGACGCCGGCCGGCTACGTCATCATCGACGGCCGGTTCTATCCGGCCGATTGGTTGCGCATCATCTTCAACCCGTCCTTCCCCTACCGCTTCGCCCACACCGTCGTCGGCTTCTACGTCACCACCGGTTTCGTCGTCATCGGCGTCGCCGCGTACTATCTGCGGCGCGGCCGTTTTGCCGAGGAGAGCCGCACGATGTTGTCGATGACCTTGTGGCTGCTCACCGTGCTGGTGCCGCTGCAAATCGTCATCGGCGACCAGCACGGGCTCAACACGCTCGCCTATCAGCCGGCCAAAATTGCCGCCATCGAGGCGCATTGGAACACCGAAAGCCGTATGCCGCTGACGCTGTTCGCGATTCCCGACGAAAAAAATGCGACCAACCGCGCCGCAATCGACATTCCCGATCTCGGCAGCCTGATCCTCACGCACGATCTCAACGGCGTCGTCCGCGGCCTCAAGGAGTGGCCGCGCGACCAATGGCCGCCGGTCGCCATTCCGTTCTTCGCCTTCCGCATTATGGTCGGCATCGGGTTGCTGATGTTGGCGCTGGTCGCGACGAGTTGGTGGCTCAGGGCGCGCGATCGGTTGCAGGCCGTCTGGTTCCTGCGGCTGTGCGAGTTCGCCTCGCCGGCTGGATTTGTCGCCGTGATCGCCGGTTGGACGACGACCGAAGTCGGACGCCAGCCGTGGACAGTGTACGGCCTGCTGCGTACCGCCGATTCAGTCTCGCCGGCGCTGACCGGAATCGACGTTGCACTGTCGTTCGCCGGCTACATTCTGGTTTATCTGGCCATCTATCCGGTCGGCCTGATGATGATGGCTCGCATTGTCCGGCGCGGACCGGCCGAAGCGCCGACTGAACCGATCGCCAGCGGCCGGCCAGAGGGCCCGGTTCGCGCACTGCCAGCGGCTGGCGCGGAGGATTCGCCATGACCGTGCTGCCTTTCGATTTCGTGCCGCTATGGACGCTCATTCTCGGCTTTGGCGTCTTTTACTACGTGTTGTTCGACGGCTTCGATCTCGGCGTCGGCATTCTCTATGGCTTCGCGCCCGACCGCGCCGCGCGTAACCTGGTGATGAACTCGATCGCGCCAGTCTGGGACGGCAACGAAACCTGGCTGGTGCTCGGTGGCGTCGGTCTGTTGGCCGCGTTTCCCGCCGCCTTCGCCATCATCCTGCCGGCGGTCTATTTTCCGATCCTGGCGATGCTGCTCGCGCTAGTGTTTCGCGGCGTCGCCTTCGAGTTCCACTATCGCGACGTCGAGCACCGCACCATCTGGGATCACGCCTTCTGTTACGGGTCGGCGGTCGCGACCTTCGCTCAGGGCGTGGTGCTTGGCGCGTTCATCCAGGGCTTCCAGGTCGATGGCCGCCAGTTCAGCGGCAGCGCGTTCGATTGCTTCACGCCATTCTCGCTGTTCACGGGATTGGCGCTGGTTTGCGGCTACGGCCTGCTCGGCGCCGGCTGGCTGATCATGAAGACCGAAGGCGAGCTGCAAACCTGGGCGCGCCGGTTCGGCCGTTACTGCTTTATCGGCGTGCTCGTCGCCGTCGCCGTGGTCAGCCTGTGGACGCCGCTGATCGAGCCGTACATCGCCCATCGGTGGTTCGCCTGGCCCAATATCGGCTTCCTGTCGCCGGTGCCGATCGTCACCGCGCTGCTGGCGCTGTGGGAATGGCGTTCGCTGAACAATCGCTCGGAAGCGGCAGCCTTCATCGGCGCGATCGGCCTCTTCCTCATGTCGTATATCGGCATCGCGATCAGCCTGTGGCCGTTCATCGTGCCCTATAAATTCACCTTGTGGCAGGCCGCGTCCGCGCCGAGTACGCAGGCCTTCCTGCTGGTCGGCACGTTGTTCCTGCTGCCGGTGATTCTCATGTACACCGGCTGGTCGTATTGGGTGTTCCGCGGCAAGGTGCGCGCCGACATCGGCTATCACTGACGAATGCGCTATTCCGCTCTCGCGGCCGGATTCCGAACGTGCCCGGCAAACCGCAGTTGCGGCCGCCGCCCCACGCAACCGGGACAGAAAATTGCCGACGATTTCATGTTTCGGCCATTGACCGCGCTGCCAGGAGGACTAAGTGTAAGGGTGGCGCAACCACGATGGAGGGTGCCCAAACCGCATGACTCCACCTGATCAGTTGGATCAGCGCCTAAATGAAAGCTCGACCTTGTGGTCGGGCGGTGAGCTTCGAGCCACCCAATGAACCCCGCTATCGTCCCTGCGGCCGCAGGCTCCCTGGCGGGGTTCGCGTATCGTACGGCCCGCCTTGTTGCTCACGCGCCGCGCTCATCGATGACGCAAAATTAATCGGCCGATCCGGCAGAATCGATGCGGCAACGACGCGATTCCGCCATGCCGAGCCGCTAGAATCGCTTCCCGAATCCTGCCGCAATTCGCGGTCCTAATCCGACCTTCCGTCCATATTCCGAAAGGCCCATATGATGACCCTTAAACACCATCTCATCGTTTTCGCCGCCAGTGCCGCCTTTCTTGCCGCCGCGCCGGTCGTCCTGCCCGCCACGGCGCAGACGCAGATGCGCAACAACTGCGATCCTGGCGACAAGCTCGACAGCTCGACTCTGCCGCAGGCCAAGAAAAAGATGGAAGCTGCCGGCTATACCCAGGTCAAAGACCTGCGGAAGGGTTGCGACAATTACTGGCACGCCAGCGCGATGAAGAGCGGCAGCGAGGTCTTCATCGTACTGTCGCCGGCCGGCCAAGTGATGCAGGAAGGCGACTGACGCGCCGCCGCCGGAGAATTTACGCCCGGCGGCCTTTCATTTTCGTCCGCGCCGCGTTCGCCCACAGGCTCCAGGCGCGTTCGAGCGAGCCGTCGATTGCGGCGGCGGCTTTTTCCGCCTCTTCGCGCGCAAGGTAGACCGGCGTGCCGAGCTTGAGCGCGTCCATCTGCAATGCCGCGTTCAGCCGGGCGTAGATCGCGCGATAGACGGCTTGAGGAATTCCATCGCCAACAACGGTGGCACCGTGGCCGCGCATCAGCACGAGCGGCTTGTCGCCCAGCGTTTCGGCCAACGCCGCGCCCAGCGCCGGCGTGCGGATCAGCATGTCGGTCATGCCGGCGGCTTCGCGGATATCGAACACCGGCGTACCGGCGCCGAGATAGGCACTCATATGATAGAGGGGCTGCAGCGGCGTGCGCGTGGCTCCGAACGGGATCAACGGCGGCGCATGGCAATGGACCACCGCCACCACGTCGGAGCGACGTTTGTAGATCTCGCTATGGATGAAGCGTTCGCTGTAATAGCGCTTCGCCGGGTTGGCCACCGCATTGGCCTCGAGATCGAATGTGACGACGTCCTTCGCCGTCACCAGGCCGGGCGCCAGATGCCGCGCCATCAAGAACTTCGTCGGATCGCGGTCATGGCGCACGCTGATATGGCCGAAGGCATCGACCACGTCATGATCGAATAAAATGCGGTTGGCGATCACCAGCGTATCGACAAGGTCGCGGCCGGCGGGCGGCACGCGGACGGATTTCGTCGTACGACCCGTGGGCGCCATGGTCAGGCGAGCCGCAACAGACGCCGCGCGTTGCCCGAATACATCTTCTCGCGGTCAGCCGCTGACAGCTTCATTGCGTCAATCGCTTTGACGATTTCACGGATGAAGAGCGGCCCGCCTTCCGGGTCGAACGGGCAATCGGTGCCGAACAGGCAATGGTCGATGCCGAAGAAGCTCAGGCCACATTCCATGCCGGCGCGCGAGCCGTTGATCGACGTGTCGGCATAGAATTGGCGAAAATAATCGACCGGCCGTTTACCCTTGGCTTTCATGTCGGCGATGATCTTGCGATAGCCCTCCTCCGCGCCTTCGCGCGAGCCGAGCTGGTCGAGACCGAGACCGACGCGCGCTTCGAGAAACGGTACCATCGCGCCCATGTGGTGGGTGATGATCTTCAGCTTCGGCCAGCGGTCGAAGAAGCCCGAGAACACCATGCGCGCCATCGCTGCCGACGTCTCGTAGGGCCAGCCGAAGACCCACCAGATATCGAAGCGCGAACTCTTCTCCGTCGGATAATCGGCGAATTTCTGGCCGCGCGTCGGATGCATCCAGATCGGCAGGTCGTAGGAATGCATCTTCTCAAAGATCGGCGCGAATTCGGGATCGTCGAGCGGCCGGCCATTGACGTTGGTGAAGATCTGGATGCCTTTCGCCCCCAGCTTCTCGACGGCGCGGCCGATCTCGTCGAGCGTTGCCTTGACGTTGTTCATCGGCACCGACGCCACCCAAGCCGGAAAGCGGTCGGGATGCCGGGCGCAGATTTCGTGCATGCCGTCGTTGGCCAATCGCGCCAGCACCGGCGACTGTTCGGGCGGCGCAACATATTCGATCGCCGGCATCGACAGCGTCAGCACCTGCTGATACTGCTCGAACTCGTCCATCATCTCGAGACGCTTTTCCAGATCGTACAGCACCGGAATGTTGGTCCATCGCCGGATCGCATCCTTGTTGGGGACGATCTCGACCATCTTTTCGAAATAGTGCTTGGGAAAGATGTGCGGAAAGATGTCGAGCTTTTTCATCGCAAGTGGCCGCCTCCGTTTGCGCGTTACTATTCCGGCGGCGGCGCAGCCTTGTCCATAGCCATTCGCCGAAGGTCGCAGCGCAATTTGACATCGTTCCCACGTTGCCCCCGGTGGGCCGCCCATCGACGGGAGCGATCGTGGCCGCCGTGGACTAAGGTGATCGAGGATCTGGTCGCCACCAAACTGGTCCTCGCGGCGCCGAGCGAGATCGACAAAATCCCGGCGCGTCAGGCCAAAGACGAGCCGGCAGAAGGGTCCGATCGTGCGTCGGAAGGCTGGCGCAATCGCGCCGGTGTCGCCTTCGAATGTCGCGGTTAGGCGCGTTTATGCCGGTGACGTCTTGACGCCGGGCCGGGCGAAGTTCTTGTCCTGGTGGCCCTTGCCTTCGAGATCGCCGAGGCCGAAGAGCCACGAATAGCCGCCCTTCGGATTGGTCAGGATCTCCCAGCAATTGTCGTCGCAATCCCAGAAATAGAAACTGTAAGTGCCGTGCTGCAGCAGCGGCTTGGAGATTTTCTTGAGCTTCCACTTGTCGGTTTGTTCGACCACCGTGCTATAGGCGGCGTCGACTTCTTCCTGAGTTTCGACGTCGAGGCCGTTATGCGCCAGCAGGTTCATCGGCTGCTTGGCCTTGCATTTGACGACGGCGATGGTGTTGTCGCCGCCGAGACGGACCATCAGCGAGATCGGGCTGGTCCGGACGACGTCCAGGCCGAGAAACTCTTCATAAAAGCGGCGCGAAAAATCGAGATCGGTCGACTCGAGGGTTCCGTGCGAGAGAAATTTGAGCTTGAGCGCCGGCTCGGCCTTGGCAGGGACAGCAGCATCGGCAGGCATCGCGTTCCTCCGTCCGAACGTTGCGGGCGTTTTCGGCGTGCTTTCCGCGAATTGTACAATTGCCGGCGCGGGACGGACAACCCTCAGCGGAGTATCAGAAATCGCGTCGCGGCCGCCGCCGACGGCAGCACCATCCGCCCGATCGCCGGCGCCAAGCCAAGCGGCTTCAAGAACATCTTCAGCGCCATGCCGTAGGGAAAATACTCGCGGCCCATCCGGCGCACGCCAGTACGGAAGGTCTCGTAATCGGCGGGCTGGAATTCGGCCTCCGGATTGCTGACGCGGAAAACGTGCTTGAAGGCGATATAGGCGTCTTCAGTGTCGACTTCCTGTGCACGATCCCACAGCGTCTTTAGCACCGCGGTGCGTCCGGGATGCTCGCTCGCGCGATACCGGCGGAAGAAATAGTAGAAGTTCTTGTAGTGCCGCACCTCGTCGGCGGCGATGTTGCTTGCGATCTGATGCAGGATCGGTTCGGGCGCCGCCTCCGCCAGCATGCGATAGAAGCTTGCGGTGCCGGTTTCGACGACGCAGCGCGCCACCATCTCGAGCGCACGTGTCGGCGCCAGGTTTTCGAGCGAACAGCAGCGTGAGTACTCGGCGAAAAAGCCGGCGTAGGCGCGTTGCCAATCGAACTCGGGCCACGCGGTTTCGACGTAACGCTTGAGCGCCGCACCATGCTGAAGCTCTTCGGGCTCCCAATGCTGGGCGAGCCAATCGACCAGCTCGGGATCGTCGCGGAAATACTCGATCAGGTTCTCGGTATAGAGATCCGAGGTGATCTCGATGAATGACGCCGACGCGACGATCTGGAACAACAGCGCGTCGTCTTCGACGGCATCGCGCGCGATATCGCTGTAGCGGATCGCGTCCATCGACCACGGAAGATCGGTTTTGCCATCGACGGTGTGGCTGGTCATCAGCGGGTTCTCCCGTCCCTCTGCATCTAGGGACGTACGAAGGGTTCCCTCCCCGACTCTCGACTGGTGTGCCTCAACTATAGGCGTGTTATGGTGAAAATGAAAAGTGGCGGCCCCGCACCACAGCTATGCGTGCCCCGTTGCGGCGTTTACGCTACCATGTGGACCGCCCAATGACCGAACTCTGACAAGCGCGAGGCTGAAATGGCATTTGAACTTCCCCCCTTGCCCTATCCGATGAACGCACTCGAGCCGCATATGTCGGCGCGCACGCTCGAGTTTCATCACGGCAAGCATCACAAGGCCTATGTCGACAACGCCAACAAGATGGTTCAAGACACGCCGCTGGCGAACAAATCCCTCGAAGAGGTGATCCAGGCGACGGCGAAGGACGAATCCAAGCAAGGCCTGTTCAACAACGTCGCCCAGATCTGGAACCATAACTTCTTCTGGAAGTCGATGCGCCCGAAGGGCGGCGGCCGGCCGACCGGCGATCTGGCGCGCGCCATCGAAGAATCCTTCGGCGCCTACGACAAATTCCGCGAGGCCTTCAAGACGGCCGGCGCGACGCAGTTCGGCAGCGGCTGGGCGTGGCTGGTGTTCGAGAGCGGCAAGGTCAAAGTCGCAAAGACCGCCAACGCGGTCAATCCGCTGGTGCAAGGCAGCAAACCGCTGCTGACCTATGACGTCTGGGAGCACGCCTATTATCTCGACTACCAGAACCGGCGGCCGGATTTCATCGATGCCTTCATCGATCATCTGGTGAACTGGGACTTCGCGGCCGAGAAC
>JAGXBG010000059.1 GCA_018971215.1 Alphaproteobacteria bacterium
GCGGCAAAACCCGAGGCTTTCCTTGTTTCGTGGAGCAGCCCTGCACCGGGTGCGGTTGCGCCGCCGAAAGCGAAGGCGCACAGTTGCGCATCCGTGGCCCGCCGTCCCGGTTTGGGGACAGCGCGTCGAGCGTCGGGAGCGGACGATGGCATTGCAAATGAGCAGAGGACACGGGGTTGCGGAGGGTGCGCACAGCGAGCGCCTGCGCGATCTGGCCCGGCGTTGCCGCGATCTCGCGGAACTGACGGCGGTGCCCGAAGTGGTCCGCGAACTTGAACGGATCGCCCGTGCGCTCGACGATGAAGTGGGGTTGGACGAGGGGGAGTGACGACAGCGCGGCGATGCGCTGCCGGGCAAGGGCAAGGAGTTGCGTCGTTGTTGCCGACCGATACGCGTTCGCCCGATTACTTCCATAAAGTCGTCGACTGCCAATGGGCGTGCCCGTCGCACACGCCGGTGCCGGAATACATCCGGCTGATCGCCGCGGGCCGGTACACCGACGCCTACATGGTCAATTGGCAGTCGAACGTATTTCCGGGAATTCTCGGCCGTACTTGCGATCGTCCGTGTGAACCGGCGTGCCGCCGCGGCCGCGTCGAGAAGGAGCCGGTGGCGATCTGCCGGCTGAAGCGGGTTGCCGCTGACAATAAGGATGACGTCCAGGCGCTGCTGCCGAAAGCGCCGGCGAAGGCGAATGGCAAGCGCATTGCGCTGGTCGGCGCCGGTCCGGCGTCGCTCACCGTCGCACGCGACTTGGCGCCGCTCGGCTATCGCGTCGTGATCTTCGACGGCGATCCCAAGGCCGGCGGCATGATCCGCACGCAGATCCCGCGGTTCCGTTTGCCGGAAAGCGTCATCGACGAAGAAGTTGGTTACATCACCGGCATCGGCGGCATCGAGCTGTGCCTCGGCCGGCGCGTCGACAGCATGAAGGCGCTGCTCGCCGAAGGTTACGACGCGATCTTCGTCGGCTCGGGCGCACCGCGCGGCCGCGAGCTCGACATTCCCGGCCGCAAGGAGGCAGCCGCCAACATCCATATCGGCATTGATTGGCTGTCGAGCGTTTCCTTCGGCCACGTCGACAAGATCGGCAAGCGCGTGATCGTGCTCGGCGGCGGCAACACGGCGATGGATTGCTGCCGCACGTCGCGGCGTCTGGGCGGCGAGGACGTCAAGGTGATCGTGCGCTCGGGCTTCGACGAGATGAAGGCGAGCCCGTGGGAAAAAGAAGACGCGATGCACGAGGACATTCCGATCCTCAACTATCTCGTGCCGAAATCGTTCACCCATACCGACGGCAAGCTCACCGGCGTCGTCTTCGAAAAGGTGAAAGCGGAATACGACGCCAAAGGCCGGCGCAAGCTGGTGCCGACCGGCGAACCTGACCAGAATTTCGAATGCGACGACGTGTTGGTCGCGATCGGGCAGGAGAACGCATTTCTCTGGATCGAGCGCGACGTCGGTATTGCGTTCGATCAGTGGAACATGCCGAAGGTCGATCCGAAGACCATGGCGTCGACCCATCCGAAAGTGTTCTTCGGCGGCGATGCCGCGTTCGGTCCGAAGAACATCATCTGGGCAGTGGCGCACGGCCACGACGCGGCGATCTCGATCGACAAGCTGGTGAACGGCGAGGACATCAACCGGCGGCCGCCGCCGATGGTCAATCTCGCGAGCCAGAAGATGGGCATTCACGAGTGGAGCTACGACAACGCGATCTCCAACGATCTGCGTTATCGCGTGCCGCTGCGCGAGAAGAATGTCGCACTCAAGGACGTGCGGCTCGAGGTCGAATTGGGTTTCGACCAAAAGCTCGGCTATCTCGAGGCCGAACGCTGCCTCAACTGCGACGTCCAGACCGTTTTCACCGCACCGTTGTGCATCGAATGCGACGCCTGCGTCGACATCTGCCCGGTCGATTGCATCACGTTCACCGAGAACGGTGACGAGACCGACCTGCGGCAACGGCTCAACCAGCCGGCGCGCAACCTGTCGCAGGCGCTCTACGTGTCCGACGCGCTCAAGACCGGCCGCATCATGGCGAAGGACGAGGACGTCTGCCTGCATTGCGGCCTGTGCGCCGAGCGCTGTCCCACCGGCGCGTGGGACATGCAGAAATTCCTTCTCGACATGACCCTGGCTGGACCCGCATGCCACAGCCGATAACCAGCACCAACGACTTCGTCGTCAAGTTCGCCAACGTCAACGGTTCAGGCTCGGCATCGGCCAACCTGCTGTTCGCGCGCTCGATCCTGCGCATGGGCGCGCCAGTGGCGACGCGCAACATCTTCCCGTCGAACATCCAGGGCCTACCGACCTGGTACGAGGTGAGGGTCAGCGCCGCGGGTCATCTCGGCCGGCGTGGCGGCGTCGATCTGATGGTGGCGATGAACCCGCAGACCTGGGCGCAGGACGTCACCTCGATCGATCCCGGCGGCTACTTGTTTTATGACTCGACCAAGCCAATGCCACCGTCGAAATTCCGCGACGACATCACCGTCATCGGTATGCCGCTGACTGAGATCTGCAATCAGGCCTATTCCGATCCGCGCCAGCGCCAGCTGTTCAAGAACATTATCTATGTCGGTGCGCTGGCTTCGCTGCTCGGCATCGACGTGGCCGCGGTCGAGCAGCTGATCGGCGAACAGTACAAAGGCAAGGAGAAGCTGTTCGCCCCGAACCGTGACGCACTCCATCTCGGACACGACTACGCGGCCAAGCACCTGAAGCCGATCGGCCTCAGGGTCGCGCGCGCCGAGGCGGTCGGCGACCGCATCTTCATCGATGGCAATTCCGCGTCGGCGCTCGGCGCGGTCTATGGTGGCGCGACTGTCGCCGCCTGGTATCCGATCACACCGTCGACTTCGATGGCCGAAGCGTTCCAGCGCTACTGCCGGCGCTTCCGCGTCGATCCGGTAACGCAGAAGAACCGCTACGCCATCATTCAGGGGGAGGATGAGCTCGCATCAATCGGCATCGTCATTGGCGCCGCCTGGAACGGCGCGCGCGCCTTCACCTGCACCTCGGGCCCCGGTATCTCGCTGATGCAGGAGTTCCTCGGCCTCGCTTATTTTGCCGAAATTCCGGCCGTGGTGTTCGACGTGCAGCGGGCGGGGCCGTCGACGGGCATGCCGACGCGCACGCAGCAGGCCGACATCCTCGCCGCCGCTTACGCTTCGCACGGCGACACCAAGCACCTGCTGCTTTTCCCGGAAGATCCGCACGAGTGCTTCGAATTCGGCGCGCTCGCCTTCGATCTCGCCGACCGGCTGCAAACGCCGGTGTTCGTGATGCTCGATCTCGACATCGGCATGAACGAATGGCTGACGCGGCCCTTCCATTGGGACGACAAACGGCAACTCGACCGCGGCAAGGTGATGACCGCTGCCGATCTCGACGCCGGCAAGGAATTCGGCCGCTATCTCGATGTCGACGGCGACGGCATTCCCTATCGCACCTATCCCGGCACGCATCCCAACAAGGGCGCGTTCTTCACCCGCGGCACCTCGCGCGACCGCTATGCGAAATACACCGAGG
The DNA here is from genome assembly GCA_018971215.1 of Alphaproteobacteria bacterium. Classification (GTDB taxonomy): domain Bacteria; phylum Pseudomonadota; class Alphaproteobacteria; order ATCC43930; family CGMCC-115725; genus REEB95. Next base: position 3,538 of record JAGXBG010000059.1, read on the forward strand.
ACGGCGCGGCCTATGTCGACAATATGCAGCGACTGCTGCGCAAGTTCGAAACCGCGAAGAAATTGGTGCCCGCGGCGGTGTGCACGCCCGCGAAACAGCCGACCAAGGTCGGCGTGATCTATTTCGGTTCGACGTCGGCGGCGATGCACGAAGCACTGGCCGCGCTCGAGGACCAAGCTCTCCATCTCGATGCGCTGCGCGTGCGCGGGTTCCCGTTCGGACCTGAAGTGAGTGAGTTCATCGCCGCGCACGAGCAGGTGTTCGTCGTCGAGCAGAACCGTGATGCTCAGTTGCGCACCTTATTGCTCGTCGAAGGCGGTATCGATCCGGCCAAGCTGGTGCCGGTGCTGCACTATGACGGCACGCCGATTACGGAGCGTTTCATCACCGGCGCGATCTCGGCGCTGTTGCGCGCCGCCAAGCCTTTGAGGGAAGTAGCCTCATGACGTATCTTGCCAAACCTAAGCTCCACCATCCGGCGCTGCCCAAGAACGAGCTCGGATTCACCCGGCGCGACTATGAAGGCGCGGTGTCGACTCTGTGCGCCGGCTGCGGCCATGATTCGATCAGCGCCGCGATCGTCCAGGCGTGCTTCGAGCTGGCACTGCCGCCGCATCGCATCGCCAAGCTGTCGGGCATCGGCTGTTCGTCCAAGACGCCGACCTATTTTCTTGGCGTGTCGCACGGGTTCAACTCCGTCCATGGCCGGATGCCATCGGTGTTGACCGGCGCCAATCTCGCCAACCGCGACCTGATCTATCTCGGCGTCTCGGGCGACGGCGACAGCGCCTCGATCGGCTTGGGCCAGTTCGCCCACGTGCTGCGCCGCGGCGTCAACATGGTCTACATCGTCGAAAACAACGGCGTGTACGGCCTAACCAAAGGTCAGTTCTCGGCGACCTCAGACAAGGGCTCGAAATCGAAACGCGGCGTGCAGAATTTGGACGCGCCGATCGACCTAGTCGGTATGGCGCTGCAACTCGGCGCCACCTTCGTCGCGCGCAGCTTCTCGGGCGACAAGGAACAGCTCGTGCCGGTGATCATGGCCGCGCTGCGCCATCACGGCGCCGCGTTCATCGACGTGATCAGCCCGTGCGTCGCCTTCAACAACCATCTCGGCTCAACCAAGAGCTTCGATTATGTGCGCGAGCATAACGACGCGGTGAACCGGCTCGACGTCATCGAAGGCCGCGCCGAGATCACTGCCGAATACGCGCCCGGCACGCTCGAGAACGTCGTGCAGCACGACGGCTCGGTGCTGCGGCTCAGGAAGATCCACGCCGATTACGATGCGCACGACCGCCTCGGCGCGATGGCCTATCTGCAGGAGCGCCAAGCGGCGGGTGAGATCGTCACCGGCTTGCTCTACGTCGATCCCGAGGCGCACGACCTTCACGACCACATCGAGACGGTCGAGACGCCACTCAACGCGCTGGGTGAAGCGGAGCTCATCCCCGGCAGCGCAGCGCTGCAGAAACTCAACGCCAGCCTGCGTTAACGGAATTTCAGCGCATAATCTGCCCGAGCACGAACGTCCGCCCGCGCGCGACTTCGCGATAACGCGGCACCTGCGCGGCCGACAATTCATCCGGCCGAATTAACAGCACATAATCGAATTGCGGTGCCAGCGAAGCAGTCGGATTCTGCGTCGCCAGCTCGCGGTACGGTGCGCGGTAGTCGAGCAACTCGTAATTGGGACCGGCGAAGAGATCGGGTACCAGTGCACCGCGTTCGCCGACGGCCAGCGCATCGACATGAGCCAGCGGCGGATGCGCAGCGGGATCGATTTCATTGGGATCGCGCGTCAGCGGCAGCAGCTTGGCGCCTGGCGGCAATTGGGCGAAGGCGACGCGGTATTGCGCATAGTCCGCTTGCCAAGCGTGGAATTGCCCGACCGTCAGCAGCCAGCGCAGACCGAACAGCACGACGATAAAAATCTCGGCGTGCAGCCGCCGGCGGCTTTCGCGCCACGTCAGGCTGCCGCAAAGGAACAGTGCGATCACAGGCGGCAACCGATAGTCGACGAAGGTGGCGCTGCCGATCTGATGGGGCAGGGCGATATAAGCGACGACGAGAGCCGCCAGCGGCAGGGTCATCTCGCGCGCGAACTCGAGACGGTGCGCGGCCGTCGTCACGCCGAGCAAAATCACCATTAGCGACAGCATATCGAAGAGCGGGTTGTAGAAGCCGATCGCGCCGGCGAGCTGGACCAATTTGAGCGGCGGCGACACGTAAGCGAGACCGCTGCCGGCGGCGTGACGCATCCCAAAGGCATAAAGCGCGATCGGCACCACCAGATGCAGCAGCGCCAGCCACTCGCGCCGTCGCTGCCGCCGCCGCCGCTGCCGTGCTGCACCAAGTTCGTAGGCGCAAATGACCAGCGCGTAGACCGCAAACGCGAACACGTGCGCCAGCAGGATCAAACAGCCGATCGGCGCGAAGAGCAGCAGCGCCCACGGTTCGTCGCGCCATCGGATCCACGCCGCCATCGCCCACAGCACCATGCCGAGGCCGAAGCTGAGATTGATGAAGCCGAACAGCAGCGGGCCGTTATAGGCGAACAGCGCGGCGGCGAGGGCGAAGCGGCTGCGGCCGCGGCCGCCGAACAACGCCTTATGGAGCGCGATCGTGCCCCAGAACAATTGAGCGACGGTGGCGGCAAGGAACAGCCGTACCGCGACATCAACCGACATGGCGAAATGGAAAACGCCGACCCAGCCCTCGACTGCGAGGTTGGGCACCAGCTTCCAAGTGGCAGCGTAATACTGGACTGCCGCGGCGGGCGTTTCGCCGAACAGGATTTGCAAGCGGGCGAGACGGTTGGGCAGATCGTAGAGGGGAACGTCGCGGAAAACGAAGAACGGCGCGATCAACAGGATCGTCGCCAACCCATACAGCGTGCCGGTATCGCCCCAGAACCGCCGCATCGCCCCCCGGCTCGCCGCTGGTTTCCCTTGTCATTACCGGGCATCGTGCTGGTGCGCAACCCGGCTGCAAACCAGCGGTGTGCATTGCACGCCATGGCGCGCTTCGCTATGACGGCGCGATGGCGACGATCGTCCTGACGCGTCACGGTCACGTCGAAGGCATCAAGCCGGAACGTTTCCGAGGCCGACACGAAACACCGCTCACCGCGCTCGGTCGGGCGCAGGCGAACGCCGTCGCCATGCGCATCGCCCGCACCTGGAAGCCGGCGATGATCTACACCAGCCCAATGGGCCGCTGCGTCGAAACCGGCGCGGCGGTCGCGAAGGCGTGCAACGTCGCCGCCGCGCCGATCGAGGCGCTCAACGATCTCGATTACGGCGCGTGGGAATGGCGCACGCTCGACGAAATGCGCGCGGCCGAACCGGCGCTCTATGCCTGCTGGTTCACCACGCCCGAACGCATGCGCTTTCCGAACGGGGAAACGCTGGCCGAGCTCGTCGCGCGCACCGCCGGCGCCATCCGCCTGGTGACCGAACGGCACGCGCACGACACCGTCGTGCTCGTCGGCCACCTCAGCGTCAATCGCGCTTTGCTGCTGCAATGTCTCGACATGCCGCTATCGGCCTATTGGCGGCTCGAGCAGCTTCCGTGCACGCTCAACGAGATCGCGATCGAGAACGGACGCGTGCGCGTCCTGTGCGTCAACGACGCGCAGCACATCGAAGACCTGCGCTAGAAGCGGCCGTTCGGCGCCGGCCGGTTCAGGCGCGTGTGCCGATCTCGGCCACCGGTCCGGTTTTGTCGCGCACCGATCCGGTCGGCACAACGGCGGCGGGCTTGGCGGCCGCATGCGCGTTCTTGTTGGCGGCTTTGCCGAACTCGGGCCGGCAATGGCCGTCAATGTACGCACCGGATTCGATCCTGATGTCTTGATGGACTACGTCGCCGGACATATGCGCCGTGCTGGTGAGGATCACTTTCTTGGCCTCGATCTTGCCGTCGATCGTGCCGGCGAGCTCGACGGTATCGCCGTAGACCGTACCTTTGACCTTGGCGTTGCCGCCGATCTTGACCGACACGCCGCGCACGTCGCCGTCGACTTCGCCGTCGACCTGGATGTCTTCCGTGCTTTCGAGCTGGCCGGTGATCTTCAGCGCCTTGCTGATCACCGAAACCACGCGCGTCTGCGGCGTCGCAATCTCGTAAGTTGGCGGCGCCGGCGGCGACGTCCGCTTCGTCTCGGCGATCGGTGCAACCGGCGTCTCGGTCTTGTCACGCACCGGCGTTGTACTCGCGGCGTTGGTATCGAATGATTTGTCGTTGCGGGTAAACATATTCATCACTGCGCCTCCCGGAGATGTTCAAGCCTTTCGAAGAAGTTGAGCGGACGCCAAGGCATGCGCCCATCGATCCGTGCACCTTTTGCGACCGTGACTGTGTGATGGAATATCCGCCCAGTTATTTCGGCTGAGCCGTCGAGCGTGACATGGCGGGCGTAGATTCGCCCCGTGAAGCGCCCACCAATCCGTACGTCGTTGGCGACGATGTCGCCTTCGACGTAACCCCCCACGCCGATGACCAGACGATCGGCGGTAATCTGTCCGTGTACGTTACCGTAGATGTGGACAACACCTGTCGTTTCCAGGCTGCCCTTGATGGTGAGGGCTTTACCGAGATGCGACGCCGGAAATTCAGTGCCGTCATTACCGAGCGGCACTGGAACCAACGCTAAGCGAGACAACGCGGGCATGCCAATACCAACCCCAGGGCAAATAAAAACCCCTACTAGCGCCCGTCTGCCGCTAGTAACTGTCAGGATCGTAAAGGAACTTCACGCAGCGCAGCAAGCAGGTTAGCCGCGCATTTTAGCTTTAGCCCTTTATTGTCACAGGTTGCCGGATCGGCCGGCGGCGTCTGCGTTGCCGCGCCATCGACGCTGGCGGATGGGGTGGGATTCGAACCCACGACACGGTTGCCCGTGTGCCGGTTTTCAAGACCGGTGCCTTAAACCGCTCGGCCACCCATCCGCTTTGATTATCAGCGATCTGTGATGGGGTGGGGAAGGGCGATGGGGAAGATTGCCATTGGAATTGCTGCCGGACGGCGCGAAAAGCGATGGTATCAGAGGAGACGGCGAAGGGGCGGCGCGCCGTGCATTGCCGCCGACGAACCCGAATGTCACGCCATAATCCAACTTAGTGACGGTTGCATATGCCTCGACATGGTTCGTGAGGGAATTTCACGTCAGGTCGAGCGCCCGCGGACGCAGCGCGTCAGCTCCTCTTCGGCAATGGAATTACTTCTGCGTCGAATTGTTGGAAGGGTCAGAACTCGGAAGCCCATCCTTGTTCTGCGTGGTCGAATTGTTGGGGGCGGACTTCGCCGAATTATCAGGAGATTTACATGATTTTTTCGTGCCGCTTGTCGGCTGTCCGCCAAAGAAGCAGGGAATGTCGTCCTGAAAGAAATGTGGGATGTCTGACGTGAAGGTTTTGCGTGCGTCGTCGAAGAAATCTGCGCGCACTGGAGTCGGCGTGAGAGACATTAGCAGTGCGGCCCATCCGATAAGGGTGACACGTGCGTTCATCGCGAGCCCCAAGTTGGTTGACCAGCTTTGTTAGGCTAACCCGGCATCAACGTCAGTCTTTGATGTGCCGTCGCATTTAGTACCCCGATGCCACCGGAATTGCCACCGAACGACGCGGAAAGCGATGGTAGCAGAGGGCGGGTAGAGACGGCACCGAGCCGACTTTGGCGTGAATTTCCTGCCTTTGTGGGATCATGTGGTACTAGGCGTAATCACCGCGTGAGATTTTCAAGACCGGTGCCTTACTGCACGACGACGGTGCCAAGCATGCCGCCGCCTTCGTGATGCGTGCAGAAATAACGATAGGTGCCGGGCGTGTCGAAGGTGTGAAGGTACACGTTGCCGGCCGCGATATCGCCCGAGGCGAAAGGCTGCACGCCCGGCGGTAGCGTCGCGTCGCCCGCCTTCGCTGCCGCTTGCGGGTCGAAGCTGACCGAGTGGGTAATCGGCGAAGTGTTGCGCCACTCGACGAGTTGTCCGGCCTTGATGGTCACCGTTGCCGGCGTGAAGCTTTCGAAACCCATGTCGACGGCGGCGGTCGCGCGCGCGTCCGGGGGGCCGTGCGCGGGGCCGCCGACGCCACAGCCGGCCAGGGGAAGCAGGGCCAGCGCCACAATCATTTGCCGTCGAAACACGGTCATCGCGCCCACGACGTAACGCGACGTGCGACCGGCGCGCAAGTCACGAACGTGAGATCGGATCGGGATCGATGACGTTAGCGCAGGCGTCGGTTGGCGCCGCCGCGACATCGCCGACGAGCGGCACCGCTTTGATGATTCCCGAGCTGACCCGACACGGCGCCGCGAACAGGCCGCAGCCGCCAAGCGCTGCCGTCATCGCAAGCAAAAGACCAAGCCGTGCAAGCATAGCCATCACCGCGAACGAGACGCTACCGCGCCGGAAAAGTTCCCACCGGTGGCGGCGATCACAGATTTCTTACGGTTTCAACCGGCGTCCCGCCGGCGGCGAGAATGTCGGCGGCCAAATCGGCGGCTTGTTCGGCAAACAGGCCCGATTTGGCGCGCCTTAAAAGCGCCATGAAGCGGTGGCGATATCGCCGTGGTACGGTCTTGCGCGGCGCACGATTTCGGTTACCGTGCGTAGCGTAGACGTGCCGTTATAGTTTGAATTTAATTGTGCGCGCTTCCAGCCCCCAACAAACAACCCTGAGGCTCATATGATCGAATCTTCCAAGCGACATGGCACCTTTGCCGCCGTTGTGGCGTTGACCGGTGCCTTGTTGATCGTTCCCGCGCTCGCTCAAACGACGATGCCGAGCGCGCCGCCGCCCACGCCGCCGACCGCCGCGCCGGCTGCTCCGGGTGTCGCACCGGCGGCGCCAAGCACGGCGCCGGCGACGAAAGCTACGCCGACCAAAACTAGCAAGCGGGTCAGCGGTGTCGAAGCCCGCATCAAGAGTTTGCATAGCCGCCTGAAAATCACCGCGGCGCAGGAGCCGCAATGGCAGCAGGTCGCGCAAGTGATGCGCGATAACGCTGCGCAGATCGAAAAACTGGTCAGTGAGCGGAACGCGAAGCTGAAAACCATGACGGCCGTCGACAATCTGCAGACCTATTCCGACATCTCGCAGGCGCATGCGGACGGGCTCAAAAAATTGGTGCCCGTGTTCGACACGCTCTACGGTTCGATGTCTGACGCGCAGAAAAAGGTCGCCGACGCAGTCTTCCGCAACATCGCCGAGCACCATCGCGCAACCCACAAGCCAGCGGCGAAACCTGCGGCACCGACGACACCCGCAGCGCCGGCTCCGGCTCCGTCAAAACAGTAGGAGCGTTGGATGAGAAACTGGATCAGCCCGCTAGGCCGCACAGTTCTGGCGGCGGCAGTGGTTGCCGTCATGGTCGGCGTTACGGCGACCTCGTTCGCCGACGAAGACGACCAGGGTCGCGGCCACGACGATCATTACGGTTACGGCGAAGATCACGACTGGCACGAATACCAACAACGTCAGCCCGCCTATTACTACCAGCCGGGCTACGTCTACCAGTACCAGCCGCCAGTGGTTTATGTGCCGCCGCCGCCGCAATACGCACCGCCGGTCGATCTATTCTTCTCGATCGGTATCCACTAAGCCTGCCAGCCCTGTCGGAGCTGCAAGGAAGCCGCGCGTGAACCGCGCGGCTTTTTTGCGTCCAGGATGACGCGGCGGCGCTTCGGCTCTCCCGCGCTTACGACGGCGCCAAGGCAGCGGCCAGCGCCTGATCGATCTGCTCGACTACCGCGCGCCAATCGCCATAGGTGCGGCGGAAGAGCCGGATCACGGGCGCGCGGCGCCGGCGCGTCGGCGGCAGCATGACCCAGGCCGGAATGCCGAGCGCCGGTGCGGTTTGTAGCGCCTGGCCCAACCAACGCTCGGCGTCGGTGAAGCGGCCTTGCCGCAATGCCTCCTGGCCGGCGCCGATGAAGTCAGTCGAATTCGCGTTCGCCATCGGTCCGAACGTGGTGAAAAATATTTTACGAAATGCCTTACGTCGGCCGGTTTTCGCGTCTTCCAAGACACCGTCGCGCGATCGCAAGCGAAATGCCGCGGAACGGCCCGGCCGGCGCCTCATTGCCGACACGGTTAGCCGCGACAGTGGCAGCATGCTCGTCGCGGGCAACGTGGTTAAGTTTCGGTTAAGGAGTGGGCCATGCGGTGGCGGATGACCGGCGAAGTCGAACTCGACGAATTGTTGGGCGACACGGTGATGGGACCGGTGACCCGCAGCGCCGGCGTCAGCACCGACGATATCCGGCGCCAGCTTACGGACCTTGCCCGCCGTCTCGGCCCACGGCCGGCGACCGTCGCAAACGTCACGCTGCGGGGCGAGCGTCTGACGCCCTGAGCGCCTCCGTCGCAACCGCCGACGCCGCAGGCAGCGTGAAAATCGCCTTCAAGCCCGGTTCGTTATCCTCGAGACGGACGCTGCCGCCGTGCAGCGTCGCGACCGCGCGCACCAGGCTGAGCCCGAGACCGTTGCCGGGCGTCGAGCGGCTGCCTTCGAGGCGTACGAACCGGTCGAAAACGACTTCGCGCCGGTCCGGCGGAATACCAGGTCCGGTGTCCGCCACTTCGATGCGCGCGGCATCGCCGTCGCGTGCGACCGACAGCGACACCGTGCCCGACGGCGTGTATTTCAGAGCGTTATCGAGCAGGTTGGCGATTGCCTGCGACAGCAGGTGGCGGTCGCCGCGCACGTGCAGGCTGTCGGGCACGCCGACGGTGAGCGTCAGGCCCTTGTCATCGGCGACGGGCTCGTAGAGCTCGGCAACGTTGCGCGCGATTTCGGCGAGGTCGGCGGTCGTGTTCGTGTCGCGGCGCGAACCGGCTTCGGCTTCGGCGATGCTGAGCAGCGCATTGAACGTGCCGAGCAGCTGATCGGCTTCGGCAATGGTCTCGCGCAGGACTTCGGCGTAGCGCGCGGAGTTGGGTTTCTCGAGCAACGTTACCTCGAGGCGCGAGCGCAGTCGCGACAGGGGCGTGCGCAGGTCGTGGGCGATGTTGTCGGTCACCTGGCGCATGCCGACCATCAGCCGCTCGATCTGGTCGAGCATGGCGTTGAGATTGCCGCCGAGCTGATCGAACTCGTCGCCGCTGCCGGTCAGCGGGATGCGCTGCGCTAGATCGCCGTGGATGATGTGGCGCGTGGTGTTGGCGACGGTCTCGACCCGGCGCAGCATCTGCCGCGTCATCAGCAAGCCGCCGATGATGCCGAGCCCGAGACTGATCAACGCTGCCCAGGCGATGGTGCTAAGCACGTGTTGGCGGAATACGGTCGCATCGCGCAAGTCGCGCGCCACCAACAGGCGGTCGCCGCCGACGATGAGCTGGGTGCCGAGCGCCGTATGGATCTCGGTGTCGGTGCGGGTGTGGACTTCGAACGGGAAGGTGATCCAACCGGGTTTGACCGGCGTGATGCGCCGTGGCCAGGTCGACAGATTGCCGGCGATCTGGTGCAGGAACGGGTCGGTCATGACGTAGATCATATTGTCGACGCGCTCGTTGAGGCTGCGCTCGCGTACCAGCGCGACGAGACCGGCTTCGCCGAGCTGCTCGTATTGCTCCTGCAGGCCGCGGATCTCGGCACCGACTGTCTGCTCGATCTGGGTTTCGATGAAGCCGGCGGTCGACAGATAGAAAAACGCGAACAGCGCCAGCACCGAGCCGGCGAACAGCGCAAAATAAAGCGCGGCAAGACGGAACGCGTTGGTGTTGAAGAACCGCGCCACGCTATCCGACGCTCAAGCGATAGCCGGCGCCGCGCACGGTCTGCAGCATCGGATGCGCGAACCCTTTGTCGAGCTTGTGCCGCAACCGGCTGATATGCACGTCGATGACGTTGGTCTGCGGGTCGAAATGGTAGTCCCAGACACTTTCGAGCAGCATGGTGCGCGTCACCACCTGGCCGGCGTGGCGCATGAGGAATTCGAGCAGGCTGAATTCGCGCGGCAGCAGGTCGATCGCCCGGCCTTGACGCGACACGGTGCGCGCCAGCAGGTCGAGTTCGAGCTCACCGACCTTGAGTTTGGTCGTCGCCTGCACCGGCGGGCCGCGGCGGAGGAGGGCCTCGATGCGCGCGAGCAGCTCGGCGAAGGCGAATGGCTTGACCAGGTAGTCGTCGCCGCCGGCGCGCAAGCCTTTAACGCGATCGTCGACGGCGCCGAGCGCGCTGAGGATCAACACCGGCGTGCGCACTTCGGCAGCGCGCAGGGCAGCAATCAGCGACAACCCGTCCATGCTCGGCAGCATGCGGTCGACGATCAATGCGTCGTACTTGCCGCTCGACGCCATGAACAGGCCGTCGCGCCCTTCGAACGCTTGATCGACGACGTAGCCCGATTCCGCCAGGCCTTTGGCGATGTAGGCCGCCGCCTCGCGGTCATCTTCGATGACCAGGAGCTTCATGGCGGCGACCATAGCGCGGGCGCAGCGCGGCGGGAATCGTCACCG
>JAGXBG010000219.1 GCA_018971215.1 Alphaproteobacteria bacterium
GGCGACGGCAAGGCCGAAGGCCGCGCCGACATGCGCAACTTGCTCGGCGGCAAGGGCGCCGGTCTCGCCGAAATGAGCAACCTTGGCCTGCCCGTGCCGCCGGGCTTCACCATCACCACCGAGGTCTGCACCTTCTTCTACAAGAACGACAAGAAATATCCGGCCGATCTGCGCGCCCAGGTCGAAACCGCGCTGCAGGCGCTGGAGAAGCGCATCGGCGCCGCCTTCGGCGACGCCGACAATCCGCTGCTGGTGTCGGTGCGCTCGGGCGCGCGCGCCTCGATGCCCGGCATGATGGACACGGTGCTCAATCTCGGCCTCAACGACGTCACCGTCGAAGGCCTGATGAAGAAAAGCGGCGACGCGCGCTTCGCCTACGACAGCTATCGCCGCTTCATCCAGATGTACGGCCAGGTCGTGCTCGGCGTCGATCATCAGCTGTTCGAGGACGCACTCGACAACGTCAAGTTCGACGCCGGCAAACAGCTCGACACCGAGCTTTCCGCCGCGCAGTGGCAGGAAGTCATCGATGCCTACAAGACGCTGGTGCAGCAAGAGCTCAAGAAGCCGTTCCCGCAGGCGCCGGAAGAACAGCTCTGGGGCGCCATCGGCGCGGTGTTCGGCTCGTGGATGAACCAGCGCGCTATCACCTATCGCCGGCTGCACGGCATTCCGGCGGATTGGGGCACGGCGGTCAACGTCCAGGCGATGGTGTTCGGCAACATGGGCGACGATTGCGCCACCGGCGTCGCGTTTACGAGAAACCCATCAACGGGCGTCAACGAGTTCTACGGTGAATATCTCGCCAACGCCCAGGGCGAGGATGTCGTCGCCGGCATCCGCACGCCGCAGCATCTGACCATTGCCGGCAAGACCGCCAACAAGTCCAAGCTGCCGGCAATGGAAGAGCAGATGCCCAAGGTCTTCGGCGATCTGCTCCAGGTGCGCGACAAGCTCGAAGCGCACTATCGCGATATGCAGGACATCGAATTCACCGTGCAGCAGGGCAAGCTCTACATGCTGCAAACGCGCACCGGCAAGCGCACCGCGCCGGCGGCGCTCAAGATCGCGGTCGAGCTCGCAAATGCCGGCACCATCACGCGCGACGAAGCCGTGCGCCGCGTCGAGCCGCAATCGCTCGATCAGCTGCTGCATCCGACGCTCGATCCGGCGGCCAAGCGCGTGATCCTGGCGCGCGGCTTGCCGGCGTCGCCGGGCGCAGCCTCGGGCATCGTCGTGTTCTCGGCCGACGAAGCCGAAGCCAAGGCGGCCAAGGGTACGGCGGTGATCCTGGTGCGCGTCGAGACCAGCCCCGAAGACATCCACGGCATGCACGCCGCCAAGGGCATCCTCACCACCCGCGGCGGCATGACCAGCCACGCCGCGGTGGTGGCGCGCGGCATGGGCCGCGCCTGCGTCGCCGGCGCCGGCGATCTGCGCGTCGACTACGCCGCCAAGACGCTGTCGGCGCGCGACATGACGGTGAAGGCGGGCGAGACCATCACCATCAACGGCTCGACCGGCGAAGTCATGCTCGGCGCAGTGCCGACTATCCAGCCCGAACTGTCGGGCGATTTCGCCACGCTGATGGCCTGGGCCGACAACGTGCGCACCACCGGCGTGCGCGCCAACGCCGATACACCGGCCGATGCGCGCACCGCCAAGCGCTTTGGCGCCGAGGGCATCGGCCTCTGTCGCACCGAGCACATGTTCTTCGAGGCCGAGCGCATCGTCGCCGTGCGCGAGATGATCATGGCCGACGACGCCGATGGCCGCCGCAAAGCGCTCGCCAAGCTGCTGCCGATGCAGCGCGGCGACTTCGCCGAGCTGTTCCGCATCATGGACGGATTGCCGGTGACCATCCGCTTGCTCGATCCACCGCTGCACGAATTCCTGCCCAAAACCGACGCCGAGATGCAGGAGATCGCCAAGGCGACCGGCAAGGACCTCGTCACCATCCGCCACCGCGCCCAGATGCTGCACGAAGCCAATCCGATGCTCGGCCATCGCGGCTGCCGGCTCGCCATCACGGCGCCCGAGATTTACGAGATGCAGCTCCGCGCCATCTTCGAGGCGGCGGCGCAGGTGGCGAAGGAGACCGGCAAGCTGCCCGAGCCCGAAGTGATGCATCCGCTGATCGCCACCAAGGCCGAGTTCGACCTGCTGAAGGCGATGACCGACCGCGTCGCCGCCGAGGTTTCCAAGGAAACCGGCACCCAGCTCAAATACCTCACCGGCACGATGATCGAGCTGCCACGCGCCGTGCTGCGTGCCGAAGAGATCGCGCAAAGCGCCGAATTCTTCAGCTTCGGCACCAACGATCTGACACAGACCTGCTTCGGCCTGTCGCGCGACGACGCCGGCAGCTTCCTCGACGCCTATCTCCGGCAGGGATTGCTCGAGCACGATCCCTTCGTCTCGATCGACCAGAAAGGCGTCGGCGAGCTGATGAAGATCGGCATCGAGCGCGGCCGCCGCGCGCGCAAGAAATTGAAGCTCGGCATCTGCGGCGAGCACGGCGGCGATCCCGCCTCGGTGCGCTTCTGCCACGACATCGGGCTCGATTACGTCTCGTGCTCGCCCTATCGCGTGCCGATTGCGCGCCTCGCCGCGGCGCAGGCGGCGCTCGCCAAGGAACCTGCCGAAACGACGGCGTGAGTTAGCCGAGCTTCATCCACGCCGGCGGTTGTGGCGCGAGCTTCGCCGTGCC
>JAGXBG010000060.1 GCA_018971215.1 Alphaproteobacteria bacterium
CGGCTGTTTCTTTGCCGGTCAGAACGTTGTCTATCGCGGCATATTTCTGCTGCTGGTTCTGCCCGGCCTGATGAAGTTGGGCCGTTCGACGGCGGGATCGCTCAGCCGAATTTTCGGCGCCACGGCCTGCATCGCCGTGTGTCTAATGTGGAGCGAGCTGTTTCGCGATGCGATCCGGGTTGCGCTGCCCAGCCTGGCCTTTGTCTACTGGCTGGGCCGTGAGCTGGCTTGGTGGTGGCTGATCACCGTGCTCGCCGGCCTGACATGGTGCTTCGTGCGCGAGTCAGCTATCGGCCAGATGGCCGTTCCGTTGGGGATCTCGCATCGATTCGCTCGGACCCCGCCCGGCTTGCCCGGCGGCCGGAATCCGTCGTAGAGACAAGCTCTTCCGGAACAATTGGGCACGCCGGCCCGTTGTCGCTCGCAGAGAACGCATGAACAAGGTGATCCTGGTAACCGGCGGCGCCGGCTATATCGGCAGCCACGCCTGCAAGGCGCTGGCGCGGGCGGGGTACGAGCCCATAGCGTATGACAGCCTGGTGCGCGGCCACCGCGACGCGGTGCGCTGGGGGCCTTTGGTCGAGGGTGATCTGGCTGACCGCGCCCTGCTGGCGGCCACGCTCAAGCGCCATCGTATTGCGGCGGTGATGCACTTCGCTGCCTTCGCCTATGTCGAGGAATCGGTGCGCGATCCGGCGCTCTATTTCCGCAACAACGTTATCAACACGCTTGGCCTGTTCGAGGCGATGCGCGAGACGGGCGCAAGCCGGATCGTGTTTTCGTCGACCTGCGCCACGTATGGCGTGCCCGAACGCGTGCCGATTGCGGAGGACATGCCGCAGCGCCCGGTCAATCCCTACGGCGAAGGCAAGCTCATGGTCGAGCGCGCGCTGCATTGGCTCGACGCCGCTTACGGCCTCAAATTCGCCGCCTTGCGCTATTTCAATGCCGCCGGCGCCGATCCCGACGGCGAGATCGGCGAGAACCACGAGCCCGAGACCCATCTCATTCCGCTGATTCTGCAGACCGCACTCAAGCAGCGCGCCGAAATCGCCATCTACGGCACCGATTACCCGACGCCCGATGGCAGCGCCGTACGCGATTACATCCACGTCCAGGATCTGGCCGAGGCGCATGTCCGCGCGCTGCAATATCTCGAAGGCGGCGGCGCCAGCGTCGCGCTCAATCTCGGCACTGGCACTGGTCATTCGGTGCGCGAGACTATCGCCTGCGCCGAGCGTGTCACCGGGCTCAGCATTCCGAAGCGCGAAGCGCCGCGCCGCGCCGGCGATCCGCCGATGCTGGTCGCCGATGCGCGCCGCGCGCGCACCGTGCTCGGCTGGCAGGCGCGGCTGTCGGATCTCGATACCATCGTCGCCACCGCCTGGGCTTGGCATTCGTCGCGCGCCGGCCACTCTGCGCCGGTGCGCGGCGCCGCGGGCGGCTGATGGCCATCGAAACCGCCGACCGCAGCATCGCAGCGCCGGTCGCCGCCACGCCGGATGCGCCCATTCGGGTCTCGGGCAAGTTCTTCTTCCAGGGCGACAGCAAGCTCTTCGTCAAGGGCGTGACCTACGGACCGTTTCCGCCCGGCGCGGACGGCACACAATTTCCGCCGCGCGAGACGGTGAAGCGCGACTTCGCGCTGATGACCGAGCTCGGCGCCAACACCGTGCGCGTGTTCACCGCGCCGCCGGTGTGGCTGCTCGACGCGGCGCAGGCCGCCGGCCTCAAGGTGCTGGCCGGGATTCCCTGGTCGCAGCACGTCACGTTTCTCGACGATACGGCGATCGAAAGCGACGTGGTGCGGGTGGTCAGCGCCGCGATCGATGCGATCAAAGGCCACCCGGCGATCTTCGCCTATCTCATCGGCAACGAGATTCCGCCCGATATGGTGCGCTGGCACGGCCCCGACCGCGTGCGCGCCTTTCTCAAGCAGCTGGTCGCGACCGCCAAAGCGATCGATCCCGACCGCCTGGTCAGCTACGCCAACTTCCCTTCGACCGAATACTTGACGATCGACTTCGGCGATTTCGTCTGTTTCAACGTCTATCTGCATCAGGAGGCGGCGTTCCGCCACTATCTGTCGCGGCTGCACAATCTGGCGATCGACCGACCGTTGGTGCTGACCGAATTCGGCATCGATTCGATGCGCGAAGGCGCGGACGGTCAGGCGCAGACGCTGGCCTGGCAGGTGCGCACCGCCTTCGAGATGGGCTGCGCCGGCGCGTTCGTCTTCGCCTGGACCGACGAATGGTTCACCGGCGGCCATCTGATCGAGGATTGGGCCTTCGGCTTGGTCGATCGCGCGCGTCAACCGAAACCCGCCTTCGCGGCAGTTCAAACGTGCTATCGCGGCGCGATGCCGCCGCCCTTGCCGCGCACGCCGCGCGTCTCGGTCGTCGTCTGCGCCTACAATGCCGAGCGCACGATGAAGCCGTGCCTCGAATCGCTCGAGAAACTGAACTATCCCGATTACGAGGTCATCGTCGTCAACGATGGCTCGAAGGACCGGACGCTGGCGATCGCCGAGGCGTTTCCGTACTGCCGCATCATCAGCCAGCCGAACAAAGGCCTGTCGGTGGCGCGCAACGTCGGCGCCGAAGCGGCCACCGGCGAGATCATCGCCTATACCGATAGCGACTGCGTCGTCGATCCCGATTGGCTGACCTATCTGGTCGCGCGCATGGTGGCGGCCGATCTGCACGCTTGCGGCGGCCCCAATTTCCCGCCGCCCGAAGATAGCCTGACCGCGGCGGCGGTCGCGGTGTCGCCCGGCGGTCCGACCCACGTGCTGCTGTCTGACGACACGGCCGAGCATATCGCTGGCTGCAACATGGCGTTCCGGCGTTCGACGCTGTTGCGGCTCGGCGGTTTCGATCCGGTGTTCCGCGCCGCCGGCGACGACATCGACATCTGCTGGCGCTTCCAGGACGCGGGCTACACGATTGGCTTCGCGCCGGCGGCGATGGTCTGGCATTTCCGCCGCAACACCATCGACGCCTACGTCGGCCAACAGAAGGGCTACGGCAAGGCCGAGGCGCTGGTCTATTCCAAGCATCCGTTCCGCTTCAATCTGTTCGGCCAGGCGAAGTGGCTCGGCCGCATTTATGGCGATCTGTCGACGGCGTTGCTGCTGTCGCGGCGGCCGTTGATCTACTCCGGCGTCTTCGGCCGTGGCCTGTTCCAGACGCTCTACGAGCCGTCCTCGTCGCTGGCGCAATACCTGCCGCTGACGTTCGAGTGGAACGTGGTCGCGCTCGTGCTCGCGGTCATCGGTCTCGCCGGCGGCGGCTGGATGTCGTTGCTGATCGTGCCGCTCGCGGTGACCTGGGTCATGTGCATCAACGGTGCGCTCAAGGCACCGATCGACAAACGCTTCCGGAGCGTCAAGGCGCGGGCGCTGATCGCGCTGCTGATCTATCTCGGACCGCTGCTGCGCGGTTGGGAACGGCTTAAATGGCGCTTCCGCGAAGTCGAGGCGGCGGAACAGGCGCATTTCGAGCCGGCACCGCCGGCGCCGACGCAGACGCCGCGGCGCTCGTGGCGCGAGCGCGCATTCTATCTCTCCTATTGGAGCGAGCACGGCGCCGAAAAAGAGGCGTTGCTCGGCGGCCTGATGCGTTTCCTCGCGCCGCAGAAATATTTCGTGATTCCCGACCAGGGCTGGGACGAGTGGGATCTCAAGATCGCCCGCGGCCTGTGGAGCCGCGCCCTGGTGCTGGTGTGCGTCGAGAATCACGGCGGCGAGAAACGCCTGTTGCGCGTGCGCTGCGCCATGCGCCTGTCGCGCCTGTCGGCGTTCCTGCTGCGCGGCTGGGCGGCGGCGACGGCGGCGGCGCTAATCCTCAATGCGCCGACGGCGGCCGCGGTGATCGGCGTGCTCGGTCTGTGCCAGGCGGTGCTGATCGCCTATCGCACGCTCGAGTTCGGCCGGCTGATGCACGGCATCATCGAGACCGTGGCGCGGCGCGAAGGTCTGCAACCGGTGGCGCCGGCCGGCGCGTCGTCCGAACCGCTGGCGCAAGCCGCGCAATAGTATGGGCCTCCTGCTCAAGCTGCTGCCGTTCCTGCGGCCTTATCGGCTGAGCTTCGCCTGGGCGCTGCTCCAGGTCTTCATCATGGCCGGCTTTAATTTGCTGAAGCCGTGGCCGCTGCAGCTGGTAATCGACGACGTGCTCGGCGGCAAGACGGTGACGCTGCGGCCGCTCGCCGGCCTTTCCGCCGCGACGCTGCTGATCGTCGCCTGCGTCGGCCTGGTGGTGATCAATCTCGGCGCTGGCCTGCTCGAGTTTTTGCACAACCGCACAACGATCGCGGTCGGCCAGAA
Organism: Alphaproteobacteria bacterium; assembly: GCA_018971215.1. Taxonomy (GTDB): domain Bacteria; phylum Pseudomonadota; class Alphaproteobacteria; order ATCC43930; family CGMCC-115725; genus REEB95. Next base: position 4,331 of record JAGXBG010000060.1, read on the forward strand.
CATGGTCAACGATTTGCGCGGCGCGCTCTATGCCCAGCTGCAGCGCCTGTCGCTCGCCTTCCACAGCCGGCAGAAGGTCGGCGACCTGATGCACCGCATCACCGCCGATGCCTTCGCGGTGCAGACCATGTTGATGAACGGTCTGCTGCCAATCCTATCGGCGGTGATCCTACTCGGCGGCATGCTGGCGGTGCTGATCCCGCTCGACGCGCGGTTGACGGCGCTGTCTCTGACAGTGGTTCCGGCGCTGTTCGTGCTGATCGGCGCGTTCAACCGCAAGATCGGCGCCATCGCCACCGAGGTGCGCGAGCGCGAAACGCTGGTCTATTCGCTGGTGCAGTGGGCGATGCAGTCGATCAAGATCGTCCAGGCCTTCACCCAGGAGGAGGGCGAATACCGCCGCTTCATGGGTGCAAGCGAAGCGAGCCTCGGCGCGACGCTGCGGCTCTATGGCTGGCAGACGCTCTATTCCGCCGCGGTCAACGGCTTAGTCGCCGCCGGCACTGCCGCCGTGGTCTATGCCGGCGCGCGGAGCGTGCTCGCCGGCGAGCTCACCATCGGCCAGCTCGTCGTGTTCATCTCGTACCTGGCCCAGCTCTATGCGCCGGTGAATCAGTTGACCCAAAGCTGGGGCCTGATCGCCGGCGCGCGCGTCGGCGCCACGCGCTGCTTCGAGATTCTCGATGTCGAAGCCGACCTCAAGGACGGTGCGCGCGAATTTCCGACGGCGGGCGCGCGCGGCGACGTCGAATGGCGCGGCGTCAACTTCGGCTATCACCGCGACATGCCGGTGCTGCATCGGGTTGATTTGCGCGTGACATCCAGCACCAAGATCGCGGTCGTCGGCCCGTCGGGCGCCGGCAAGTCGACGCTGCTGTCGCTCGTGCCGCGCTTCTTCGATCCGTCCGGCGGCAGCGTGCTGATCGATGGCGTCGACGTGCGCGATTACACGCTCAAGTCGCTGCGCCGGCAGATCGCCATGGTGCTGCAGCCGCCGCTCATTTTCCCGATGTCGGTGCGCGCCAACGTCGCCTATGGCCGGCCGGAGGCAACCGACACCGAGATCGTCGAGGCGGCGCGGCTCGCCCGCATCCACGACGTGATCATGCGCCTGCCGCAAGGCTACGACACCGTGCTGGGCGATACCGCCACCCTGTCCGAAGGCGAGAAGCAGCGCCTCACCATCGCCCGCGCCATGTTGCGCGATGCGCCGATCCTGGTGCTCGACGAGCCAACCTCGGCGCTCGACGTCGAGACCGAGGCGCTGGTGATGGCTGGCATCGACCGCCTCACGCGCGACCGCACCACGTTCATTATCGCCCACCGGCTGTCGACCGTGCGCAACGCCGACCGCATCGTCATGCTCAAAGATGGCGCGATTGCGGAAGAGGGCAGCTTTGCCGCGCTCATCGCCAAGGGCGGCGCCTTCGCCGAGCTCTACAACACCCAGTTCTTCGCCGCGCCGGCGACCGCGGCACAGAAGACCGCCTAGGACGCCGCCGCCGCAACCTGCAGCGAGCCGTCGTAGATCATCCGCAGCGCGACATAGGTGACGATCGCCAGGCCGAGCCACGCGATCCAGCGATGGCGTTCGAGCAATTTCGCCAAGAGTTGCGAAGCGGCCGCCATCAGCGCCACCGACAGCAACAGGCCGCCGGCCAGGATCCACGGATGGTTGCGCGCCGTACCGGCCACCGCGAGGACGTTGTCGAGCGACATCGACAGATCCGCGACGACGATGCGCAACACCGCGCCGCCGAGGCCGCGGTGGCCCGCATGGCCGGACGAGGCTGCGGCGCCATGCGACGCGCGTGCGGCGATGTCGCGGTAAAGCTTCCACGCCACCCACAGCAGCAAGATGCCGCCGGCGAGCGTCAGGCCGATGACCGCCAGCAGGTCGACGGCGGCCAGCGCCAGCAGGATGCGCAGCACCGCCGCCGCGCCGATGCCGACCATCAGCACGGTACGGCGCATCTCGCGCGGCACCAGCGCCGTTGCCATGCCGACGACGATGGCATTGTCGCCCGCCAACACCACGTCGATGAGGACGACCGAAACCAGGGCGCCGAGGGCGCCCCAATCGGCAAAGGCCAAAGTCATCGCGGATGAGTGACGGGCGGGCCCCGAGTCTGTCAAGCGCACCCGGCCGGGGTTGCGCCGGCGCCGCGCGCCCATCACACTCCGCCGCCGTGTCGCTCGCGCTGCGCCTGTCGCTGTTCTACGCCGGCTATTTCCTGTCCGTCGGAATTCTGCTGCCGTTCTGGCCGATATGGCTGGCGTCGCGCGGCCTGTCGGCGGGCGAGATCGGCGTGGTGCTGGCGATCGCCCAATGGGTCAAGGTCGCCGCCACCCCGGTGACCGGCGGTCTCGCCGACCATAGCGGCGATCCGCGCCGCGTCATGCTGGTGCTGGCCGTCATCGCCGTCGCCGGTTATGTGGCATGCATTCCGGCGCACGGCTTCGCCGCGCTTGCGACCCTCAACGCGCTCACCGCGGCGAGCCTGGCGGCGCTGCTGCCGGTCGGCGATTCGCTGGCGACGACCGCGACGCAGCAAGGCCATATCGATTTCGGCCGCGTGCGTGTGTGGGGCACGATTGCGTTCATCGTCGCCACATTGCTCGGCGGTCATATGCTCAACGGCCGTGCGGCCGACATCGTGCTCGAGCTGGTGATCGTGCTCGTCGCGCTGAACGTCGGCAGTTGCTTGCTGTTGCCGCGCAGCGCGACGCATCTCGCCCCCGATTTGTCGCTCGACAGCGGGTGGCGGCCGATCCTGACGCCGCAATTTCTGACCTTCCTTGCGGCGACGACGCTGCTCGCGGCGAGCCACAGCGTCTATTACGCCTTCGGCTCGCTGAATTGGCGGGCGCAAGGCTTCTCTGACGCCGCCATCGCCTGGCTTTGGGCCGAAGGCGCCGCCGCCGAGGCGGTGTTTTTCTACTGGGGCGCAAAGGCGGTGACGCGCTACGGCCCGGTGCCGCTGATGGCGGCGGGCGCGGCGAGCGGCGCGGTCCGTTGGACCGTGCTCGCGTTCACCGCCGATTGGCGTCTGCTGGTGCTGGCGCAGCTGCTCCACGCCGGCACCATTGCCGTGGCCGGGCTCGGCGCCATCCACTATCTCGGCCGGACGATTCCGCTGGCGCGCATGGCGACCGCCCTGGCGATCAACGCCGCGGCCGTCGGCGGCATCGGGTACGGCATCGTCATGCCGCTGGCCGGCGCGCTTTACGGCGCTTACGGCAGTCTCGCCTATCTCGCGATGGCGGTTCTGTCGGCGGCGTCGGCGGTCGCCGCGATGGTGCTCAAACGGTTGCAGGAAGCGGCGCCCACCAATTCTTAACGGCTCGTGGTCATGATTCGGGCATGGCGGCACGGCAGGACAACCGTTCGCCGGCGCCGCAGCGCTCCGGCGACGACGATTTCGATATCCGGCGCATCCGGCCGTTGCTCGGCGGTGCCGGCGCGGCGCCGTTCGCATGGCCGAGCGACGATCTGAGCTTCCTCGCCGAAGTGCTGCGCACGCAGCACGCGCCGCTGCCGCTGATCGAGCGCCTGATCGCCCATGCCGCCGCGCCCGACCGCGCACTGTCGCCGGCCGAGCGGCTCGAGCACGCGCTCGGCGCGCACTACCGGTTTCAATCGCTCGACGATGTGTTGCGTCTGCCCGCGCTGCTGATTGTCGGTCCGCCTGGCGCGGGCAAGACCGCGTTGGTGGCGAAGCTGACGGCGCGGCTCGATCCGCGTCGCGCCCTGGCCGCCAGCGTCGATACCGGCAACGTCGCGGGGCTCGCCCAGCTCGAGGAATACGTCAAGGCGCTCGGCTTGGCGCTCGCCGTTGCCGATGACGCGGTGGCGTTGCGCGCCACCGTCGCCGGCGCCGAGCACCGCACCGTCGTCGTCGATACGCCGGCGGCGGCGCCGGGCGATACCGAAGCCGAAGATCGCTTACGGCAATTGAAGAGCGCCGCCGGCGCCGAAATCATTCTGGCGCTGCCGGCTGACCTCGCGGCCGCCGAAGCCGAAGCCGTCGGCGCCTGGGCGGGCGAACTCGGTGCAACCGCGATGATCGCAACGCGGCTCGATCTGGTGCGGCGCGTCGGCGCGGTGTTGGCGGCTGCCGACGCCGGCGGGCTTGCGCCGATCGCGGCGAGTCTGGCGTCGCATTTCGCCTATGGACTCAAGGCGCTGACGCCGGCGCTGCTGGCGCGGCGAATCCTCACCGGCGCACTCGACAGCGAGCGTTGGCAGCGGCGCTAAGCCGGTCGGTCAGTGCGTGGCCGCGGTGTGCTCGTCCACGCAGGGCCGGAAATCGCTCTTCCGCTTGGCCATGAGGTCAGCCACGAACTGCCGGAATTTCTCGCCGGCGAGCGACTGGGCGTTGGCGAAATAGCTCGCCTTCTCCGCGCAAAGCTCGGCCGTCGGCATCTGGCCGTCCTTTTCCGAAACTTCGTTCGCCGCGTGCGTCACGTAGCGGTCGACGGTGTCCTCGGGATGGCGGTCGCCGGCCTCACGGAAATGCGCGACCAACTCCTTATGGTAGGCATCGAGCGCCGCGAAATTCGTTTTGATGAAGCTTTCGTAGACATGCACGCGGCAGGTGTCATTGAGCACCATCAGCTCGGTCATGTAGCGCACGGCCTGCCAGGCCTCGAGCGCGTCCTTCTGGAAGCAGCTCGACGCCGCGAACGCCCCGTTCGCCGACAGCACAAGCGCCGCCAGCGTCGCCACGCCTCGCTTGAACCACATTGTCCCCACCCTCTGTCTTGGCCAAGAACCCTATGCCGACGATGAACGGTGCACAACCGGCTGCCGGCGACGGCGCCGGTGGAGCCGGTGCGCCACATGTGCGCCGATCAACAGCACCGCGAAACCCGCGAGCATGGCGAAGCCGAAATCGCGCGCGATCTGTCCCAGCATCGTCCGCAACTCACGGCCGCAGAGATAGCCCGCGCCGACGAAGATCGCCGCCCAGATGCCGGCGGCCATGAAATTGAGGGCCAGGAACCGGCGCCAGTCGATGCCGCTGATGCCGAGTGCGAACGACGAGAAATTGCGCACGCCGTAGATGAAGCGGAAGCTCAGGATGAACCAGATGTCGAAGCGTTTGAGCCAGGCCAGCGCGCTGTCGACACGCTCGCGCCAACTGGGTTGCCGCGCCAGCACGCGCAGGCCGAAGCGCCGGCCGATCCAGAAATAGCACTGGTCGCCGGCGAAACTGCCGAGCCAGGCAGCGACCAGCAGCAGCGGCGCGTTCAACAGGCCTTCCGCCGCCGCGAACGCCGCGAACAACACGAACGTTTCGCCTTCGAAGAACGTCCACACGAAGGTGATCGGATACGACCACGCGCCGTGCTCGGCGATGAAGTGCTGAACGTTCATGCCCGATGCATTTCCCCCGGCCCGTCCGAAGGGTCGTGCGATCAAAACATGCTCCGTCCCAAAGGTCGAGCCTAGATTCGGCGCGGTCGCAAAAAAATTACTGCGTATCGCGGCTCCATGTTGCAACGCGACACGCACCGTGGGCGCGTCACGCACGGCTTGGGCGCGGGCCGGCGGACGTGTATCCTGCGGCTCCAGTCATGACGGTTGAAACCGTTTCATCGCTGCGTTCGCTGCGCACCCAGACGTTGGTCGGTGCCGTCAGCCTCGGCCATGGCGCGACGCATTGGGCGGTGGCGACGTTCTTCCTGCTGCTGCCGGCGATGAGCCGCGACCTCGGCCTCAGCTACACCGAGGCCGGATTGCTGGCGACCGCTTATTACGTCGGCTCGATGCTGTCGAACCTGCCGAGCGGCATCGTCGTCGATCTCACGGGCAAGCGCATCCGCTATCAGCTGCTGGCGTTGCTGCTCGGCAGCGCGTCGCTCGCGGCGCTCGGCACGACCGGCAGCTTCGGCGCCTTGTGGTGCTGTTTGGTGCTGCTCGGCGCGTCCAACATGCTGTGGCATCCGGCGGCGATCTCGTATCTGTCGCTGCACCTGCCGCGCAACCGCGGCTACTCGATGGCGATCCATTCGCTCGGCGCGCATGTCGGCGACGCCGCGGCGCCGCTCGCCGCCGGCTGGCTGCTGCTCAGTTTCTCGTGGCAGCACGCGGCACAGATCAACGCTGTGATGGGCGTGCTGTGCGCCGGATTGATCATTCTGGTCTGCGGCCGCGACGATCCGCGTTCGGCGCCGAAGCGGCGGCCGGGCGAGAATTACTGGAAGGGTCTCGCCCTGTTGCTCAAGTCGCGGGCGCAGTGGAGCTTCTTCCTGATGTCCGGCTTCCGCACCATGACCCAGGCCGGGCTGTTGACCTTCCTGCCGTTGTTCCTGGCGAACGAACTGCACATGAGCCCGGTGCTGATGGGCGTGGCGATGATGGTGCTGCAACTCGGCGGCATGGTGGCGACGCCGGCAGCCGGCATGCTGTCGGATCGCATCGGTCGGCGGCCGATCGTGATGGCCGGCATGTTCAGCACGACGGTGATCGTCGTATTGATGACCTTCATCACCAACCATGCGGCCTATGTCGCCTGCATCTCGGTGCTGGGGTTCTTCCTCTATGCGATGCGGCCGGTGATCCAGGCCTGGCAGGTCGACCGCTCGCCGCCCGAGCATCTGGCGGCGATCACCAGCGCGCTGTTCACCGTCCAGGCCGTGCTGTCGGCGCTGGCGCCGGTGATCGGCGGGTTCCTCGCCGACCGCTTCGGATTGATCTCGGTGTTCTATTTCCTCGCCGCGTCGGTGCTCGCTGGCAACGTGCTGTGCTTCCTCGTGCCCAAGACCGAGCACGGCGACTGAACGCATGAGCAAGCTGCCGCTGGCCCGCTTCAAGGTCGTCGATCTGACGCGCGTGCGCGCCGGCCCGACCTGCGTGCGCCAGCTCGCGGATTGGGGCGCCGACGTCATCAAGGTCGAAGATCCCAAGGGCGATTCCGGCCTGGGCGGCGAGCGCGACGGTCCGGATTTCCAGAACATCCACCGCAACAAACGCAGCCTGACGCTCAACCTGAAGAGCGCCGAAGGCGTCGCGATCCTGAAGAAGCTCGTCGCGCAGGCCGACGTGGTGGTCGAGAATTTCCGGCCCGACGTCAAATTCCGCCTCGGCGTCGATTACGACAGCCTCAAAGCGGTCAATCCGCGCATCGTCTATGCCAGCATCTCGGGCTTCGGCCAGGACGGGCTCTATCGTGACCGACCCGGCGTCGACCAGGTCGCGCAGGGCATGGGCGGCCTGATGTGGATCACCGGCGCGCCGGGCGAGGGGCCGATGCGCGTCGGTATCCCGATTGCCGATCTCACGGCGGGACTGTTCACCGCCATCGGCGTGCTGGTCGCGCTTTTGGAGCGCGAGGAAAGCGGCGAAGGGCAATATGTCGACAGCTCGCTGCTGGCGTCGCAGATCGCCATGCTCGATTTCCAGGCGGCGCGCTGGCTGATGAAGGGCGAGGTGCCGGGCCAAGCCGGCAACAACCATCCGACCAGCATACCCACGGGGGTTTTCCCGACGAAGGACGGCTTCATCAACATCGCCACCGCCGGCGAAGAGCTGTGGCATCGCTTGGCCGATGCGCTCGGCAAGCCCGGTCTCAAGACCGACAAGGATTACGCCACCGCCGCCGCGCGCCGCAAAAATCGCGACAAGCTCAACGCGCTCATCGCCGGCGTGACGGCCGGCAAAAACTCGGCCGAATGGGTCGATCTCCTGACCAAGGCCGGCGTGCCGTCGGGTCCGATCAACAAGATGGACGAAGTCTTCGCCGATCCGCAGGTCCAGCATCTCAAGGTCGCGCGCAAGGTGAAGCACGCGCGGCTCGGCGAGGTCGAATTGGTCGGCCAGGCGGTGAACCTGTCGCGCACGCCGTGGGCACTGCGGCGCGCTTCGCCCGACCGGGGCGAGCATACCGACGAGGTGCTGCGCGAGCTCGGCTATGCCGAGACCGACATCGCCAAGCTGCGGCAGAACGGCGTGGTCTAGCCGCGGCTTATTGCGCCGCTGCCGGCGTAAATCGGGCGAAATGACGGTAATGGTCGAGGCTGACGAAGATCAGCCAGCTTTCGCCCATGCCGCGCACGAAGATCAGGCGATGCGCGCCGCGATGGCCGCCGGCGTAATCGAGGTCGGCCTCGATATAGCGGCCGCGCCATTGCGCGGGCAGGCGATGCTCGCGGTCGGTGTAACGATCGCCGCCGATCGCATCGCCGGCCGCAACCGACCACAGATCGCCGCCCGGACGCCAACCGTCGTTCTCGGCGGCGCGTTTGGTCAGGTAGCAGGACGGCAGCGCGCCGTGCGCGTGCACATAGATCGCGACCTCGCGAAACGCCTCCGGATCGGCGAGATCGAGGCGATGGGCGAAGGTCAGCAGGGCCGCGTCCTGTGGCGACGACAGATGGAGATCGTCGCCGCAGATTTCCGCCGCCGCGGCGATCGCGGGAACGAATGCGATAACGAGCGCGGCGACGACCGATTGAGCGGTGCGGCCGAAGCTCAAGCCGCCGCCACGCCGACCGGACAGCTCACGCCGGTGCCACCGAGGCCGCAATAGCCGCCGGGATTTTTCGCCAGATACTGCTGGTGATAATCCTCGGCGTAATAGAATTCGCCAGCCTGCTTGACCTCGGTGGTAATCGCGCCGAGGCCTGCCTTGGCCAGCGCCGCGGCATAGGCGTCGCGCGAGGCTTCGGCCGCTTTCTGCTGCGCCGGTGTCGTCCAGTAGATTGCCGAGCGGTATTGCGTGCCGACGTCGTTGCCCTGGCGCATGCCCTGCGTGGGATTGTGGCTTTCCCAAAACGCCTTGAGCAGACGCTCGTAGGAAATCTTCTTCGGGTCATAGGCGACGAGCACGATCTCGGCGTGGCCGGTGTGACCCGAACAGACTTCCTCGTAGGTTGGATTGGGCGTCGTGCCGCCGGCATAGCCGACGGCGGTGGCATAGACGCCATCCAATTGCCAGAACACGCGCTCGGCGCCCCAGAAACAGCCGAGGCCGAACTGCGCCGTCTCGATGCCGGCCGGGAAGGGCGGCACGATGCGCCGGCCACTGACGTAATGAGCCTCGGTTAGGTGCATCTTGGCAGCGCGGCCGGGCAGCGCCTCGCCGGGCGCGGGCATCTCGATCTTTTTGCGGCCCATCACCATGCGCGGTCTCCTCATTTTCGTTGTTGGCGGGGGCGGGCGTCCCTGAATCTGGGCCCACGGTGGGCCGAAGGCAACAGGCGCTCAC
>JAGXBG010000061.1 GCA_018971215.1 Alphaproteobacteria bacterium
GGCGCCGCAATGCCGGCAAAGTTGAATCCGGTCGAGACGAAACCAAAAACCTTGCCGAACGAGCCCGGCGGCGTCGCCGCGCGCACGATCATGTCGCGTGACGGCTGGATGACGCCGTTGAGGAAGCCGCTCGACGCCATCACGATGGCGAGGATGCCGGCGCCCATATCGACGAGGCCGACCAGGAGAATGAGCGCACCGCTGCCGATGAATCCGGCGCTGGCGACGAACTCGTGGCGGCGGGCGCGCGTCGCGACGTAGCCGCCGGCGAGGACGCCCGCCGCATTGCACAACAGATAGGCCGATAGGACGAAGTTGGCGGTGGCGATCGGCGTACCATAAAGCGCACCGAGAGCGACGATCGAGAACCCGCTGATGCCGCCGGTCGCCATCGACAAGATCACGAAGAACGCGACGTTGCGGATGATCGGCGGGGAGAACAGCAAACGCCAGCCAGTCTTGTCGGTTGCGGCAGGAGACGCCGCGACCAAGCGTCGACTGGTACCCGGCTCCGGCAAGACGTCGCCGCTGAAAAGCAATACCAACGCCATGCCGAAGCCGAAGACGGATGCACTGACGAACGCGTCATGCCAGCCCCATAGTTTGGCCAGGAATAGCATCGTCACCGGTGCAATCGCCGTGCCGAACGTGCCGAAAAAGGTGTGGATCGAAAACGCCTGGCCGATGCGCCGCCCTGGAATCGAATGCGAGAGGATCGAGTAATCCGCGGGATGATAGGCGGTGTTGGCCAAGCCCATCAGCGCCATGCCGCCGACCAGCGCCCAATAGGACGGTATCGAGCCGGCAATGATCACGCCGATACCGCTCAATACCAGTCCGCCGATCAGCAGCCGCCGCGCGCCGAACCGGTCGGCGAGGAATCCCGCCGGTGGCTGAAATACCAGCGACACGACGTTGAAGGCGGCGATGGCGATGCCCAGTTCGGCGTAGCTCACGACGTAGTCCGCGCGGACGAACGCAAACAGCGGCGGCAAGACCAGCATGTAGACGTGGCTGACGAAATGCGCGCCGCTGACCAGGCCGATGATCTTCGCGTCCCGCGACCGTGGCGGCCGCGCGGCGGTTTCGGTGAGCTGCGCCATGGGAGCCGCTATGTACCACGCGGTCCGGCGAGGGGGGAGGCCCGCCGGAGCATGCGTGTCATGCGGCGACAGCCGGGCGTGGCCGTATTTTATGCGGCTTTTTCGGCGTCCGGCTGCTTGGGCGGTGCGGCGTCGGCGAAAGCTGCGATCGCCATGCAGGAATCGTAGATACGCAAGGCACGCCGATAGGGCTCGAGCTTGACCTTGAACATGCGCGCCGGAAACACCTGGGTCACGAGGCAGATATCGGCCATCGTCGGCGTGTCGCCGTGGCAGAACGTACCGCTTTCGATGTGCTCAGCGAGCAGCGTTTCCATCGCCTCGAGACCGAGCGTGAGCCAATGCTGGATCCACGCCAGCTTCTGTTCCTCGGAAACCTTGAGCGTGCCGGTGAGATAATTGCGCACGCGCGGCACGATCAGCGGATGCGAATCCGCCACGTTGATCAGAGCCAGGCCACGCACCCACGCGCGCGCCACCGGATCGCGCGGCAACAGCGGCGGATTCGGATGGGTTTCATCGAGGTATTCGAGGATCGCCAGCGACTGAAACAGCTTGTGATCGCCGTCGAACAGCGTCGGGACGACCGCCTGCGGATTGAGCTTCTTGTAGCCGGCTTCATACTGATCGCCGTGCTCGAGATGCAGGAACGTATCCTCGCGCCTAAGGCCCTTGAGGTTGAGGGCGATGCGGACGCGAAAGCTCGCTTGCGAACGGAAATAGGTGAACAGCTTCATTGTCATAGCGGTTCCTCCCGGCCGCAACGCTCGCATGGCGTGGCAGTTTCCCGCAACCGGCTCCGTGTGTAGCATCGCGGCAATGTGAACGGCGGAGGCGGGCATGGGGCTTTTCGACCTGACGGGCAAAACCGCGGTCGTGACCGGCAGCACCCGCGGGATCGGCCGCGCCATCGCCGAGGAAATGGCGCGCGCCGGCGCGCGCGTCGTCGTGTCGGGTCGGAAGCAAGAGGCTTGCGACGCGGTCGCCGCCGAGATCCGCAAAGCGGGCGGCGACGCCGTCGGTATCGCCTGTCACATCGGCGACAAGGCGCAGGTCAAGGCCCTGGTGACAAAAGCGCGTGCCGCCTTCGACCGGATCGACATCCTCGTGCTGAACGCCGCGACCAACCCGGCTTACGGTCCGTTGGCCGAGGTCAGCGATGAGGCGTTCGACAAGACCATGGCGGTCAACGTTCATAGCCAGCTCTGGCTATGTGCGCAGGTGCTGCCGGAAATGGCGGCGCGCAAGGACGGCGCCATCGTCTTCATCGCCAGCATCGGCGGCTTTCGCGGTTCGCGCAATCTCGGTGCCTACGCCATCTCCAAGGCGGCGATCATGCAGACCGCGCGCAGCCTGGCCGGCGAATGGAGTCCGCACAATATCCGCATCAACTGTGTCGCGCCGGGTTTGATCCGCACCGATTTCTCGCGCGCGCTGATCGAGAACAAGGAAGTGCTCGCCAGCCGGCTGGCAACCACGCCGCTCGGCCGCGTCGGCGAGCCGATCGATGTTGTGGGTGCCGTGATCCTTCTCGCCTCCGATGCGGGCCGGTTCATCACCGGCCAAAGTATCGTGGTCGATGGCGGCACGACCATCGCCGGCTAGCCGGCAGAAATCATCGCCGGTTTTGCCGCTTGCTTCGAATTCGAACTAAATCGATAATCGTCCTCGAATAAAAAAATATTGGGAGGGGGCACCGTGACACAGCAATCCGGGTTCCTTTTGGGCATTGGCGTCGGCGCGGCGGCGCTGGCCGCGATGTTGGTTGTGACGCCGGTGCGCGCCGCCGAGCCTTACGAGATCAACGTCGTTCTGCCGCTGACCGGACCGGCGGCGTTCCTCGGCAAAGGCGAGGAAACCTCGCTACAGCTCGCCGAGAAGGCGATGAACGCGAGCGGCGGCATCCACGGTCAGCCGGTGAAGTTCGTCATTCAGGACGACGGCACCAGCCCGCAGACCGGCGTGCAGCTTGCGAACAACGTGATCGCCAAAAAGCCCGCGGTCCTGCTCGGATCGTCGTTGGTCGCGATCTGCCGCGCCATGGGGCCGCTGATGGCGGACGGGCCAGTCAATTACTGCTTCTCGCCCGGTGTTCATCCTGAAGCCGGCAGTTATGTCTTCACCGCTAGCGTCTCGACGCTCGACCTAGCGCACTCGCTGCTGCGGTATTACCGGCTCCGGGGCTGGACGAAATTGGCGCTCATGTTCAGCTCCGATGCAACTGGCCAAGATGCCGAGAACGGCATTAAATCGGTTCTCGCCAACGCCGATTTCAAGGATGTACAGGTCGTCGACACCGAGCATTTCAATACGACGGACTTGAGCGTGACGGCGCAAATCGCGCACGTCAAAGCTTCGGGGGCGCAGGCGATGGTCGCGTGGACGACCGGTTCGCCGATCGCCACGATCTTCCGCGGCATCCAGCAGGAAGGGCTGGACATCCCGGTCGCGACCACCGACGGCAACATGACCTATGCGCAGATGACGCAGTACAAGGACTTCCTGCCGAAGCAACTCTACATTCCGGCGGCGCAATGGGTCGTGAGCGATCCGGCGTTGCTGGCGCCGGCGCTGCGCAAGCCGCACGAGGTCTTCTACAAGTCGTTCGAAACCGCCGGCGTGAAGCCGGACATCGCCTCGGAGCTGGCGTGGGATGCCGCGTGGATCGTCGTCGATTCGTTGCGGCAGCTCGGTCCCAATGTGACGGCAAAGCAGCTACGCGATTACATGACGAAGCTGCGTGGCTTCGCCGGCGTCAACGGCGTCTACGACTTCACCAAGACGCCGCAGCGCGGGCTTGACGTCGCAGATTCGGTTGTGACGCGCTGGTCGCCCGAAAAAGCGACCTGGGAAGTCGTCAGCAAGCCGGCGGGCATTCCGCTGCCTTAGCGACTTCGCGGCAGGTATGCTGCCCGTCGCATGAACCTCGCCATTCAGATCGTCATTGGCGGGTTGCTGCAAGGCGCCGTTTTTGCCGTCATCGCCTTGGGCTTCTCGCTCGTGTTCCGTGTCACCGGCGTGCTCAACCTGTCGCAAGGTGCGTTCTGCGTCGTCGGCGCGCTGGTGATGTACACGATCGAAGTGAGCTGGGGCTGGCCGACGCCGGTTGCCGCCGTGGCAGCGTCGCTGGCGACAGCGGCGTTCGGCCTGGCGCTTGGTGCGCTGTGTTTCGTGCCGGCTGTGCCGCGCTTGCCGACCAGCTCGATGCTGATTCTTACTGCCGGGCTGTTGACGTTGTTGCAGGGTGTTCTGCTGATCGGCTGGTCGAGCCAGCCTTACGCCCTGCCGCCGTTCTCGGGCGAGGCGCCGGTCGTGCTGTGGGGCGTGCGCGTTCCGACCCAGGGGTTCTGGATCGCCGGCATCACGGTCGCCGTCGTCGTCGCGATGTGGTTCGTGGTCCAGCGCACGACATTGGGCACCGCCTTGCGCGCCTGCGCCGAAAATCGCGTCGCCGCGCGGCTCATGGGCATCGACGTGCCGCGGATGACGCTGCTGAGTTTCGGCATGGCGGTGCTGATCGCCGCCATCAGCGGCATCGCCGTGGCGCCGATTACGTCACTCGAATTCGATACCGGCGGGTTCTTCACCAACTTCGGCTTCATCGCCGTTGCGATCGGCGGCCTGGGCTCGTTCCTCGGCTCGGTCGCGGGCGGCCTGTTCCTCGGCGTCGCCGAGCAGCTCGCCGCTGGCTATGTCTCGTCGCTCTTCGCCAACGCGCTGGCGCTGGCGCTGCTCCTGATGGTGCTGCTGTGGCGGCCGAACGGTCTGTTCGGCGGCGGCGCAGTCCGACGCACCGACGTGCGCGATGAGCAGCGCATCTATCACGCGATCGTCCGCGTTCAAGGAAGAGGCGGCTTGGTTTTCGCCGCCGCTGCGGTTGCACTGGTGCTGGTGTTGCCGTTGTTGTTCCCGAGTGCCGGTATCCTGAGCTCGCTGGTGATCACCGGGATTCTTTATATCTCCGTTCTCGGCCTCGACGTGCTGATGGGCTATGCCGGGCAGGTCAGCCTCGGCCAGGCGGGCTTCATGGCGATCGGCGGTTACACCGCTTCGATCCTGGCGGTGACCTATGGCGTCTCACCGCTGTGGGGCACCGTGGCCGGAATCGTCCTCTCGGTCGCCGCGGCCTGGGTGCTGTCATTCGTCACGCTGCGTCTGCGCGGGCACTACCTGGCGCTGGCGACGTTGGCGTTCGGCTTACTGATCGATTCGCTGACCGTCGGCATGGTGGACACGACCGGCGGCCCATCGGGCCTGGCGGGCATTCCAGCGTTCAGCGTCGGCAGCATCGTCTTCGCCAGCCCCATTGCGATGTACTACCTGGTCGTCGGCATCATCATCGTTCTGGTGTTGGCGCTGTACGGCGCCATGCGTTCGGGTTTCGGCCGGGCGCTCATCGCCGTGCGTACCGACCAGACCGCGGCCGTGGCGCTCGGCGTCAACGTCGTGCGCTACAAGCTGGCGGCATTTCTGATCAGCGCGGCGTTGGGTTCGCTGTCGGGCAGCCTCTATGCGTTCTATTTCCATTTCCTCGCGCCCGAGATGGTCGCCACGCCGCGTTCGTTCGAGATGATTGCCATGCTGGTGGCTGGCGGCGAGGGCACGCTCGTAGGGTCGGCGCTCGGCGTCGCGTTGCTGACCTTGCTGCCGACCGTGTTCCAGCCGTTCGCGCTCTATAAGACATTGGCGGAAGGTTTGCTGTTGGTGCTGTGCTTCATGTGGCTACCGGAAGGCATCTTCGGCTTCGCCACCGTGCAGCTCGCGCGCTGGCTGCGGCGGGGCGCGCCGCCGGCAACGGCCGCCGAAAAGGCGATGCCATGAGCGACGCGGCACTGGCGATCAAGGGCCTGTCCAAGAGCTTCGGCGGTGTCCGAGCGATTACCGACGTCTCGCTAGCCGTGCCGGAGGGTAGCCTGACGGCGGTGATCGGGCCCAACGGCGCCGGCAAAACCACGTTGTTCAATCTGGTGACCAATCTCTATGCCGCCGACAGCGGCGCGATCGATTTCCAAGGGCGATCGATCCGCGGCCTCTCGCCTGGCGCAATTGCACGCCTGGGCCTGATCCGCACGTTCCAGTCGGCGCGCATCTTTCCGGGCATGACGGCGCGCGAGAATGCGCTTGCTGGCGCGCATATGCACCTCGGCGTTGCAACCTGGAAGCACATGCTCTGGCTCAACAGCGCGCGGCGCGAGGAACGCTCGCTCGCTGCCAAGGCGGATCGATTGCTCGAGTTGGTGGGCCTGGCGGTTTTTCGTGATGTTGCTGCAACGGACTTGCCGATGGGCGCGCAAAAGATGCTTGAAGTCGTCCGTGCGCTGATGGCCGAGCCGCGGCTGTTGCTGCTCGACGAGCCGGCAGCAGGCCTCAACGACGCCGAGACCGCGGAGCTGGCTGCGCTGCTGCGCGCGGTGCGCGACAGTGGCATCACGCTCATCGTCGTCGAGCACAATATGTCGCTGGTGATGGGCGTTGCCGACCAGGTGGTCGTGCTTGATGCCGGCTCGATCGTCGCCGCCGGAACACCGCGCGCGATCCAGCAAGACAAGCGCGTCATCGCTGCCTATGTCGGTTCGGAGGCGTGATGCTCGAGCTGACGTGCGTTTCCACGGGTTACGAAACCGCGAATGTCATTCACGACATCGACTTGACGGTGGCGCCGGGCGAGATCGTCGCGCTTGTCGGCGCCAACGGCGCCGGCAAGTCGACTCTGGTTAAGACCATTTCGGGTCTGCTGGCCCTGCGCGCCGGCACGATCACGCTCGACGGCAAGCGCATCGACGGCCTGAACGCGCGAGCGCGGGTGCTCGCGGGCGTTTCGCTGGTGCCGGAGGGTCGGCAGATCTTCGGCGGCCTGACCGTGCTCGACAATTTGCGGCTTGGCGCTTATGCGCGGCGGAAGGACCTGGACGACGCGCGCATGAAACAGCGGATCGACCACGTCTGCGAGCGGTTTCCCGTGTTGTTGCAACGGCTGAAGGAACCGGCCGGGAATCTATCCGGCGGCCAACAGCAGATGCTGGCGATCGCCCGCGGCTTGATGGCCGAGCCGCGCATCCTGGTGCTCGACGAACCGTCGCTCGGCCTAGCGCCGGTACTGGTCACAGAGATTTTCCGCCTCGTTGCCAGTTTGCGTTCGGAAGGCCGCGCCATCTTGCTGTCGGAGCAAAACGCGCGGCTGTCATTGGCGATCGCCGATCGCGGTTACGTCATCGAAAACGGCCGCGTGACCCTCGCCGGAACCGGCAAGGAACTGCTGCACAACCCCGAAGTCGCCGAGCGATACCTGGGCGTCGGCAAGGGCGTCAATGTGGCCGATGCGTCGCACCACCAGCAGATGGTCGACAGGCTGAAGGAAATCCTCGCGCGATGATCGCTGATGGGTGGTCGGCGGACCGTCGAAGCTTGGAGTGACCGCGAGATTCGATGGACTTGTCTGCGCTCAATGGGCCATCAATAGGCTGTGCAGGGGGGAGCGCCGTTGGCGGATTCATTCTTATCGAGTTTCTCGCGGATCTGGCGTGGTGGATATTTCGAGGGCGATCCGCGCGATCCGATGGCCCGATCGAGCTACGGTGTTTTTGGCTGGCACAGCTCGCTCTATTTGACTTACCGCGCGTGCATCAAACCGTACGTCAAGTCAGGTGACGTCGTGCTCGAGATCGGCCCTGGACGCGGCGCATGGACCAAGGCAATCGCCGAGCTCGGTCCGCGGCGCATCTATGCCGTCGACACCGTGCCGGCGGAGCACTCGGGTTTCTGGGCCTATGTCGGCCGGCGGCCGAATATCGATTATGTCGTTGCCGGCGATTTCTCGCTGGCCGCCGTGCCCGACAACTCCGTCGACTACTTCTTCTCGTTCGGCTGCTTCTGCCATCTCCGGCGGGAGATGTGCGAAGCCTATGTTCTCTCGTTGGCGCGCACGATGAAATCCGGCGGCCAAGGTTTTCTGATGATCGCCGATTACGACAAGCACAATGCCTGCATGGTGGATCACGCCAATACGTCCATTGAACGGGCGTTCCAAGGGCGCCGGTTCAGGCTCGTGCGTGGCGCTTATTGGCTGTCGCTGAAATTGATGCGCCGGCGTTTCATCGCCGATCCACTCGACAAAGCGGCTGAAACGCCGCACGTCCCAGGCGCGTGGTACCACTGGGGCCTCGACCGGGCGTGCGCTGCATTGGAAAAGGCCGGATTCGCAGTCATCGAACGCGATGTCGGCATCGTTCACCGTGATCCCGTCATCCATTTTGCCAAACGCTGAATGGCGCGTTAAGCCGCGCGGCGATTCAATCCGGCCGGGCGCGCTTCAGTTTTGCGAGAATGGCGTCGAGGCTGGTACGCCATTCCGACGGCGGCGCCGTCTTGAGCGAAGGATTTTCGGCGACACGGTCCGCGAGCCAATCGTGACGTTGGGCCGTCGCTAGCGTCATCAGCGGCTCGATCCCTGCGGCTGCCACGGTCTCAGCGCTTTCGCGCATCTCGGCGGCGCGTCGGCGGCCGTGCTCGAGCCCGCGCGAGATCAGATAGCCGGCTTGTTTTTCCCAATCGAGGCTGGGAAAGGTCTCGTCAAGCGACGCAATCACCTGGTCCTCGACGCCGTAGCGCCGCGCCGCCAGAAAGCCTTCGACCGCCAACGCCTCGATCCCCTTGATGAAAACGCTGCGGCACATCTTGATCGCGCTGGCCTGGCCGACGGTCTCGGCCACCGCGATCATGCGGAAGCCGGACGGATTGAGGATTGCGGCGAGCGCCGCGGCGCGCTTGCCGCCCAACAGCATCGGGACCTTGATGCCGTAAGGCGCAACCGGCGCCATCACTGCCGCTTCGACGTAATCGGCGCCCGATTTCGCGACCAGCGCTTCGTCGCCGCGCTTGGTTTCGGGCGAGACCGAGTTGACGTCGAGGAAGAACTGGCCGGGCCGCAGATAGTTACCAGCTTCGCGGGCGACATCCACCGCCGAGGTCGCAGTAACCGCCGAGATCACGACAAGCGCGTCCTTGGCCGCCGCCGCCGCGGTAGGGCAGGGTTCGGCCTTGAGCACGCACGCTTTTTCGATCATCGCAGCGCCATGGGCTTCATCGAACAGGATGTCGTAGACCGCGACGCTGTGCCGACCGGTGGCCAGCAGCTCGCGCGCAAAGAGCGAACCGACCTCGCCGAAACCGATGAGCGCGATCCTGCTGGTATTGCTCATCATGCCTGCCCCGCGTCGCTGAAACCGTAGAGCCGCGCCGGGTTCTCGACCAGAAGCTTGCGCCTTTGAGTTTCGTCCGGCGCGATCAGCGGCACAAGATCGACGAGATCGCCGTCGTTGGGCATGTGCTTGGCGATGTTGGGATGTGGCCAGTCCGTGCCCCATAGCACCCGGTCGGGCGCGGCCTTGACCAGCGCCTGGGCGAAGGGGATGGCGTCGGTGAACGGCGGCCCGGCGGTGGAGACGCGTTCCGAGCCACACACCTTGACCCACGCGGTTTCCAGCTTCATCAGCTCGAGCAAGGCCTTGAACGCCGGCTGGCCCAGGCCGTCGCCGGCCTTGACCCGGCCGATGTGGTCGATGACGAACGGCACCGGCACAGCACGAATCGCCGGCGGCAGTTCGGCGATGTCCTTGGCGTCGAGATGCAACACCAGATGCCAGCCCAGCGCCTTGAGCCGTGCGATCGTGTGCTGGAAAAACTTCGGCTCGGGCCGGCTGCCGAGATGCCGGACGAAATTGAAGCGCACGCCGCGGATGCCGCCGTCATGCAGCGCGCGGAAGGCGCGATCGTCAAAGCTCTCGTCGACGATCGCGACGCCGCGATTGCGGCCCTCGCTGGCGCGGATGGCGTCGAGGGTCGCGCGATTGTCGGCGTCATGGCAGCTCGCCTGCACGATCACCGCGCGCGACACGTCGAGGAAACGGTGCATCGCCGCCAGCGTCTCCTTCGGCGCGTCGGGTGGCGTATAGGCGCGGTCGGCAGCATAGGGAAATTTCCATGCCGGACCGAAGACGTGGCAATGCGCGTCACACGCGCCTGCCGGCATCGCGAACTTCGGTTTCTTCGGGGCCGGATCAGGCGGTGCGCAGGTGCTCAATCTTATCCCCACTTTGCGGCAATGGCCCGTTGGAGGATGCCCGCGGCGTTTGGTTTATAGGTCGCTAACGCGAAACAGGCTATATCGAGCTCTCGTCGTGCAGGACAGGCTTGCACGGCAAACGCGACTCGGCAAACATCCCCGCCATGATGCCGTCCTTCGTCGTATCCGGACCCGATCGATGACCGAGACCACGCTGCGCGCCGCATATGCGGGCGCGCGCGCGATCGTTGCCGGCGGCCTCGGTTTCATCGGCTCGAATTTGGCGCGGCGGCTCGGCACGCTCGGCGCCGATGTGCTGGTGGTCGACGCCTTGCTGCCCGACCTCGGCGGCAACCGGCACAATCTCGACGGCGCACAGGGCCGAATTGCCGTCGAGATCGCCGATCTGCGCACAGCGGATATCGCGCCATTTGTCGCTGGCCGCCAATATCTTTTCAATCTCGCGGCGCAGACGAGCCACCAGGGCTCGATGGACGCGCCTTTGGACGATCTCGATCTCAACTGCCGCGTGGCGTTGCGTCTGCTCGAAGCCTGCCGCAAGGCGTCGCCGACGGTTGCCGTGGTCTTCGCTTCGACCCGCCAAGTTTACGGCAGGCCGAATTACCTGCCGGTCGACGAGCGCCATCCGGTCGCGCCGGTCGACGTCAACGGCGTGCACAAGCTTGCGGCCGAGGCCTATCACACGCTTTATCGCAAAGTGTACGGCGTGAAGTCGTCGGTGCTGCGGCTGACCAACACCTACGGCCCACGCATGCGCATCAAGGATGCGCGCCAGACGTTCCTCGGTGTGTGGCTTCGGGCGGTGCTCGAAGGACGTCGGTTCGAGGTCTGGGAGGGCGAGCAATTGCGCGACTTGACCTATGTCGATGATGCGGTCGACGCCTTGCTGCTCGCCGGCGCCGCGCCGAAAGCCGAAGGCGGCGTGTTCAACATCGGCGGCGGCCGGCGCGTCGCACTGAAGCATTTGGCCAAGACGCTGGTGGCCGTCCACGGCGGCGGCGATTATTCGATCGAACCTTTTCCGGCGACGCGCAAGCGTATCGACATCGGCGACTACCACGCGGATGACCGACTGTTCCGCCGCATTACCGGCTGGAAGCCGCGCGTCGCACTCAAGGACGGGCTGGCGCGCACACTCGATTATTATCGCGGCAACCTCGCACCTTATCTTTAGGCGATGACAAGCCGACGCAAATCCATCCCCCAGGCGGCGCCGCTCGCGGCCTATCGCGCGGCGCGCACCCGCATCGATCGCGCGGTCGCGCGCGTCTTGGCGAGCGGTCGATATGTCCTTGGCCCCGAGGTCGAGGCCTTTGAGCAAGAGTTCGCTGCCTATATCGGCTGTCGCCATGCCGTCGGCGTCGGCTCGGGCACGGATGCGTTGGTGATTGCGCTCCGTGCGCTGGGGTTGCCACCTGGAACGGTGGTCGCGACGGTGTCGCACACGGCGGTCGCCACGGTGGCGGCGATCGAACTCGCCGGCCTGACGCCGTTGCTGCTCGACATCGATCCAAAGACGTACACGCTGGCGCCCGCCGCGCTCGAACGCGCGTTTCGCAGCGGACAGTCTATCGGCGCGGTGATCGCCGTACATCTCTATGGCCAGGCGGCGGATCTCGACGCAATCGCCCCCTTGGCTCGGCGGCACGGCGCGAAGCTGATCGAGGACTGTGCGCAAAGCCACGGCGCGACGCTTGGCAGCCGGCGCCTCGGTTCGATCGGCGACATTGCCTGTTTCAGCTTTTACCCGACGAAGAATCTCGGTGCCGTCGGCGACGGCGGGGCAGTGCTGGCCAACGATGACGGTCTCGCCGTTCGGCTGCGCGAGCTGCGCGAGTATGGCTGGCGCGAGCGCTATATCAGCGCAATTCCTGGCATGAACACGCGGCTCGATCCGATTCAGGCGGCGGTGTTGCGCGTCAAGCTGGCGTGGCTCGACCGTGCCAATGCGCGGCGGGCAGCGGTCGCCGCGCGTTACGATCGCGGGTTAGCCAAAACCGGTCTCAGCTTGCCAGCGCGGCGTTCGGGCGGCACGCATGTCTTTCATCAATATGTCATCCGTACGCCGCAGCGCGATGCCTTGCGGGCAACGCTCGACCGCGCCGGCATTAGCACGACGATCCATTACCCCGTGCCCGTTCATTTGCAGCCCGCGTATCGCGGCCGCGTTGCGCTCGATCCAGGCGGCCTCGGCGAAAGCGAGCGCGCCGCGCGCGAGATTTTGAGCCTGCCGATGTTCCCGGAACTCAGCGCCGCCGATGCAGCGCGGGTGATCGCGGCGGCGAAGGCGGCTTAGCGCCAATCAACCGCCCGATCGAACAGCAAGCGGTGACCGAGTTGCGGCCGCCGCGGCGATCAGGCCCTCCCACGCATCCTCGTAACGCGCCACCACCGTCGCGAGATCGAAGTTTTCCATCACGCGACGGCGCGCGGCAGTGCCGAGCCGGGCGCGCAGCGGCGCATCCCCTGTAAGTGCGACAAGCGCCTGCGCCAAGGCGTCAGGCGATCGTGGCGGCACGATACGTCCAGTATCGCCGACGATCGACGCGGCATCGCCGACATCGGTGACGACGCACGGCACCTCCGTCGCCATCGCCTCGGCAACGACGTTGGGGAAGCCCTCGCCGAAAGCCGACGACAGCAGAGCGATGTCGAACGAAGCGGTGAGCGCGGCGATTTCACGGCATTCGCCGAGCAGATGCACCGGCGCGTCAACGGCATCGGCCAAGCGTGCGATGGCCGGGTTGTCTCGCGTGACGCCGTTGCCGGCGAAGACGAAGACGGCGTTGCGGTTGCGGCGGGCGGTCTCGGCGGCGGCGGCGAGCGCGGTCTCGTGGTCCTTCATCGGATCGCGCCGCGCCACCATGCCGACGACGACGGACTCATTCGACGCGCCGAGGCGATTGCGCCAGCGCGCGCGGGCTTCGGCATCCGGGCGGAATACCGCCGTGTCGATTCCATTCGGCACCAATGCCCAGCGCCGCGGATGATAGCCGCGTGCCGCGTGCCAGCGTTGGCCCGCGTGTGAATTCACCAGCACCGCCGCGGGCTGCGACGACAGGGCCGCTAGAACCTTCACGACGAGACGTGTCGTCCAGCGGTATCGGCCGAATTCCATATTGGAGCAGCGCAGGTTCCATGCAACTGGTCGAAACGCGGTCATCCGGTTCGCCTGCAAGCCGATC
>JAGXBG010000062.1 GCA_018971215.1 Alphaproteobacteria bacterium
ATCGCCAGCGGCAGCAGCATCATGGTGTCGCGCAACGCGCCCTGGAAGAAGATCGCCGCCAGCAGCATGGTCGCAACCTGCGTCACGACATAGGTCTCGAACAGGTCAGCCGCCATGCCGGCGCAGTCGCCGACATTGTCGCCGACGTTGTCGGCGATGACGGCGGGATTGCGCGGATCGTCCTCGGGAATGCCGGCTTCCACCTTGCCGACCAGGTCGGCGCCGACGTCGGCGCCCTTGGTGAAGATGCCGCCGCCGAGACGCGCGAAGATCGAGATCAGAGATGCGCCGAACGACAAGGCCACCATCGCCTCGAGAATGGGCCGCGGATTGTCCATCGGCAGCGTCGAGTGCAGGAAGATGTAATAGACCGCGACCGCGAGCTGACCGAGGCCGACGACGAGCATGCCGGTGACCGCGCCGGCGCGGAACGCCAGCTTCAATCCCGCCGCGAGCCCGCCGCGCGCCGCCTGGGCTGTGCGCAGGTTGGAACGCACCGAGACGTTCATGCCGATGAAACCGGCAACACCGGACAACACCGAGCCGATCAGGAAACCCACCGCCGAATGCCAACCGAGCGCGAAGAAGAGCACGATGAAGATCACGACGCCGACCATGGCGATCGTGCGGTACTGGCGGCTGAGATAGGCCTGCGCGCCTTCCTGGACCGCGGCCGCGATCTCCTTCATCCGGTCGGTGCCGGGATCGGCAGCCAACACCAGGCGGGCGGTGACGATGCCATATAGCACCGCGATCAGGCCGGACGCGATGACCAGCCAATACCAAGACGTAATGCTCATGTCGGAATTCCCCTAACTCGGACCTGTCGGGCTTTTAAGGCGCGCGGAACATGCCAGAACGCGGCGGCCGAGGCAATCGCCGCGGCACAATGGATTCGCACGGTATTGCAGATGATTCGGGTCGATGACGGGCCTCAAACGTGACGGTATCCGGTGCGCGACAGATGCAACGGACGGCCTTTCGCACCGAGGACGCGCACGCCGCGCCCGGCGACGATACGGCCGACCGCGGTGACACGCACGCCTGCCACGCGCGCGGCCGCGGCAACACGTCCGGCGGCGTTCGGCGGCGCGGTGAAGACAAGTTCGTAGTCATCGCCATGGATCAGCGCGGCGCGGATCATGCGCGGCGAGCGCGCGACGACCGAGCGCGCCGCCGGCGACAGCGGCAGCCGTGCCGTCTCGACGATGGCGCCGACGCCCGATGCTTTGCAGACATGACCGAGATCGGCGACCAGACCGTCCGAAATATCCGCCGCCGCGCGCGCACTCGCTGTCCCACGGCGGCCGAGGCCGCGGCGCGGTTCGGGCAGCCGATAACGCCGGATCAGGTACCGCCGCGCGGCGACGCCGATCCGCGGCAGCTGTCCCTTGATTGCGGCGAGGCCGAACGCGGCATCGCCGAGCGTGCCCGAGACGTAAACCACGTCGCCGGGTCGTGCGCCGCTGCGCAAGATCGCGCGCCCGTGCGCAACGCGGCCGATCGTCGCCAGCGACAAGACCATCGGCCCGCGCGTCGCGTCGGAATCGCCGCCGAACAGGCCGATGCGATATTTGCGCTGATCGGCGGCGAGCCCGCGGCTAAATGCCGCCAGCCAGCGATCGCCGCGCGACTTGGGCAAGGCCATAGTCAGCAAGTAGCCCACCGGCGTCGCGCCCTTGGCGGCGAGGTCCGAAAGGTTCACGCGCAACAGCTTGCGCGCTACGTCCGCCGGCGGATCGTCGGCAAAAAAATGGATGGCTTCGACGATGGCATCGGTCTTGAGCACGTATTGCTCGCCGCGGCGGCCGGCGATCAACGCGACGTCGTCGCGCAGCTTCAACCCGCCGGGCAGCGCGAGCGGCGCGAAGAAGCGCGCAATGCGCGCGAACTCACCGAGCGGCTTTGCCGCCACGATTACGCCCCATCTCCTCGGGCCGGAGATCGCGTGCGATCTTGTCGAGCACACCGTTGACCATGCCGGGCTCCTTGCCGGCGTAGAACGCGTGCGCGATGTCGACATATTCGTTGATGGCGATTTCCGGCGGCACGTCGCGGCGATACGCCAGTTCGTAGGTACCGACGCGCAGGATGGCGCGCAACACTGCTTCGAGCCGCGCCAACGGCCAGTCGGGCGATAACGCGGCGGCAATCGCGCGGTCGACGGCGTCGCGTTGTGCTGCGGCGCCGCGCGCCAGTTCGGCAAAGAGGCTGCGATCCGCTTCGCCGAAATCGGGTTCTTCGTGCGGCGCATCGGCGGTGAGGCGATGCGCCAGAAACTCGCCGACGACCGTATCCGCCGGTAGGCCGACCATCTCCATCTGGTAAAACGCCTGCACCGCCGCCAATCGTGCGGCGGTTCGCTTGCGGGCCGCCGGACGCGGCGATTTGGCGGCGGCGCTCATCGCCGGGCCTTGAACGATTGGTGCAACGCGATCATGGCAAGACAGGCGCGCACCGCCTCGCCGCCCTTGTTTTTTTCGTCGATGCGCGCGCGGGCGAACGCCTGGTCGACGTTCTCGACGGTCAGCACGCCGAAGCCGATGGCGTGACCGGTCAGGGCGAGGTCCTGGATGCCGCGCGCACATTCCTGGCAGACGAGATCGTAATGCGTGGTCTCGCCGCGGATGACGCAGCCGAGCGCGACATAGCCATCGTATTTCCGCGTCCGCGCGGCGAGCGCGATGGCCGCCGGAATCTCGAACGCACCCGGAACCGTTACGCAGTCGTAACGCACGCCGGCGTTGTCGAGCGCGGCCTCCGCACCCTTGAGCAGTGCGTCCGCAACGTGCGCGTAATAGCGCGCCTCGACGATCAACACCGACGGCCGCTTCGCCATGTCAGGACTCCAAGACGATGGGGCGGCGTTCGACAACGGACAGGCCGTAACCTTCGAGACCGACAATGGTCTGCGTCGTGTTCGACAGCAGGATCATGTCACGCACGCCGAGATCAAACAGGATCTGTGCGCCGATGCCGTAGTCGCGCAGTTGCGGCACGGTCTTGCCGGTTGCGATGTAGCCGCGTACCCGTTCCGACAGCGCCGTCGCCATCGGCTCGCGCAACAGCACGACCACGCCCCTGCCCGCTTTGCCGATCATCTCCATCGCGCCTTGCAACATGCCGGCGCGACCGCTGCGCAGATTGCCGAGCGCGTCGTCGAGCACGTTGACCGCGTGCATGCGGACGAGCACCGGTTCGGGCGTGCGCACGTCGCCTTTCACCAGCGCGATGTGCTCGGCATAGGCGATCTTGTTGACGTAGATGTGCATGTCCCAGCTGCCGCCGTGGGCGCTGACAAAATCGGCCGAAACCCGGCGCTCGACGATGCGGTCGTGGCGCCGACGATAGGCGATGAGATCGGCGATGGTGGCGACCTTGAGCCCGTGATGCTGCGCGAAGGCGATAAGATCGGCGCGGCGCGCCATGGTGCCGTCGTCGTTCATGATCTCGCAGATCACGCCCGCCGGAATGAGCCCCGCCAACCGCGCGATGTCGACCGCCGCTTCGGTATGCCCCGTGCGCACGAGGACGCCGCCCTCGCGCGCCATCAGCGGAAAGATGTGGCCGGGCGTGACGATGTCCTGCGGTCCTTTGGTAGCGTCGATCGCGACCGCGATGGTGCGCGCGCGATCCGAGGCCGAAATCCCGGTCGTAATGCCGTCACGCGCCTCGATCGACACCGTGAACGCGGTCTGCAACCGCGATTCGTTGTGTTGCGCCATCAGCGGCAGCTTGAGCTGTTCGACGCGCTCGCGGCTCAAAGCCAGACAGACGAGGCCGCGCCCGTGCTTGGCCATGAAGTTGATCGCGTCCGGCGTCGCCATTTGCGCCGGAATGATGAGATCGCCTTCGTTCTCGCGGTCTTCGTCGTCGACCAGGATGAACATCTTGCCGTTGCGCGCGGCGTCGATGATCTCCTCGATCGGCGAAGCGACTTCGACGAAACTCATACCGGTTCCCGCGCAAGCAGGCGCGCGACATAGCGCGCGATCACGTCGAGTTCGAGATTGACCTTGTCACCGGGCTGCAACGCGCCGAGCGTGGTCTGGGCGCGCGTGATCGGGATGATGTTCACGCCGAAGCGGCGGCCTTCGATCTCATTCACGGTCAACGAGACGCCGTCGAGCGTAATCGAGCCCTTCGGCGCGATCGACAGCTCGCAGCCGCGCGGCACCTCGAAGGTCAGACGCAGAGAGTCGCCGTCGGGTCGGCGTGCGACCAGCTCGGCCATCGCGTCGACGTGACCGAGCACGATATGGCCGCCGAGCTCGTCGCCGACGCGCAGCGAACGTTCGAGATTAAGTCGCGTGCCGACGCGCCAAGCGCCGGCGGTCGAACGCGCGCGCGTCTCGGCCGAAACCTGCACGGCGAACCAATCCGCGCCCTTCTCGATCACCGACAGGCAGACGCCGGCGCAGGCGATCGACGCACCCTGCGCGACGTCGCCGAGGGCGAGCGCGGTGGCGATTTCGAAGACGCTGTCGGCGCCCGGCCTCACGGCGCGGACGGTGCCGCGGTCGGCAATGATTCCCGTAAACATGGCAATACCTTAGGGCGGCACCTTAAACCGCGCGTTGGAGCGTTTCCAGCACATCGTCGCCCACCGGCTCGATCCCGACACGGGCGAAACGTCGCGCTTGTTCCGGTGCGGCAACGCCAAGCGCAGCTAGAACCGGCAGGCCGTCGCCGCCGATCAGCGACGGCGCGCGGAACCAGGCGATACGGTCGACCAGATCGGCGCGCACCAGCGCCGCCGCGAGCGTCGCACCGCCTTCGACCAGAACGCGCGTGATCCCCTTCTCGGCCAGCGCCGCAAGTGCCGCGGCGAGATCGGTTTCGCCGCCGGGCGTCGCTGGCACGTCGATTACCGCGACACCACAAGCGGTCAACGCGGCGCGACGCTCGCCGGCGATCCCATGCCGCACGACAAACCACGTCGGCGTACGTCGCGCTTCGGCAATGAGGCGCACCGTCAACGGCACGCGCAATCCGCCGTCGATGACGACGCGCACCGGACCGCGATCGCTCAGGCCGGGCAGCCGGCACGTGAGCTCGGGATCGTCGGCGATGACCGTGCCGCTGCCGACCATCACGGCGTCGTGGGTTGCGCGCAGCAAATGGCCACGCGCGCGCGCGGGCTCGCCGGTGATCCACCGACTTTCGCCCGATGCCACCGCAAGTCGACCGTCGAGCGAGGTCGCGAGCTTCAAGGTGACAAGCGGACGACCGCGCGCGATTGTCGACATGAACCCGGCATTGGTCTCGCGCGCTTCGTCGGCGGCGACGCCGAGTTCGACGGCGATGCCGGCGGCACGCAACGCGGCGATACCCTTGCCGGCGACACGCGGATCGGGGTCCTCGACGGCGACCACCGCGCGGCGGATGCCTGCCGCGATCAGCGCGTTGGTGCAGGGCGGTGTCTTGCCGTGGTGGCAGCACGGCTCGAGCGTGACATAGGCGTCGGCGCCTTTGGCGTTGCGGCCGGCGCGGGCGAGCGCTTCGGTCTCGGCGTGTGGCCGCCCGCCGGGCTGGGTCCAGCCGCGGCCGACCACGATCCCATTCTTGACGATGAGGCACCCGACGCTGGGATTGGGCCAGGTCCGGCCGAGACCGCGCCGCGCCAACGCCAGCGCCGCGCGCATGAAGCGGGCGTCGCTCATCGCATGGCTTCAGTCGCGGTCGGTGGCCATGCGATCCAAGCGGTCGATGAATTCGCCGAAATCCTTGGCCTCGCGGAAATTGCGATAGACCGAAGCAAAGCGGACGTAGGCGACCGGATCGAGCGTCGCCAGCATCTCCATCACCAATTCGCCGATCATGTCACTCTTGATCTCGGTCTCGCCGGAGCTTTCGAGCTGGCGGACGATGGAATTGATCGCGCGTTCGACACGCTCGCCTTCGACCGGCCGCTTGCGCAGTGCGATCTGGATCGAACGCGCCAGCTTGTCGCGCTCAAACGGCTCGCGCTGGTTGTTCTTTTTGATGACCGTGAGTTCGCGCAGCTGCACGCGCTCGAAGGTCGTGAAACGCGCGGCGCAGTTCGGGCAGAGCCGCCGCCGTCGGATCGAGGCTCGATCGTCGGTCGGCCGCGAGTCCTTGACCTGGGTGTCTTCGCATCCGCAGAACGGACAGCGCATCGTTTTCCTCTCCTAGGGGTAGACCGGGAAGCGCGCGCACAGCGCCTGGACCCGTTTCTTGACTGCCGCCTCGACCGCGCCGTTGCCGGCGTCGCCGTTGGCGACGAGACCGTCGAGCACCTCGACGATGAATTCGCCGACGAGCCGGAATTCCGCCTGACCGAAGCCGCGCGTCGTGCCCGCCGGGCTGCCGAGGCGAACGCCCGACGTGACCGCCGGTTTCTCGGGATCGAACGGAATGCCATTCTTGTTGCAAGTGATGCCGGCGCGTTCGAGCGCGATCTCGGCGGCGCGGCCGGTCAATTTCTTCGGTCGCAGATCGACCAGCATCAGGTGGGTATCGGTACCGCCCGACACGATGGCGAGCTGGCGCTCCGACAGCGTCGCCGCCAGGATGCGCGCGTTGTCGACCACCGCGCGGGCGTACGTCCTGAATTCGGGTCGCAGGCACTCGCCCAACATCGCGGCCTTGGCGGCAATGACGTGCATCAGCGGCCCGCCCTGCAGGCCCGGGAAAATCGCCGAGTTGATCTTGCGGCCGATCTCCTCTTCGTTCGTCAGGATCATGCCGCCGCGCGGACCGCGCAGCGTCTTATGCGTGGTCGTGGTGACGACATGCGCGTGCGGCAACGGCGACGGATGCGCACCGCCGGCGACCAAGCCGGCGAAATGGGCCATGTCGACCATGAGATAGGCGCCGACGGAATCCGCGATCTTGCGGAAGCGCGCGAAATCGATGACACGCGGATAGGCTGAGCCACCGGCGATGATCAGCTTCGGCTGCTGTTCCTGCGCCAGGCGCTCGACTTCGTCCATGTCGATGCGCGCGTCGTCGCGTCGGACACCGTAATGGATCGGCCGGAACCATTTGCCCGACAGATTGACCGGCGAGCCGTGCGTCAAGTGTCCGCCGGCCGCGAGCGACATGCCCATATAGACGTCGCCGGGCTGCAGCAGCGCCAAGAACACTGCCTGGTTCGCCTGTGAGCCGGAATGCGCCTGCACGTTGGCGAAGCTACAGTTGAAAAGCTTTTTCGCGCGGTCGATCGCCAACTGTTCAACCTGATCGACGAATTCGCAGCCGCCGTAATAACGCCGGCCGGGATAACCCTCGGCGTATTTGTTGGTGAGCACCGAACCTTGCGCCTCGAGCACGGCGCGCGAGACGATGTTCTCGGAGGCGATGAGCTCGATCTGGTCCTGCTGGCGCTTGAGCTCGCGGCCGATCGCGGCGGCAATGTCGGGATCGCTTTCGGGCAACGTGCTAGAGAAAAACCGGTCGCCGGCCTTGGCGGGCTTCGAAGCCGTCATGCTTGCGCCTTTGCCGGCGAGAATTTGGCGACGCGCCGGGCGTGACGGCCGCCTTCGAACGGCGTCGCAAAGAAAATTTTGACGCAGTCCTTGGCAAGCTCGGGTCCGAGAATGCGGCCGCCGAGCACCAGCACGTTGGCGTCGTTGTGTTGGCGCGCGAGACGCGCAGTCAGACCGTCGTGCACCAGTGCGGCGCGCACGCCGCGATGGCGGTTGGCGGCCATCGACATGCCGATGCCGGTGCCGCAGATGAGCAAGCCCCAGCGTGCGCGGCCGTCCTCGACCGCCCGCGCGACAGCATCGGCGAAATCCGGATAGTCGACGGAGTCACGGCTGTTGGTGCCCAGGTCGATGACGCCGAGGCCAAGCGCCTGTAGCTCGGACAGGAGAGCGCATTTCAGGTCATACCCGCCGTGATCGGCGGCGATGGCGATGGTCTCGGTCATGGCCCCAGGAAAACAGTCACGCAACCCGCCACGACTCTACCAGATATCGGTCTGCAAAGTCAGCCGCATACCATTCGTCGCGCTATGCTGATATGCTGCAACTTATAAGCTCGGCTAAGTTCGGCGCAGGCGGGCGTCTCATCAGGCGACCTCAAACAACGCAGTAATTCTGGCCGCAATTACTGGCGCGGTTTGACAGAATCTCGGCCTTCCGCCTATATCAGCCGATCCTTCCCCATCGAGGCAGAACCGCCATGGCTGACGACGCGCCCAAGCCGAGCAGCGACGATTTCCTGCGTATGACGGCGCAAATGGTCGCCGCCTATCTGCGCAAGAACAGCGTGCCGACGGCCCAGATCACCGAAGTGATCAACTCGGTCTACGGCTCGCTGAAATCGATCGACGGGCGCGCCAATGCGCCGACAGCGGCCGAACTCAAGCCGGCGGTGCCGATCAAAAAGTCGATCACGCCGGAGTACATCGTCTGCCTCGAGGATGGGCGTAAGCTGAAGATGCTCAAGCGCCATTTGCGCACCGAATACGGTATGACGCCTGAACAGTACCGCCAGAAATGGGGCCTGCCGGCGGACTACCCGATGGTCGCGCCGACTTACGCCAAGCAACGCTCGGCGTTTGCCAAAGAGATCGGCCTCGGCAAAGGCGCGGGCAAGAAAAAGGACGACTAGCGCGCCGTCGCCCTTCCCGCCTGATCGCGCGCCGTTAGCGCTTCAGCTCGGCGTAGTTCCCGTCGTTGTTCCAGGCGTAGACCACGTAGTCCGGCCCGACGACGTCGCCTTTCTTGTCGAAGCCGACGGTGCCGATCACGGAATTGAACTTGTTGGCCTTCATCGTCTTCGACAGGTCCGCGACCTTGATCGAATGCGCCTTCGCCGCCGCGTCGGCGAACACCTCCACCGCGGCGTAGGTATAAAGCGTGTAGCCCTCGGGGTCGTAGCCACCCGCCTTGAACTCCTTCACCACAGGCTGCGCCACCGCGAGGTTGCGCGGATCCGGCGGGAAGGTCATCAGCGTGCCGGTGCCGGCCAAGCCGGTGATCTTCCACAGATCGGTCGTCACCAGCGCGTCGCCGCCCATCAGCACGGCGTTAAGCCCCTGCTCCTTCGACTGGCGCACGATGAGGCCGGCCTCGCGATAATAGCCGCCGAAATAGATCGCCTTGACGTTGGCCTGCTTCATCTTGGAGATCAGCGCCGAGAAGTCGCTGTCGCCCTGGTTGATCGAATCATGCACCGCCGGTTTCACGCCGCGTGCCGCCATCGCCTTGATCGTCTCGTCGGCAAGGCCCTTGCCGTAGGTCGACTTGTCGTCGATCACGGCCACCGGCTGTCCCTTGAAGCGCGAGGCGATGTAGTTGCCGGCGATGCGGCCCTGGCTGTCGTCGCGGCCGCAGACGCGGAAGACGTTGATCCAGCCCTTCTTGGCAGCATCATCGGTCAGCGCCGGATTAGTCGATGCTGGCGTGATCTGGAGAACGTTGCTGTCGGCATAGACCGCCGACGCCGGGATGGACGTGCTCGAGCAATAATGCCCGGCGACAAAAACCACGCCGGCGTTGGCAAGCTGGTTGGCGACGGTCACCGCCTGTTTGGGATCGCAGGCATCGTCGCCGACGGTCAGCACCAGCTTGCGGCCCAACACGCCGCCATGCGCGTTGATGTCCTTCACCGCCATCTCGGCGCCGCGCCGCATCTGCTCGCCGACGGCGGCCTCGGCGCCGGTCATTGGCCCGACGGTCGCGATCTTGATGTCTTGGGCGTAGGCACTCGCCGTTACCGCGGCCATCGCGGCCGCAAGCAAAACCCGCACTGTCCAACGCATGCAATCCTCCCCTGGTTTTCGGCAGCTTAGCAAAAGACGGAAGCTTGGTTAAGCGGCACCGCGCGCCCCGCCCTCGAGGTAGGCGGCACGCACCTCCGCATTGGCCAGAAGCTCGGCGCCGGTGCCGGAGAGCACAATGTTGCCGGCTTGAAGGACATAGGCGCGATGCGCCAGCCGGAGCGCGTGATACGCATTCTGTTCGACGAGCAAAACCGTAATTTTCTCTTCGGCGTTGATTGCGCGGATCACGCCGAAGATCTGCTTGGCAATCAACGGCGCGAGGCCGAGCGACGGTTCGTCCAGCAAAAGCAGCCGCGGCCGGCTCATCAGCGCACGCGCGATCGCCAACATCTGCTGTTCGCCGCCCGAGAGCGTACCGCCGCGCTGGTGGCGGCGTTCGCTGAGGATCGGAAAGAGCTCGAAGGCGCGTGCGAGATCGCGCTCGAAGCGTTCCGGCGGCGCCGCAATCGCGCCGATCTGGAGATTTTCTAGCACCGTCATGCGCGGAAAAATGCGCCGCCCTTCGGGCGCCTGCGAAATGCCGAGCCGGACGATCGCGAAGGTCGGCAGCTGCGTGATGTCGCGGCCGTCGAAGACGATATGGCCTTGGGTCGCGCGCGGTCGACCGCAAATCGTCATCAGCAGCGTCGATTTGCCAGCGCCGTTGGCTCCGATCAGCGACACGATCTCGCCGGCTCCGACCGTCAGGTCCACGCCTTTCAACGCCTCGATCCTGCCGTAGGCGGCGTGCAGGCCCGCGATGTCGAGGAGCGTGCTCACGCCTCTTCGTCCTCGCCGAGATAGGCGGCGATCACCGTCGGGTCGTGGCGGACGTCGCCGGGTGCGCCATCCGCGATCTTTTCGCCATAGTTGAGCACGACGACGTGGTCAGAAATCCCCATCACCACGCTCATGTCGTGCTCGATCAATAGCACGCCGATGCCGAACCGGTCGCGGATCGAGACCAAAAAGCGCGCGAGATCGGCGCTTTCGTGCGGATTGAGACCGGCGGCCGGCTCGTCGACGCACAACAGCCGCGGGCCGGTGCACATCGCGCGCACGATTTCGAGCCGGCGTTGCGCGCCATAAGGCAAATTGCCTGCAACCTCGTCGGCGCGGGCGGTGAGTCCGATCAAGTCGAGCCACTCGCGCGCGCGCGCAATCGCCGCGCGTTCGGCTTCGCGGTAGCTTTTGAGCCCGAGCAGGCCGCCGAAATTGTAATAACTGGCGCGGGTCAGCTCGGCATGCTGCGCTACCACCAGGTTCTCGAGCACGGTCATGCCGGCAAACAGCCGCACGTTCTGGAACGTGCGCGCCACGCCGGCGTCGCGCGCAATGCGGTGGCCTTGCAGCCGTTCGAGCCGGAAGCTCCGGCCGTCGTGCGTCAAAACGAGATTGCCGGCGCTCGGTCGATAAAATCCCGTGAGACAGTTGAACACGGTGGTCTTGCCGGCGCCATTGGGTCCGATGATGGCGGTGATCTCGCGTTCGTAGGCGGTGAACGAGACGTCGTTGACCGCAACCACGCCGCCAAAGCGCATGGACAGGTTCTCGACCGTCAGCAACGCTGTTTGGCTCATGGCTGGTCGAGCCGCACCGACGGCGCACGCACGGTGAAGAGTCCGCGCGGCCGCCAGATCATGATCGCGACCATGGCCGCGCCGAAGAACAGCATGCGGTATTGCGCCAATTCGCGGCCGAATTCCGGCAGCGTCGCCAGGATCACGGCCGCGAGCGCGATGCCGAGCTGACTGCCCATGCCGCCGAGCACGACGATCGATACCACCGTCGCCGATTCCTGGAAGTTGAAGCTTTCCGGGCTGATGAAGCCTTGCTTGGCGGCGAAGATCGCGCCGGCGAAACCGCCGATCATCGCGCCGGTCGCGAAAGCCGTGAGCTTGATGGTGTGCGGATTGAGGCCCAGTGCCCGGCAAGCGATCTCGTCCTCGCGCAGGGCTTCCCAGGCGCGGCCGACCGGCAGCCGGCGGATGCGCAGGCTGAACCAGTTGATGACCAGCGCCGCCGCCAGGCAGACGTAGTAGAGCCAAATGAGCCGTTGCAGCGGGTCATACGCGATGTCGAAGAAATGATTGAAGGTTGTCACGCCTTCGGGCGCACCTGCCGCAATCGGCATGCCGAAGACGGTCGGGCGCGGTATGTCACCGATGCCGTTCGGGCCGTTGGTCACGGCACTCCAATTGTTGATCACGATGCGCACGATCTCGCCGAAGCCGAGCGTGACGATGGCGAGGTAATCGCCGCGTAGCCGCAACACCGGCAGGCCCAACAGGATCCCGGCCATGGCGGAGATCATGCCGGCGATCGGCAGCATTTCCCAGAACGACAGGCCATACCATTCGGCGGCCAACGCAAAGGAATAGGCGCCGACGGCATAGAATGCGACATAGCCGAGATCGAGCAGGCCGGCGAGCCCGACCACGACGTTCAGTCCCCAGCCGAGAATCACGTAGATGAGCGCGAGCGTCGCCAGATCGATCGTGCGCCGCGATCCGAACGGCGAGATCGGCAACAGGATAGCGAACAGGATCAGCGCGGCCGCGGCCAGCGTCACCGCCTTGCCTTGCGGCAACGCGGTGTAGCGTGCCGCATACTGGTGCAAGCGGAACCGCTGCGGCACCAGGCCGAGCAGCAGCCGGCCGCCAAAGGTGGCGGCGGTGGCGATCGCGACCCAACTGAAGCGCGTGATGAATCCGTCGCCGATGTCGGTGGTCCGGAACCCAAGCAATGGAAACGCGAGAGCGAGAGCGACCAGCGCGGTCAGTGCCGCATCCTTGAACCGCTGCGCCCCGCCCATCAAACTTTCTCGACCTCCGGCCGGCCGAGCAGGCCGCTCGGCCGGAACATCAGCACCAGGATGAGCACCGCGAACACCGCGACGTCCTTGTATTCGGACGGGAAATAGCCCGACCAGAATGCCTCGATCAGTCCGATCAACAGCCCGCCGAGCACCGCGCCGGGCAGCGAGCCGATGCCGCCCAGCACCGCGGCCGTGAATGCTTTGATCCCCGCCAGGAAGCCGATGAAGAAATCGATCACGCCGTATTCCAGCGTTACCATCAACCCGGCGACGGCGGCGAGCGCCGCGCCGATGACGAACGTCAGCGAGATGGTGCGGTCGACGTCGATGCCGAGCAACGCCGCCATGGTCATGTCCTGTTCGGTCGCGCGCTGCGCCCGGCCGAGTGGCGTCATCTGAATGACGGCCGTGAAGACCGCCATCAAAACCAGCATCACGCCGACGATGATCAACTGCAGCCAGCTGACATTGACGACGAAACCGCCGCTCTGCATCAGCTCGAAGCCGCCGGTGATCAGCGGCGGCAGCGTCTTTTCGTGCGCGCCTTGCACGAGGAGGACGTAATTCTGCAGGAAGATCGACATGCCGATCGCCGAGATCAGCGGCGCCAGGCGGAACGAACCGCGCAACTGCCGATAGGCGATGCGTTCGACGGCCCAACCGTAGACCGCAGTCAGCACCATAGCGATCAGCAGCACCAAGAGCAGCGCCAGCGGTATCCACGTCACGCCCAGCGCGCCGAGCACGACGAAAAAGATCAGCGAAATGAACGCGCCGATCATGAAAATCTCGCCGTGGGCGAAA
>JAGXBG010000063.1 GCA_018971215.1 Alphaproteobacteria bacterium
GCTACAGGTAGGCGACCGGCCGAGGCTTGGCAAGCGGCGGAGCCCGGCCTATAAACCGGCGATCCACCGCCCGCGAGCGCGCTTCCGGCATGAAAATCCTGTTCGTCACGGCGACGCGAATCGGCGACGCCGTCCTGTCGACCGGGTTGCTGCGGTATTTGGTCGAAAGGTATCCCGGCGCTGCGTTCACCATCGCCGCCGGTCCGCTGGCGGCGCCGCTGTTCGCCGAAATGCCCGGCCTGGACCGGCTCATCGTCGTCGAAAAGAAGGCGCGCGGTCGGCATTGGCTGTCACTTTATGGCCAGGTCGCGGCGACGCGCTGGGACCTGGCGGTCGATCTGCGTGGTTCGGCGCTTGCTTATCTTCTCTGGGCGCGGCAGCGCCGCGTCATGGGCAAGGGCAATCCGGCTGAGCATCGCGTGCATCAGCTCGCGCGGCTGTTCGATCTCGAACCGCCGCCGGCGCCGATTTTGTGGATCGGTGCGCAGCACTGCGACGCGGCCAACCGTCTGGTGCCGCCGGACGCACCGGTTCTGGTCGTCGGTCCGACCGCGAACTGGCAGGGCAAGGAATGGCGCACGGCCCGCTTCGCCGAGCTCGCCGCGCGGCTGACCGCGCCCAACGGCCCGCTGCCCGGCGCGCGCATTGTCGTGATGGCGGCGGCGCACGAGCAGGCCCAGGCCGCGCCGGTGATCGCCGCGCTGCCGCGCGAGCGCGTCGTCGATCTGGTCGGCAAACTCGATTTGCTGACCGCCGCCGCGATCCTGCGCAACGCCGCTTTGTTCGTCGGCAACGATACCGGCCTGATGCACATCGCGGCCGCTGCTGGCGCGCCGACGCTCGGCCTGTTCGGTCCGAGCAACGTCAAGGAGTACGCGCCCTGGGGGCCACGCGCCGCCTATGTGCAGACCGCGACACCTTATCTGCAGCTCTTCCAGCCGGGCTGGGACCGCTTCACCACCGACAGCATGATGGACTCGCTGTCGGTCGACATGGCGGAAGAGGGCGTGCGCGGCTTATTGCAGCGTCTCAAAGGCGAGGCGGCGTGACATGGCCGACATCGTAATGGCCGACGATGGCGTCGCCTTCGATGGCCGCACTGGCGCGACGTCGCCGCTCGGCGGCGCCGAAGCGGCGTTCGTCTCGCTCGCCGAGGCGCTGGCGGCGCGCGGCCATCGCGTGCGCGCTTTCACCAATGGCGTGGCGCCAATCACGCACAATCGCGTCGCCTGGGCGCCGGTCGCGCAGCCCATGCCCGACGCCGCCGACCTCTATATCGCCAATCGCGGCGACCGGTTGATCGGCCGCGTGCCCGGCGCGCGCACGCGCGTCTTCTGGGTGCACAATCCTGGCGGCTATCTGAAGAAGTGGCGTTATGTCCGCGCGCTCTGGCGCTGGCGACCGATCATCGTCGCCATCGGCGATTACGCTGGCGGCACCGTGCCGCGCTGGCTGCCGCAGCGCGGCACCGTCGTCATTCCTTATGGCCTCGACGAAGCGTTCCGCCAGGCGGACGAACGCCCGGCGCCGTCGCCGGTCGCGATCTTCACCTCCAATCCGCTGCGCGGCCTCGATTGGCTGCTCGATCTCTGGGCGCATCGGATTCATCCGGCGGTGCCCAAGGCCGAGTTGCGCATCTACACCGGTCCCTCGGTCTACGGCGCTGCCGGTGCGCGCCACGCCGATGCGATGACGCGTGTCCTCGATCGCGCCGCTAGCCTCTCGGATCAAGGCGTGCGGCGGCTCGCGCCGTTGCCGCGCGCGCAACTGATCGAGGCGTTGCAGCAGGCGCGGGTCATGCTCTATCGCGGCGACGCGAACGAAACCTATTGCGCGGCTGTTGCCGAAGCGCAGGCGCTCGGCGTGCCGGCGGTGGTGACGCCGCTGGGGTCGATGCCGGAACGCGTCAAGGACGGCGTCACCGGCGTCATTGCGCGCGACGACGCTTCGTTCGCCGCCGCCGCGGCCAAGCAGCTGACCGACGACGCGGCGTGGCGCCGCATGCACGGCGCGGCGTTGGCGCAACAGCGCGGCCTCTCTTGGGATGACGTAGCCGTCCGCTTCGAGGGCCTGATGCGATGACGCGGCTGGTGCAGCTCATGGCCGGCGCCGAGCACGGCGGCGCCGAAGCGTTCTTCACCCGGCTCGCGATCGCGCTGCAGCACACCGGCCAGGAACAGCGCATCGCCATTCGCCCTTATCCGGCGCGCATCGCGGCATTGCAGGGGGCGGACGTCGCGCCTGTCGTATTGCCGTTCCGCGGCGGCTGGTTCGATTTCGCGACGCGCGGCGGCCTGCGCGCGCTGATCCGAACTTACCAACCGCGCATCGTGCTCAGTTGGATGAACCGGGCGACGTCGCTTTGCCCGCGCGGCGATTTCGTGCATGTTGCGCGGCTCGGAGGGTATTACGATTTGAAATACTATCGCGGCTGCGACCACCTGATCGCCAACACGCGCGGCATCGCGGCCTATCTCACCGCAAACGGCTGGAGTGCCGATCGCGTCCATTACCTGCCGAATTTTCCGACCGTCGCAGCGGCGGGTGCGCCGGCGCTGACCGAACGGCGGCCGGATGCGCCGCTGGCGCTGGCGCTTGGCCGGCTGCATCGCAACAAGGGCTTCGATGTGCTGCTCGAAGCGCTGGCGCGCGCCGGCGGCGTCCACCTCTGGCTTGCGGGCGAGGGACCCGAACGCGCCGCGCTCGAACGCCAAACGCATAAGCTCGGTCTCGACAACCGCGTACGCTTTCTCGGCTGGCGCGACGACGTGCCGGCTTTGCTCGCGGCGTGCGATTTCCTGGTCGTGCCGTCGCGCCACGAGCCACTCGGTAACACCATCGTCGAAGCCTGGGCGGCGGAGCGGCCGGTGATCGCCAGCGACACCGCCGGCCCCGCCGAGCTGATCGTCTCGGGCGAGAGCGGCCTGCTGGTGCCGGTCGAAGATGTCGAGAGCCTGGCGTTGTCGTTGGCGCGCCTTGCCGAGGATCGCGCCGTGCGCCGGAAGCTCGCTGCCGCCGGCCACGCGCGTTATGCCGCCGAATTTTCCGAGGCGCGCGTCGTCGCGGCCTATCGGGCCTTGTTCGCGAAAGTCGCCGCCTAATGTGCGGCATCGCCGGTTTTATGACGCTGTCGGGCGAAGCCCCGCCGGTCGCGGGTCTCTCGGCGATGGAAGCCGCGTTGCAGCATCGCGGGCCGGACGGCTACGGCCATTATCGCGCCGGCGACGTCGGCATGGTGCAGACGCGGCTTGCCATCATCGACCTCGCCACCGGCGACCAGCCGCTCTACGAGCCGGCAGGCGCCGCGCTGGTCGCCAACGGCGAGATCTACAATTACGTCGAGCTGAGACAGGAATTGCCGCCGGCCGTATTTGCCACTGCGTCCGATTGCGAAGTGCCGCTGCACCTCTATCGCCGCCACGGCATGAATTTCACGCACCATTTGCGCGGCATGTACGCCATCGCGCTGCACGATCCCGGCGCCGGCCGGCTGATCCTGGCGCGCGATCCGTTTGGCATCAAACCGCTCTATTACGTCGAGACGCCGCTCGGCCTCGCCTTCGCCTCCGAATCGCAGGCGCTCATTCGCGGCGGCTTCGCGCCGATGCGCGCCGGCGCGCCGGTGCTCAATCCGGCAGCGCGCAACGAGCTGCTCGAACTCCAATTCACCACCGGCCGCGAGACCATGTTCCAGGGCGTGCATCGCGTGCTGCCGGGCGAGACCGTGGTCGTCGCGCGCGGCCGCATTGTCGAGCGCCGCCGCATCGAAGCCCTGCCTCAAGGCGGCGCGCACTGGCAGGACGAAGCCGCGGCACTTGCCGCCTTCGACGACGCATTTTCCGACAGCGTCCTGATCCATCAGCGCGCCGACGTGCCCTACGGCATGTTCCTCTCCGGCGGCATCGATTCGACGGCGGTGCTGGCGATGATGGCGCGGCTCAACGAGCGTCCGGTGCAGGCGTTCACCATCGGTTTCTCGAACACCGAGGCGGCGGACGAGCGCGCCGCGGCGCGCGCCGTCGCTAGCGCCCTTGGCGCCGAGCACGTCGAGGTCGAGTTCCGCGAAGGCGATTTCTGGCAGTCGCTGCCGGCGATCGCGCGCACGCTCGACGATCCGGCCGCCGATTACGCCGTGCTGCCGACTTACAAGCTGGCCGAGACCGCGCGTGCCGCCGGCCTCAAGGTGATCCTGTCGGGCGAGGGCGGCGACGAGCTGTTCGCCGGCTACGGCCGTTATCGCTCGGTGATGCGGCCGTGGTGGCTCGGCGGCAAGCTGTTGCGCGGCCGCGGCAATCTCGACGGCCTCGGCGTGCTGCGCGCCGATCTCGCCGGCTGGCGCGACGGCGTACAGGCGGCCGAACTCGCCGCCGCGGCGCGCGACCGCTCCCGGCTCCAGGTGGCGCAGGCGACCGACTGCGCCGACTGGCTGCCGAACGATCTCCTCACCAAGCTCGATCGCTGCCTCATGGCGCACGGCGTCGAAGGCCGCACGCCGTTCCTCGATCCCGCCGTGGCGCAGGTCGCGTTCCGCCTGCCGGACGATCTCAAGATCCGCAAGCGCCTCGGCAAGTGGCTGCTGCGCCGCTGGGTCGAAAGCAAGGTGCCGGCGGCGCAGGCGATGGCGAAAAAGCGTGGCTTTACCGTGCCGGTCGGCGAATGGATTGCGCGCCGCGGCGCGCAGCTCGGCCCGCTGGTTGCGGCGCAGCCAGGTGTCGCCGAGCTCTGCGATCCCGGCGCGGTCGCGACCCTGTTCCGCGAGGCGGGCAAGAAGCGCGAAGGCTTCGCCGCCTGGACGCTGCTGTTCTATGCGCTCTGGCACCGTCAGCACATCGAGCGCCGCGCCAACGGCGGCGACGTCTTTACCATCCTCGGCGCCCGCGCCTGATCGATCTCGCCGCGGCGGCTTTACGCTGTCAGCTTCCAACCCATCTCTTCGCCCGCCAAAAACGGCTTCACCGCCGCGCTGCCGGCTTTGATCTTCGCCGGCACTTTCCATGTCTCACGGCGCAGGGTCACGCGCGCCTCGTTCGGCGGCAGGCCATAGAAGCGCGGGCCGTTGAGCGAGGCGAAAGCTTCGAGCTTGTCGAGCGCGTTTTCCTCGTCGAAGACGCGCGCATAGGTTTCGAGCGCCGACGGCGCACAGAAAATGCCGGCGCAGCCGCAATCCTTCTCCTTGTCGGCGATCGGATGCGGCGCGCTGTCGGTGCCGAGGAAGAATTTCGTCTCGCCCGAGGTCGCGGCGCGGCGCAGCGCCAGCCGATGCGCCTCGCGCTTGGCTACCGGCAGGCAATACATGTGCGGCCGCAATCCGCCCTGGAACAGCGCGTTGCGGCTGATGACCAGATGATGCGGCGTGATCGTTGCGGCGACGTTCGGTCCTTGCGCGCGCACGAAGTCGATCGCGTCACGCGTCGTCGCGTGTTCGAACACGATCTTGAGCTTCGGCAATCGCCTTGTCAGCGGCGCCAGGATGCGCTCGATGAACACCGCCTCGCGGTCGAACACGTCCACTGCCGGATCGGTGACTTCGCCGTGCACCAAGAGCGGCATGCCGATGCACGCCATGCGCTCGAGCACTTTGTCGATGCGTACGATGTCGGTGACGCCGCGCGCCGAATTGGTCGTTGCGTTCGCGGGATAGAGTTTCGCCGCAGTGAAGACGCCGGCTTTGAATCCGCGCTCGATCTCGTCCGGTGCGGTTGCGTCGGTGAGATAGGCGGTCATCAGCGGCGTGAACTTGGCGCCTTTGGGCAGCGCCTTGAGGATGCGTTTCCGGTATGCCTCGGCGGCGGAAACGCCGGTCACCGGCGGCACCAGGTTGGGCATGACGATGGCGCGGCCGAAGACGCGCGCGGTAAACGGCAGCACCGCCTTCATCATCGCGCCGTCGCGCAGATGCAGATGCCAGTCGTCCGGACGCCGCAGCGTCAGGCTATCGCGCGCCATGTGCTTGTTCCCCGCTCGTGCCGTCAGTATATCCTAAGGACGCAAGTCAAGGAGAAGCCATGACCGCCGCCATCGTTGGCTGGGCCCATTCGCGCTTCGGCAAGCTCGAAGGCGAGGATATCGAAGGCCTGATCGTCCGCGTCGGTTCCGAGGCGATCAGGGACGCCGGCCTAGCGCCCGCCGATATCGACGAGATCTTCATCGGCACCTTCAACGGCGGCTTCGTGCGCCAGGAATTCC
Source organism: Alphaproteobacteria bacterium (assembly GCA_018971215.1). Lineage (GTDB taxonomy): Bacteria > Pseudomonadota > Alphaproteobacteria > ATCC43930 > CGMCC-115725 > REEB95. The sequence goes on from JAGXBG010000063.1 coordinate 6,187, forward strand.
CCTCGTCGCTGACCTTGCAGATCGACCCGAGCCTGCGCTTCAAGCCGGCGACCCGCGTCGAGAACGCCTGCGCAACGGGCAGCGCGGCGATCCATCAGGGCCTCAACGTCATCGCCGCCAAGCGCGCGCGCCGCGTGCTGGTCGTCGGCGTCGAGAAGATGAGCGAGATCACCGGCCCGCAGGTCGGCGACATCCTGATCCGCGCCGCCTATCTCAAGGAGGAAGGCGAGATCGAAGGCGGCTTCGCCGGCGTCTTCGGCCGCATCGCGCAGATGTATTTTCAGCGCTACGGCGACAAATCCGATGCGCTCGCCAGGATCGCCGCCAAGAACCACAAGAACGGCGCCACCAACCCTCTCGCGCAAATCCGCAAAGACCTGGGCTACGATTTCTGCCGCACGGTCTCGGACAAGAATCCCATCGTCGCCGGTCCCCTGCGGCGCACCGATTGCTCGCTGGTGTCCGACGGCGCCGCCGCGCTGGTGCTGACCGACATCGACACCGCGCTCGCGTCCAAGAAGGCGGTCGTGTTCCGCGCCGCCGAACACGTCAACGATTTCCTGCCGATGTCGAAGCGCGACATCACCGGCTATGAAGGTGCGGCGCTGGCCTGGCAGCGCGCTTTCGACCATGCCGGCGTGACGCTCGACGATCTTTCGTGTGCCGAAGTGCACGACTGCTTCACCATTGCCGAGCTGCTGATCTACGAAGCGATGGGCATGGCGAAGAAAGGCGAGGGCGAGCGCGTCGTCGAAGCCGGCACTACCGAAAAGACCGGCAAGCTGCCGATCAACGCCTCGGGCGGGCTCAAATCCAAGGGTCATCCGATCGGCGCCACCGGAGTCTCCATGCATGTCCTCCAGTCGATGCAGCTCACCGGCACTGCTGGCGACATCCAGCTGCCGAACGTGAAGCTCGCCGGCGTGTTCAACATGGGCGGTGCCGCGGTCGCCAATTACGTCAGCATCCTCGAACGCCTGCGATGAGCGGAACCTTCACCGCGCTGCTGCTGGAGGAGAGCGCCGGCAAGGTATCGGCACGCGTCGCCTCGTTGCCGGAAGGCGATTTGCCGCCGGGCGACGTTACCGTCGCCGTCGAATATTCGACGCTCAACTACAAGGACGGCATGATCCTGCAAGGCATCGGCAAGCTGGTGCGGAAGTATCCGCACGTTCCGGGCATCGATTTCGCCGGTACGGTCGAAAGCTCGACGTCGCCCGAATGGAAACCGGGCGACAAGGTCGTGCTCACCGGCTGGCGCGTCGGCGAAAATACCTGGGGCGGCTATGCGCAAAAGGCGCGCGTCAAGGCAAGCCAGCTCGTGCGCCTGCCGCCGCAGCTTTCGACCAAGCGCGCGATGGCGATCGGCACCGCCGGCTTCACGGCGATGCTGGCGGTGATGGCACTCGAGGACAACGGCTTGCAGTCCGGCGCCGGCGAGGTGCTGGTGACCGGCGCTGCCGGCGGCCTCGGCAGCGTCGCGGTCGCGGTTCTGGCCAAGCTCGGCCATCGGGTCGTGGCGTCGACCGGCCGGCCGGCGACCCACGACTATCTCAAAGCGCTCGGTGCGAGCGTACTGATCGACCGTGCCGAGTTTGCCAAGCCGCCGGCGCGGCCGCTCGACAGCGAGCGCTGGGCCGGCGCCATCGACAGCGTCGGTAGCACGACGCTGGCGACGGTGCTGACCCAGCTCAAATACCGCGCGGCCATCGCCTCCTGTGGCCTTGCCGGCGGTAGTGATCTGCCGGCCAGCGTCATTCCGTTCCTGCTGCGCGGCGTCCGCCTGATCGGCATCGATTCCGTGATGTGCCCGCTGGCCCAGCGCCAGGCCGCCTGGGCGCGGCTCGGTCGCGACCTGCCGCTCGACAAGCTCGACGCCATGACCGAGACCGTTGGGCTTGCGGATTTGCCGGGCCTCGCGCCGGCCATCCTCAAAGGCGGCGTGCGCGGTCGGGTGGTCGTGGACCTTCGCCGCTAAAAATTAAAAACTCTCCATCTATTCAGATGGATATAGACTTTTCCTAAGCCTTAATCTAATTTTCACCGCCAAGTGCTTGAACGTCCCTAAGGGAATCGTTCCTTAGCGAAGGGATTCGGCCTTGTCGCGCGTTACGATCGACCGCCGCCGCTTTAACCAACTCGTCGCCGCGCTCGTCGCCGGCGCCGGTGTCGCGCCCGTGCGGCGCGCGTTGGCGGCAACCGCGGCGCGGCCGACGCTGCCGCTGATCGTGCTCGACGCTGGCCATGGCGGCGTCGATCCCGGCGCGATCGGCGTCATCGGCACCTATGAGAAGAACATCGCGCTGCCGACCGTCATCGAACTCGCGCAGCAGCTCCAGGCGACGCGGCGGTACCACGTCCAGCTCACCCGCCGCGACGACCAATTCATTTCGCTCGAGGGCCGCGTCGCGCGCGCCCGTGCCGCCGGCGCCGACCTGTTCCTGTCGGTACATGCCGACGCGCTGCCCGACCGCGCGGCGCGCGGCGCCTCGGTCTATACGCTGTCGGAGCAGGCCTCGGACCGCGAGGCGGCGATGCTTGCCGCCAGCGAGAACCGCGCCGACCTGGTCGGCGGCGTCAAGCTCGACACGCACGATCCGCAGGTCAACGGCATCCTCATCGATCTGGCGCGTCGCCAGACCAATAACCTGTCCATCCGCTTCGCGCAGGACGTCGTTAACGAACTCGGCCGGCACGTCGTGATGCTGACCAACAGTCATCGCTCCGCCGGTTTCGCCGTGCTCAAGGCGCCGGACATTCCGTCGGCCTTGGTCGAAATCGGCTGTCTGTCGAACCGTACCGAGGAGCTCGATTTGCGCCGCACGCCCTATCGGGTGGAAGTGGCGCGGGCGCTGACGCGTTCGATCAGCGATTATTTCGACGCCATCGGCGCTTAATTAACCAAGCAATGTTAAGGCAGCGCCACAGCTTAATAATTTGTTGAGAATTTGCGCCGTATAACCACCGTGCGGTTTGGGATTCCGGTCCCGCCGCAAGTCCTTCGGGCTTTTCCTCCCTGAACTTGGGCCGCGCCGCAAAGCGCGGCCCACTTTGTCTCTTGGCGATCCGCCGGGCTGACGCTGCGCCGCCCCTCGTGTATGATCCTGGTTGGGTAAGTGGGGGCTGCAGAAGACGGCGCCCGCGAGGGAGGCTGCGGTTGGCGAAACGCGCTGAATCGACGGCCCGGGATGCCATTCGGCCGCTGCAAGTGCTGCTGGCGGCGGCGATCGCTACGCCTATCCTTCTGTTCGCCGGCGCCGCCTGGCTGAGCTACCGCGCGACGCTCGCCGCCGCACACGAACGCATCAGCCGCCTGGTGGACGTGGCCGCGCAGCAGGCGCAGACCGTCTTCCAGACCGACGCCTTCGCCGCCGACCGCATCGCCGACCACACCGCCACGATGACCTGGGAACAGATCGCCCAGTCGCCGGAGCTCAACCAGTTTCTCAAGCTGATCAAGGCGAGCCTGCCGCAGGCTTCGGTGGTCCGGCTGGTCGCGCCCGACGGCCGCATCGCGGCGACCGATGTCCAATTTCCGCCCCCGGACCGGGTCGCGGAGCCGCGCCCCGATTTGCGCATCCATCGGCCCGGCATGAACAATTTGCTGATCTCGTCGGTCGAGCGCGGGACGTTGAGCGGCGTATTGGAATTCACCGTCGCGCGTCCCATGCCCGATCATGGCTCGCCCGGCGGCCTGATCGAGATCGTGATGAATCCGGGATACTTCACGAAGTTCTATGCCGCCCTCGCCGAGGAGCACGATTCCAGTACCAGCTTGGTGCGCGACGACGGGGTGCTCCTTGCCCGCGACCCGCCGGCGAACGAGCCGGTCAGGTTCGCCGCCGACAGCCCGTTGATGCAGGCGATCCGGGGCGATCCCGTGTTCGGCAGCTATCGCGTCGGGTCGGCGGCCAACGGCACCGAGCGCCTGTTCGCCTATGAGCGGGTGGGCGATTTTCCGATCTATGTCGTCGCTGGCGTCGACCGCGCCGCGATCGTCGGCGCCTGGGCGCGGACGATGGGAAACCATCTGATCTACGGCATTCCGGTGACCCTGTCGCTCATCGCGGCGACTGTGATCGCGCTCCGCCGCACCCGCCAGGCGGCGGCTGAGGTTGAGCGCCGGGCTGAGCTCGAGGAGCAGTACCGCCAGGCCCAGAAGATGGAGGCGATCGGGCAGCTCACTGGCGGCGTGGCGCACGACTTCAACAATCTGCTGACGGTGATCCTCGGCAGCCTCGAGAGGCTCCAGCAGCAGATCGTCGCCGAACCAGCCAGGCGGCTCATCCAAGCCGCCATGCGTGGCGCCGAGCGCGGTGCGCGCCTGACCCAGTCGCTGCTGTCTTTCGCGCGACGGCAATCGCTTCGGCCCGAGACCGTCAACATCAATCGCGTCATCAAGGAATTCGGCGAGCTGCTGCGCGGCGCGGCGGGCGACCGCGTGCAGATACAGTTCCTGCTCAACCCGACGGTCGATCCCTGCCGCGTCGATCCGGCGCAGTTCCAGACGGCGCTGCTCAATCTGGTGGTCAACGCGCGCGATGCCATGCCCGAAGGCGGCGGGCGGGTTTCGATCGAGACCGATACCGTCGTGCTCGACGCCTCTTCCGAGGCCGACGTCGCGGCCGGCCGGTACGTGCGTGTGGCGGTGAACGACACCGGTTGCGGCATGGCGCCCGAGGTGCTCGAGCGCGCCTTCGAGCCGTTCTACACCACCAAAGAAGTCGGCAAGGGCAGCGGCCTCGGCCTGTCGCAGGTCTACGGCTTCGTCAAACAGTCGGGCGGCCATATCGAACTCAGCTCCGAGTTCGGCATCGGAACGACCGTGCGGCTTTATTTGCCGCGCGCCGACGACGTGCCCAAAGATCACGTCGAGACCGTGGAGCGTGCTGCCGCGAGCAAGGCCGAAACCGTGTTGGTGGTCGAGGACGACGCCGAGCTACGCAAGATGGTGGCGGAAAATCTGCGCTCGCTCGGTTATCGCGTGCTGACGGCCGCTGATGCGGCGGCGGCGTTGGCCTTGGTCGAGCGCGAGCCGCGAGTGGACCTGCTGTTCAGCGATTATTCGATGCCGCGGGGCATGCTCGGCGACGAGCTGGCACGGCGTGTGCGGCGTCTCAAGCCTGGCCTCAAGGTGCTGCTGACCTCGGGCTACGCCGTCGCGCAGCAGAGCAGCGGCGTCGCCGATTTCGGTCTGTTGCAGAAACCCTATCGCCAGGACGAGCTCGCCCGCGCCATTCGTCAGACACTTGACCGGAGCTAGTTTGCGCTATGCTGCTGGCCGATGAGCCAGGAGCCCGCCCCATCCACCGGGGCCGCCTTTGTCGGCGGCCCCGCGCTTCATCCGCAATTCGACGCATTAGCCCGGGAGCTGCACGCGCGGCCCTATGGCGTCGTCGCGGCCCCGGCGCGAATCGTCCACTTGGCGCTCACCGGCGGCGATAGCGCCGTCGAGCGCGCCGCCGTGGCGCAGCTTTGCGCCAACCATCGCGTGCCGGTGCCGCCGGCTGGCGCGTCGCAGGTCCAGCTCGAATGCGAAGGCTTCCGCCTGACCTGGGAGCGGCACGCCGAATTCGCCACCTATACCTTCGTGCTGCCGTGGCAAGGTGACGCGCTATTTCTGCCGGTCGGCGCTCTGGCGTTGCCGCACGATTGGATCGCCAGCCTGCCCGGCCAGGTGGTGGCGGCGGTGCAGTTGGCGCTGATCGTCGGCGAGCCGCCGCCGCAGGCCACCATCGCCGAGCTGTTCGAAGGCGGCAACATCGTCGGCGGCTTTGCCGCCGGCGGCTTGGCGCAGCTATGGACCGACCTGCGGCCCGACCGCGACCATTTCGTGCGCATGATCGCGCACAGCGGCACGATGACGTCGCCGCGCCAGGCCGGACGGCTGGCGCAGCGGCTGCTCGAGATCGAGACTTACACGATGATGGCGCTGCTGGCGTTGCCGTTGGCGCGCGAGATCAGCCCGTCGGTCACCGCGATCGAGCGCAATCTCACCGGCATCGCCGAAGCCACTACCGGCGCTGACGCGCTCGAGGACGAACAGGCGCTGCTCACGCGGCTGCTCGGCCTGGCGGCCGAGCTCGCGACGCTCGGCGCGCGCACGCCCTATCGCTTCGGTGCCGCGCGCGCCTATTACGCGCTGGTGCAGAAGCGCATCGAGGAGCTGCGCGAACGCCGCATCGAAGGCCGACAGACGATCGGCGAATTCATGGAACGCCGACTGTCGCCGGCGATGCGCACCTGCGAAACCATGGAACGGCGGCTCGAATCCCTGTCGGAACGCGTTGCCCGCGCCAGCGACATGCTGCGCACGCGCATCGACATCACACTGGCGGCGCAGAACCGAGACCTGCTGCTGTCGATGAACCGCCGCGCGCGGCTCCAGTTGCGTCTGCAGCAGACGGTCGAGTTCTTCTCGATCGCCGCGATCACCTATTACGGCGCTGGCCTGGTCGGTGACATCGCGCACGGCGCGGCGGTGCTCGGTTTTGCCGTCGACGAACCGCTGGCGGTGGCGATTTCGGTGCCGGTAATCGGCGGCTTGCTGCTGGTCGGCCTGTGGGCCTTCCACGAATGGCTCGGCCGCGATTGAACGGGCGGCGTCCAGTGGGTGCTTAGGCGCAGGCCAAGGTTGCTGCCGGCGCGACCACGCGGCTTTTCGGGAAGACGACGCTGATCGACGTGCCGGCGCCCGGCGCGCTGACGACGCGCAGATCGGCCTGATGCAGCGCCGCCATGGCGCGGGCCAGCGGCAGGCCGAGGCCGGTGCCGTTGTGGCCGCGGTTGAGCGCGCCGTCCACCTGCCCGAACGGCGTGAGCGCGACGGCGATTTCCGCCTCGCTCATGCCGATGCCGCTGTCGGCGACCGAAAGGACGATCTCGCCGCTGGCCGCGAGTTCCGCCTTGGCCGAAACGGTGCCGCCTTCGGGCGTGAATTTGACGGCGTTGGAGAGGAGGTTGACGAGAATCTGGCGCACCATGCGCTCGCTGCCGATGAGGTTCGGCAGGCCCGGCTGGGCCGCGACATGGAAGACGACGCCTTTCTTGTCG
>JAGXBG010000220.1 GCA_018971215.1 Alphaproteobacteria bacterium
CGGCGGCGGGCGCGGGTGCCGCGTCCAAGGCGCCGGCGGGCCAGCCGCCCAAGAAGTAACCGGACGCGGCGATGCGGCTCATCGTCGGGCTCGGCAACCCCGGAGCCCGTTACGAGCGCACGCGCCACAATGTCGGCTTCGTGGCCGCCGATGCGATCCATCGGCGGCACGGCTTCGGTCCGTGGCGCGCCAAGTTTCAGGGCCTGCTCGCCGAAGGCGCAGTCGGCAACGAGCGGCTCTACCTGCTCAAGCCGCAGACCTTCATGAACGCGTCCGGCGACAGCGTTGCCGAAGCGGCGCGTTTCTACAAGGTTCCGCTCGCCGAGATCGCCGTCATCCACGACGAGATCGACCTCGAGCCCGGCAAGCTGCGCGTCAAGCAAGGCGGCGGCGCGGCTGGACACAACGGCCTGCGTTCGATCGACGCCGTGCTCGGCGAGGATTATTGGCGGGTGCGCGTTGGCGTCGGCCATCCCGGCGTCAAGGAGCTGGTCGAGCCCTACGTGCTGCAGAATTTTTCCGCCGAGGACCAAGCGTGGCTGCCGGCGCTGATCGACGCCATCGCCGATGCGTTCCCGGTTTTGACCGCCGACGGCGCCGCGGCTTTCACTACCAAGGTCGCGCTCATCCTCAAGCCCAATCGCAAAGAACCGGCGGCCGGGAAATAACGAAATGGGATTCAATTGCGGCATCGTCGGCCTGCCCAATGTCGGCAAGTCGACCCTGTTCAACGCTTTGACCGCGACCCAGGCGGCCGAAGCGGCGAACTATCCGTTCTGCACCATCGAACCCAATGTCGGCCGCGTCGCGGTGCCCGATCCGCGTCTCGACGCGCTCGCGGCGATCGCCACGTCGGCCAAGATCGTGCCGACGCAGCTCGAATTCGTCGACATCGCCGGTCTCGTGCGCGGCGCCAGCAAGGGCGAAGGGCTCGGCAACCAGTTCCTGTCGCACATCCGCGCGGTCGACGCTGTGGCGCAGGTGCTGCGCTGCTTCGAGGACGCCAACGTCACGCATGTCGAAGGCTCGGTCGACCCGATCCGCGACGTCGAGACCATCGAGACCGAGCTGATGCTCGCCGATCTCGAAAGCCTGGAGAAACGCCGCATTGCCGCCGAAAAGCGCGTGCGCGGCGCCGACAAGGACGCCAAGGCCGAGATGAGCGTCATCGAGCCGGTGCTGGCGGCGCTCAAGGACGGCAAGCCGGCCCGCACCGTGATCGTGGCGGACGAACTCAAGCCGGTGCTGAAGTCGCTCCAGCTGCTGACCGCCAAGCCCGTGCTTTATATCGCGAACGTCGAGGAAGGCGCCGCCGCCAAAGGCAACGCCCAGTCGCAGCGGGTCGCCGACTTTGCCAAGCGGCAAGGCGCGCAAAGCGTCGTGATCTCGGCGGCGATCGAAGCCGAAGTGGCGCAGCTCGCCGACGCCGAGGAGCGGCGCGCTTTTCTCGAAAGCCTCGGCCTGAAGGAGACCGGCCTCGCCCGCGTCATCCGCGCCGGTTATGCGCTGCTCGACCTCGTCACATTCTTCACCGTCGGTCCCAAGGAGGCGCATGCCTGGACGGTGCGCCAAGGCGCCAAGGCGCCCGAAGCCGCGGGCGCCATCCACACCGATTTCGAGAAGGGTTTCATCCGCGCCGAAGTCATCGGCTACGACGACTATGTCGCCTGCAGCGGCGAGCAAGGCGCCAAGGACGCCGGCAAGATGCGGATCGAAGGCGCCGAGTACACCATCGCCGACGGCGACATCCTGCACATCCGGTTCAACCTCTAGCGGCCCCTTCTGGCGCCGCCTATAGTCGCGGGCCAATAATAAAGCGGGAGGCACGCGCCATGGGTCAGACGGTTTCGCTCACCGCCAAGGACGGACACAGGCTCGACGCCTACGTCGCGACGCCCGCCGGCAAGCCGAAAGGCGGCTTGGTGGTAATCCAGGAAATTTTCGGCGCCAACCGCCATATCCGCAATGTCGCCGACCGTTTCGCCGCCATGGGCTATGCCGCGGTGGCGCCGGCGCTGTTCGATCGCGTGCAGAAGAGCGTCGATCTCGGCTACGACCCGGAGAGCATCGCCAAGGGCCGCGCGCTACGCGAGAAAGTTTCGATGGACGGCTCGCTGGCCGACGTGCAGGCGGCGATCGACTACGCCAAGCAGTTCGGCAAGGTCGGCGTCGTCGGCTATTGCTGGGGCGGCTCGCTGGCCTTCCTGGCGGCGACGCGGCTCAACGGTGCGACCGCGGCGGTGGGTTATTACGGCGGCATGATCGCCGGCCATGCGGGCGAAAAACCCAAGATCCCGACCATCCTGCATTTCGGCGATAAGGATCAGTCAATCCCGATGAGCGACATCGAGAAAGTGAAACAGGCGCGGCCCGAGGTGCCGATCTACGTCTACAGCGCCGGCCACGGCTTTTCATGCGACGAACGCGGCGCGTTCGACAAGACGGCGCACGAGCAGGCGCTCCAGCGCACCGTCGCCTTCTTCAAACAGCACATCGGCTAACTCGAATGCTTCGCACGCCGGACGCGGGTCTGATCTCGGCCCGCGCCTGCGCTACGCGCGTGCGCGCCGCTCGGG
>JAGXBG010000064.1 GCA_018971215.1 Alphaproteobacteria bacterium
CTCGAGCAAATCCGCACCATCACGCTGATTGCCGCGATCATTTTCAATTTCGGCGCCGTCGCCGCCGCGATACCGGCTCGGGCAGCGACGCGCCTCGTCTTTCTCGCCGTCGTCGGACTGTGGACCGGATTCGCGTTCGCGATGGCGCAGAGCGGCGCCTTGCTCGGCACGATCGCCGGCACACCCATACCGCCGATCGGAATCGTGGTGGCCGTGCCGCTCCTCACGGCAGCGCTCACGGCGGCGTTGTCGCCCGCATTCCGGCGCGCAGCGCTGGCGCTGCCGACCGATTTGCTGATCGGCCTCAACGCCTATCGCGTGCTCGGCGTCTTCATGCTGCTGCTCGGCGTGCAAGGCCGAGTCCCCGGACCATTTCCTTATTCGGCGGGATTGGGGGACATCATGACGGGTGTGCTGGCCGTGCCGGTCGTCATCGCCCTGTCGCGCGGATCGAGCCGCTTGGCGCCGCTGGCGTGGAATGCCTTCGGCGCGCTCGACCTGGTCCTCGCGCTCGCCTTGGGCGTGATGACGGGGCCCGGGCCGCTGCAAGTCTTCGCGACCGGCATGTCCGGTCCGTTCACGATGCTGACGCTGCCGTGGTCGCTGATCCCGACCGTGTTGGTGCCGTTCTATCTGATCGTGCACGGCATCATCTTCGCGCAGTTGCGGCAGGACCGCGCGGTCGGGCAGACGGCGATTGGCTTCGCCGGTCCCTAGTGGGTCGTCGGTGCCGGCGCGGCGCTATTATCCGATGAGGACGATGACGATGACGATGACGACGAAGTCGACGCGCCTGGTGGTGTCGCGGCGAGGAACGCGTCTGCCGGAACGGGCGGCGGTGCGGCCGATGCCGATGCCGGCGTGATCGGCGTCGGCGGAGCCGAAGGCGCCGATACGGGCGCGGCAACGGGCGGTACGCTCGCCTGGCTACCGGATTTGTTGGCGGACGGCGCGGGCGTCGGTGTCGGCGGCGGCGCCGAGGCGGCCGTGTAATCCGGCACGATGCGCGCCTGCTTGCCGAAGATAACGAGCACCTTCTGGCCGACGGCGATCGGCTTGTCCTGTCGTTGCGTCACCGACACCAGATCGCCTTTGGCCTCGCGCACGATGTATTCCCAGCCGGTCGTGTCGCCGGTCGTGTGCTCGACAGTGGTGCCGATCAGGCCGCCGGCCAAGGCGCCGCCGACCGCGCCGAGCGCGCGGCTCACTGTACCGTCGCCAGCCTGTGTGCCGAGCACGCCGCCGGCCGCTCCGCCGGCGATGGCGCCGACCGTGCCGTCAGATTGAATCTCGACCTGGCGGAAGCCGATGACGACGCCGGACTCGACCTTGTCGGCTTGCTGGACGGCATTGCCAGAATAGACGTTGGGTGAATAATCGGGAGCGCAACCGACGATTGCGGCAAGAGCCGCCGTAAACAAACCAAAGGCGATAAGGCGCGACACGATCGCTCCCCCGAAAGAATGCGCGCGGCATAAAGAATCAGCTTAGCGGAGTCGCGTGATTTTGCTGTGGCAGCGCCCGTGACAAATTTGGGACTCGGGAGCGAGTCGGGATTTACGCCGCGGCCGACTCAATATAAGGCAAATCTGCTCGTCACGAGCATGAGGGCTCAGTCATGAACAAGCAGGGCTTAGTTGATGCTGTTGCCTCGGCTGCGAGCTTGAAGAAGTCGCACGCCGAGGGCGCCATTGATGCGGTGCTCGAATGTATCAGCCACTCGCTGAAGAAAGGTAATGAGGTTCGCTTGGTCGGCTTCGGGACCTTCCGCGTCGCGCAACGCGCGGCGACCGAAGGCCGCAACCCGCGCACGGGCGAAGCGATCCACATTGCCGCACGCAAGGTGCCGCGCTTCCGTGCCGGCAAAGAACTGAGAGACGCCGTCGCCTAAGCATCCGGGTTCGCGTCCGGGCGTCGATTTTTTATTCGCCGGGCGCGAACGGTACGCAGCGGTGTAGTGGTTTAACTCGCCGGTCGTCGTATCCTTACGGCGACCGGCGGGTGGTTTGCGTTTTCAGACGCTGTCGCTTTCCCGGGTATCGCCAGTAAGCGCGGCGCCAGCGACGGCTCCGGCGCCGACCGGCGTGTGCGCCGCCGCGCCGCCATCGAGCAATGCGCGGATGCGCGCCGCCAGATCCTCGCGCGCGAACGGTTTCTGCATCAATTCGACGCCCGGCTCGATCCGGCCACGGTCGACGACCACGTCATGCGGATAGCCAGTCATGAACAGCACCTTGATTTCAGGCTGTATGATGCGCGCTTGGTCGGCAAGGTGGCGGCCGTTGATGCCGGGCATAACCACGTCGGTCAGCAACAGATGGACCCGGCGGTTAGGCTCCGCCACCATCGCGAGTGCGGCAGCGGCGTTGGTCGTCTCGAGCACGTGGTAGTTGAGCTCGCGCAGGATTTCGGCGACGTAACCGAGAACACTGGGGTCGTCCTCGGCGATCAGGATAGTCTCGCCGTGACCGGCCTGCGCGGCAGCGACCGCCGGTGCGCTGAAACGCGCCGTCTCGGGCACCGCGGCCGCGACGAAACGCGGCAAAAGGATGCGGATGGTCGTGCCGTGGCCGACGATGCTGTCGATCTCGACCGCACCCTTCGACTGCTTGGCAAAGCCGTAGGCCATGCTGAGGCCGAGGCCGGTGCCTTTACCGGCCGGCTTGGTGGTGAAGAACGGTTCGAAGGCGCGCGTCACGGTCTCGGGCGACATGCCAGTGCCGGTGTCGCTCACCGCCAGCATGACATAACGACCCGGCGCGAGATCGGCGGCCTCGGCGGCGGCGACACTGAGTGTGACGTCGGTGGTCTGAATCGTCAGGCGGCCGCCCCGCGGCATGGCGTCGTGCGCATTGATGACGAGATTCAAGATCACGCTTTCGAGCTGGTTGGTGTCGCAGAAGCACGGCGGCAGGTTGGGCGCGAGCGCGAAATCGTAGCGGATCGTTTCGCCTTGGGTGCGGCGGATCAGCTCGGACATGCCGGTGATGAGCTTGTTGAGGTCAACCGCGCGCGGCTTGAGCGGTTGTTTCTGGCCGTAAGCGAGCAGACGCTGGGTCAGCGTCGCGGCGCGTGTTGCCGCGGCCGTCGCAGCCGCGACCGCGCGCTGCGCCCTGCTCTCGTTCCCAGCCGCGCCGGCGCTCAACATGCGGTTCGTGATTTCGAGATTGCCGATGCTGGCGGTGAGCAGATTGTTAAAGTCGTGCGCGATACCGCCGGTGAGCCGGCCGATCGATTCCATCTTCTGAAGCTGATGCAGATTCTCTTCGGTCTGGCGCAGGGTACTTGCCGCCTCCTTTTCGGCGGTGACATTGCGGCCGACCAGGTAGACGAGGTCGTCTTCCAGCGTCATCGTCCAGGCGATCCAGCGGTACGTGCCGTCCTTATGGCAGAAACGGTTTTCGATGCGCACCGTGCCGGCGCCGTCGGCGAGCCGGCGGCGAGCCTCGATCGCGGCCACGGCGTCGTTGGGATGGCGCAGCTTGCTTACGTGCATCGCCTTGATCTCGTCCTCGCTCCAGCCGAGCGTCCGCGTCCACGCCGGATTGAGGCTGGTGAAATAGCCGTCGAAGGTGCCGACACCGAGCAGATCCTCGGAGACCTGCCAGATCCGGTCGCGTTCGCGCGTGCGATGCGCCGCCAGCCGAACCATGCGTTGGCGCTCGCCGGTGCCGAGCATCAGCAGCGCGCCGAGCAAGCTGGCGCTGAGCACGCCGGCGATCAGCACGGCGATGCTCTGCCAACCGCGATGTTCGGCGGTGTAGATCGCCGTCGGTGCGGTGGCGACGACATAATGCCGGCCGCCGAATTCGAAGCCTTGCTCGTACGGCGTGACGGACGCTGCCGCAGGCAGCGTGCCGAACAATGGCTGCTTGGCGTCGCCGTCGAGCACCCGGACGCCGAGCAGCGGGCTCGTCGGGCCGAGCAGCGCGTCCATCAGAACATCCATACGCAGCGCCAGGACCAGAATGCCGGCGCCGTTAGCGCCACGCGGCACAGAAACGGTCAGCAGGATGCCCGTCGGATCGCCGGGTTGCTCTGCCAAATTGACCGGCGCGGTGGCCGTGACGCGGCCGCTTTCGACGGCCTGGTCGATCGCCGCGCGCCGCACCGGATCGGCGTCCAAATCGAAGCCGAAGACGGCGGCCTTATCGTCCGCCGGCGCGAGATATATCACCGGATAGTATTGCGGCCGGGCGCCAGCCTGACGGAAGCGGCCGAGATCGTCGCGTTCGCGAATCACAAAATCGGGCAACGACTGCCGTTCCATGGCCTCGAATTCGGCGCGATGGCTGGAATCGACGCGCGGTGCCCACTCCACCGCCTTGACCGCCGGAAAACGGTCGAGCAGGTCCTGCGCCAGATCCTGGAAATCGCGCCGCGATTGCGGCGCCGAACCGGCGAACGAGCGGCCCAACTGCTCGAGCAGCGTGCCGTACTCGCCGAGCTGCGAGCCGGTCTTGTCGACGAGCTGTTGCGACAGCAGGCGGAATTCGAGCAGCGACTGTTCGTTTTCCCAGGCGCCGACGCGGATGAAGATGGCGACGAACAGCGCGAAGAACATCAGCATCGGCACCGCGACCGAGCGCAGACGTGCACGCCAAAGGGCGCGCGGCTCGCCGAACGCGACCATGACCAACGGCAGGAAAAACAGCACGCCAAGCGTGTCGCCGATCCACCAGGTGAACCAGCTCTGACCGATATTGGCGACACCGACCACGCCCACCGCCGCAAGGCCGGCGAGCGCCAGCGTCGCGCTGACGACGCAGAGCGCCGGCGAAACGACGAAGAAGCGCGCGAGATCGCCGCCGCTGTCGAGCGGCGCCGGATAGCCGATCAGCCGGCGCAGCGACCAGCCGCCGATCGCTGACTGAATTGTCGAAGCGGCAGCGATGATCAGCGCCGCACCGATGGCGTCCGGCTGCCCGGCGCGATAGCCGACCCAGATATTGAGCACCAGCGAGCCGAGAAAGGTCCACGGCAACGTCGCGCCGCCACCGATCAGCATCGCCGCCATGGCGATGCCGGCAGGCGGAAAAACCGCCGTCGCGTAACCGGGCGGCACCGCCAACAGCAGACCGAACCCGCCGCTGACGACATAGGCGGTAACCAGCACGAGCCCCGCCGCGATTCGACGGTGCGTCATCAATGACCGAACGTAATCAAACCCAAGCATCGCCATCGACGTCCGTAGGCGTGCGCCAAAAAACAGCGGCGGGGTAAAACGAATTTAGATCGACCCCCCGACCGAACGTGCAATTGGAACAGACGCATCCGAAAGAACACGTTCGTTAACGGGGAAGGTATCACCTTCGGTCTGGGGCCGAAAGCGCCGAAGCCGGCGCGGATCCCGCCGTTTCAGCCGTCGAGAGCGGCCAAATCCTTGCGCAGATGCTTGCCGGCGGGCGTGAGGATGGCGACGAAATAGGCCTCGCGCAGCCGGCGTTGGGCGCGCGCGGTGCGAACATAGCCGCGGGCGCCAAGATGCAGCATGGCCGTGTGCGCCGCCTTGATCGCCCAATCGCCGGCATCGATGCGCGATTGCAGCACGCGGCGGAGATAGTCGCGGTCGGATGCTAACGGCGTGGCGCAGAGCGCTTCCGTCTCGCGCTCAAGCTTTTCCAATGCTTCCGCGATGGGCTCGGCCTGCTCCGGCAGGTAGCGGTTGACGTGGCCGAGCGAACGCGCTGCGCGCGCGATCATGGCCAGGCAATCGCGCATCAAGCCGAAGGCGAGCCCGTTCTGCAGCAGGATGAACGTCGGCCGGATCTTCGGCACCAGCGCCTCCGCCGGCGCCGCGAGCACGCGCGCATCGGGCACGAAACAATCGTGCAGCGCCACCGCCCAGGTGCGCGTGCCGTCGAGGGCGACAAACTGCGCGCGCTGCGCCGCCTTGACGCCCGCCATGTCGGTGTCGAGCAGCGCCATGACGTGGCTGGCGTCATCGGCGCCGAGAATGGCGCCGAAGACGTGGCCGCGGCCGAGATTGGAGACGAACGGCACCTGGCCGCTGACGCGGTAGCCGCCCGATACCTTGCGGCCCTTGAGGCGAATTGGCTCGATGCCAGCAAACGTCTTCATCGGATTGGACAGCGCCGTGCCGCCGAGCTGCTCGCCGCGGGCGACCGGGCCGAGATAATGCGCGCGCAGGGATTCATTTGGCGTCACCGCCAGATACCAGGCGCAAGCATTCTGGCACCACATGCAGAACGCGGTGGCTCCGCACTCCTCGGCGACCAGCGCCGTGGCGCGGACGCCGTCCCACAGATGGCCTTCGCCCTCGGCGGCGCCGACATGCGCGGCGTAGGCGCCGGCGGCGCCGAGCGCGCGCAACACGCTCTCGGGATAATAGCCCTCGAGATCGATGCGCGTGGCGAGCGGCGCCAGCTCTTGCGCGACGATCGCGCGGACGCGGTCGAAGTCGACCGGCGACGAACGCGCCGCCGGCCGCTGCGACTTGGCGGCCGCGCCACCGCTCGCTGTCACACCCTTAGGCAAGGTTGACGTCGACCGGCACGGCGTTGCGGAAAGTGCCGGTCACCGGCGACCAGCGCACGGCGTGCGCCACCAGCTCGTCGAGCGTCTTGCGGTCGGCGTCGCCTTCGACATGGGCCTTGATGCGCACGGCGGTGAAGCCGACGGGCTTCTCGCTGATGTCGCCGACGCCCCACACCGAGGTGATGTTGATGTCGCCTTCGAGCTCGAGCTCGATGCGGCTCAACGTGATGCCGCGATCGATGGCGTTAGCGTGGATGCCGACCGAGATGCACGAGCCGAGCGCCGCCAGCGCCGCCTCGGACGGATTGGGTGCGGTGTCGTCGCCGAGCAGCGCCGGCGGCTCGTCGACGATGTGCGCGGGCAGGTTGCGGATGTAATTGAGGTGGCGGAAACGGCCTTCCGCGACCGTACGGCACTTCGCGGTGCGCACCTGGGTGGGATCGGACTTGCCTTTGGCCGCGAGCTTCTCGAGACCGTCTTTGTCGACCGGCGCCAACCGGGTTTTTGTCATCGTCATGTCGTCGCTCCTTCTGTGAAGATCAATTCTCCGGATGCCAGGCGTAACGGCGGATCAGCGCCAGGCAACAGGAATCCATCGCGAAGCCCAAGAGACCGATGAAGAGCACGATCGCGGCCAGATTGTCGTAGCGCAAAGTGTCGCGCGCATCGTTGATCGCGTAACCGAGGCCGGAGGTGACGCCGAGGAATTCCGCCGGCACCAGGATGATCCAGGCGACGCCGAGCGCCAGGCGCACGCCGGTGAGAATGTCCTGCGCCACCGCCGGCAACGTGATGCGCCAAAGCATGCGCATCGGACTGGCGCCGAGATTGCGCGCCACCTTGTGCCAGTTGGGATGCACTTTGCGCAGGCCGTTGGCGGTGGCGAAGGTCACCGGCCAGATCGTCGCGGCGGCGATCAAAAACACGATCGCGCCGTCCCAGGTCGCAAACGCCATGACGGCAATCGGCATCCACGCCAGCGGGCTGATCATGCGCAGGAACTGGAACGGCACATGGGTCATTTGCTGGAACGCGCGGCTGCGGCCGATGGCGATGCCGACCGGCACGCCGATGACCGTGGCGATGGCGAGGCCCTGACCGATGCGCGACAGGCTGGCCAGCGCCTGCGGCCAGATCTGGCCGCCGACGGCGAGATGGAAAAGCGCGGCGATGGCCGGCACCGGCGCGAAATTGCTGAAGGCCGCGGTGTCGGGATTGGCGGCGACGATCGCGCCGCCGAGCCACCACACCACCAGCAGCACGGCGATGCCGATCAGCGGATAGAGCCGATGGACGGACAGTCGCAACCGCCGCGGCGCGCGAGCGCTGCGTTCAGCCGAGACCGTACCGACCATCGAAATCTCCGTCATACCTCGACGGTCTCCTGCCGTTCGTAAGGATGCGCCGGATCGACGCCGACGGTCTTGGCCCAGTCGGGATACTTGCTCAACGCCGCGCGCACATGGGTGTAGTCGACCAGATCCTTGGCGACGAAATCCGGATCGAGACCCTTGAGGAACGTGGTATCGCCGGCGACCACCGTCTGGTTCATCGCCTTGACCACCAGCTTGGTGGCCGAAGGATAGGGCCAGGGCTGGAAGTCGATGCGGTGATTGTGCCACTGCGCTTCGTGCTCGAGCGCGCCGGTCGGACCGTAGAAGCCGACGTCGTAATAATTCATCGCGCGATCGACAACGGCGCCCGGCACCGGCAGATAGCCTTTGCCGTCGGCCGACAGCATTTGCGCGACTTCCTTGCGGTTCTGCGAGGCGTAGAGCTCGGCGCGGACGATGGCGTTGACGAGCTTCTGCGTCCATTCCGGCCGCCGCTTGACGTTGTCCTCATGCATGGTGATGACGCAGCACGGATGATTCTTCCAGATGTCGCCGGTGAAGCGCAGCATGCGCGCACCAGCCTTGATCTCGCCCAGGGCGTTGAACGGTTCGGCGACGATGTAACCGTCGATCTTGCGCGCGGCGAGGCCGGCGGTCATCTCGGGCGGCGCCATCACCTGGAGGTTGCACTCATCGGCCGCCAGCTTCGCAGTCTGCGACTTGATCACCGCTTTCACGCCGGCTTTGCGCAGCGCCATCTGCAACATGATGTTGTGGTTCGAATACCAGAACGGCACGGCGATCTGCTTGCCGCCGAGATCGGCGAAGTTCTTGATGCCGGTCTCGTGGCCGACGACGATGCCCGAGCCGTTGGTGTGGCCCCAGGCCATGATCTTGGCCGGGATCTTGTTGTTGTAGCGCATCCACACCGGCACCGGATTAAGCAGGTGCACGACATTGAAGCGCCGCGCGACGAAGGCCTCGGCGATTTCGGCCCAACCGCGGATCAGCGTCGGCTTCGCGACTTTGAGGCCCTCGTCCTCGAAATAGCCCTTGGCATGCGCCACCAGCAGCGAGGCGGCGTCGGTGATCGGCAGGTAGCCGATGCGCACGACCTCGTCGGCGTCGGCGTCGACGGCGCGCGCGCGCTCGGGCAGCGCGGACGCCAGCGCGGCGAGACCGCCGGCGGCGAAATAATCCAGGAGGTCGCGGCGCGAGACGTGGCGCAGCGCCGCCGCGATCAAGGGAAACTGTTTGCTGTCCGTGATGTCCATAGGATCGAGACCTTTCATCTGATGTTCGCGATGGCCGCCCTAGCCTGCCGCCGCCAACGCGGCGACGCCCTGGTCGGCGGTGTGGAAAAGATCGGCGAGCTGCGCGCGAATGCGGCGGAACTCCATGGTCTCGCGCTTGCGCGTGCCCTCGATGGTGACGGCGACCTGGCCGACGATGCGGCCGGGCCGGCCGGCCAGAACCAGAACGCGGTCGGCCAGCGTGATCGCCTCGTCGAAATCGTGGCTGACGATCACGACGGTGAGGCCGATGCGGCGCGCGATCTCGCGCACCTCGTATTGCAGCGCGACGCGCGTCAGCGGATCGAGACCCGAAAACGGCTCATCCAAGAGCAGGACCTCGGGCTCAGGCGCCAGCGAGCGGGCGAATGCGACGCGCTGCTGCTGGCCGCCGGAGAGCTTTTGGACGTTGGTGTCGGCCCATTCTTCGAGTTGCACCAGCTTGAGCAATTCCGCCACCCGCCCCTGCGCCTGGCGGCCGCGGCCGGCGAAATCGAGGCCGATGGCGATGTTCTGTGCCACGCTCATCCAGGGATAGAGCGACGGCTCCTGGAACATCAGGACGCAGGCCGGCGACGGCGCCACCACCGGCTTCTCCGCAACGAAAATCCTCCCCGTGGACGGCCGGGCGAAGCCGGCGATGAGCTGCAGCAGCGTCGACTTACCGCCGCCGCTGCGGCCGACGACGGCAACGATCTCGCCCTTGCCGACGACGAAGCTGACATCGTCGAGCACCGGCCGCGCACGGCCGTAATGATGCGCAAGTGCCTCAACCCTGATGCTGCGGACGGCTTGATCCATCGATCCGGCTCGCTAAAGCCCGATTTCAACGAAACATATATGTGGATAGTGTGATTTGCATACTATAGCGCTGCACAAACCACTTATATAACATTTTTATCACGTTATTTAAGGCTTTACGCGATGTAGCCGCATGACGCTTCGACGACACTTCGACGACGCAGCGACGACGTTGACATGACAGTGCGATGACCGGTCGAAGGGTTGTGCACAAGATTATCCACAGCGGTGGATAACATGCGCACGCTGTGACTTCGCTCGGTGCAATTATTCGCGACGCCTAGGGTATTCACCCGATGGACGCGGCGCATCCGATGGCGTGAAACTGTTAGTGGAACGACCTCGACGCTCAGTTGTCGCCCGGCCCTCCGGCATCAACCCCAGGACGTTGAGGGGGATCACTCTAGAACGATTGTGATCGAGAATCCCGGCGCCAGCACCGGGTGCTGGCTCCTACCTTCCCGGAGTGGAATGTCATGCCCAAGACCTACGAATCCACCGCCGACGCCGGCACCGCCGGCAATGCGTTCACCAAAATGATGGGTGAATGGCCGCTGTTCGCCTTCAACTACGAGGCGATCATGGACGGTCAACGCCGCAATTGGGCCGTGCTGGTCGAAGCGAACAAGCTGTGGAACGAAAGTGCGCAAACACTGGCGACGCGGCAAATGGAGCTGACGCGCCAAGCGATGCAGGATTTCTCCGAACTGGTCGAAGAGACGATGCGCAAGCCGGGCGCATTCGAAGACCAGATCGGCAAGAGCGCCACCTGCACACGGCACGCGCTCGAAGGCATTTGCGACCTCGCCGACCAGGCGACCAAGTCGGGCGCCGAAGTGATGAAGCTGTTCAACCAGCGGATGAGCGAAACGCTCGAAGACGCGCGCACCTACGCCAAGCGCGTGCCGCATCCCGGAACCGGCGGGACCCACGCCGCGGCGGCGGAGTAGCGGACGAACCGATAAGCGGCCCAAGTAGAGGGAGACGCACCATGATGGCGAATTCTGCGCAACGCGAAGCGCGCAATGAGCGGATCGCGCTCGAGCACGAACGGTCCATTCTGATCACGAAGCTGCGCTGGATGGGACTGGAGCAGGAAGCGGACCGCATGACCGCGGCGGGCGAAACGCCGGCGGCGATGACCGTGCCGGGGGAGACGGACTAGCAACAAGCGCCTGCGACATGCCCCCGCCCATTCCCTCCCCCTCGACGGGGGAATGGGCGGGGGTGATGCTTCGCGTCACTCCGCCGCTTTGGCCTTGAGATCGGGCACCTTGGTGCGCAAGGTGACGAATTCCTCCGACGCGGTCGGATGGATGCCGATCGTGCGATCGAATTGCGCCTTGGTGGCGCCGCAGGTCAGCGCGATGGCGAGGCCGCCGATGATCTCGGGCGCATCGGGCCCGACCATGTGCGCACCCAGCACCTTGTCGCTGGCGCGATCGACAACCAGCTTCATCAGCGTCTTTTCCGCCCGGCCGGAGAGCGTGTTCTTCAGCGGCCGGAACACCGTGCGATAGACGTCGATCGCGGCGTATTGCGCGCGCGCCTCGGCCTCGGTCAGGCCGACCGTGCCGATGGTCGGATTGGAGAACACCGCCGTCGGCACGATCTCGAGCCGGGCGCAGATCGGATTGTTGTTGAACAGCGTCTCGGCGAGCGCGCGGCCTTCGGCGATCGCCGTCGGCGTCAGGTTGAGCATGTCGGTGGCGTCGCCGATGGCGTAGATGTTCGGCACCGAGGTGTGCGACCAATCATCGACCTTGATCGCGCCGGTTTCGGGTTGAAGCGCAACGCCGATCTCGGCCAAGCCCATGCCCGTCGTGTTGGGCAGCCGGCCGGTCGCGTACATGACGCAGTCGGCCGAGAGACTGCCGCCGGCCTTGGTGGCGAGGCTGAAGTTGGCGCCCTGCTTCTTGATCGCGGTGATCTCGGTGCGGTTGTGGATGGCGATGCCGCGCGCGCGCATTTCGCGGCCGAGATGGATACGCACATCGTCGTCGAAGCCGTTCAGCAGCTCCTCGCCGCGGATGACCATCTGCACCGACGCGCCGAGGCCCGCGAAGATGCCGGCGAACTCGACCGCGATGTAGCCGCCGCCGACGATGACGATGTTGCGCGGCAGCTTGGGCAGGTCGAGCGCCTCGTTCGACGAGATAACGTGCTCGATGCCCGGAATCTTGGGCGTCACCGGATGGCCGCCGATGGCAAGCAGGATGTTGGCGGATGTCAGGCGCTTGCCGTTGACCTCGATGGTGTGCGCGTCGATCAGCTTGGCGTGGCCTTCGATGAGCTGCGCGCCGGCATCGGCCAGCATCTTGTGGTAGACGCCTTCGAGCCGCGTGGTTTCCTTGTTCTTCGCCGCGATCAGCTCGGGCCAGGAATGCACCGGCGGCGCGACGTGCCAGCCATAACCGGCGGCGTCCTGCCATTCGTCCGTAAAGTGGGCGGCATAGACCAGCAGCTTCTTCGGTATGCAGCCGCGCAGCACGCAGGTGCCGCCGACGCGGCCCTGCTCGCAGATGGCGACGCGCGCGCCATAGCTCGCGGCGCGGCGCGACGACGCGACGCCGCCCGAGCCGGCGCCGATGGTGAACAGGTCGAAGTCGTAAGCCATCAGACGATGCTAGCCGATCCAATGCGGGCCGTCATGGTGTGCGCCCCCTCACCCCGCCCTCTCCCCCCAAATGGGGGAGAGGGAAGAAAAAGAGAATGGCGCGCCGACCGCCACTTTTCAGTTCTTCTCTCGCCCCCGCGAGGGGGAGAGGGTTGCGAGGCGTTGGCGAGCGCGAGCGAGCCTTACGCCGAGCTGGGTGAGGGGGAAGTTCGCGGCGCCATCACGTCGTCTGGGTGGCGGGTGCGAGGCGGTCGGCAATCGTGTTCAAGCGTTTGATGATGCCGAGCACGGTCGCGTAGATGACGAAGATATAGAAGAAGTAATTGAGGATCGGGATCAGCGACAGGATCACC
>JAGXBG010000221.1 GCA_018971215.1 Alphaproteobacteria bacterium
TAGGCAGGGAACAACAGACATGAGGCCGCCGCCGTGAGCGAGCCATCGGTGATCGAGGCCAGCGACATCAAGAGCCAACGCCGCCGGCGCCGGCGTGCGGTCGTGATCGCCGGGCTCGTCCTGGCGCTCGCGCTCGTGCTCGGCCTGACCGGCACGTCGCCCTATTGGGCGCCGCCGCTCGCGCAAGTGCTGCCGTGGAGCAAGCCCGCCGACGACACGACGCGCCAAGTCTTCGCCAGCCAGCTGGCGAGCGTCGAATCCGAGGTACAAGCGCTACACGACGCGCAAAACGCCAACGCGCAAATTTTCGTGCGGCTCGACACGCTCGAAAAGCAAGTAAAGCAAGCCGCGCCCGACACCGGCCAATTCGCCGACGCCGTCAAGCGCCTCGACGCCACGACGCAACAGCTGCAGGCAGCGGTCAACGACAACGCCGAGCGCATTGCCGCGCTGCAGGAACGGCTGACACATGCGAGCGACAATCCCGAACGCATGCTGTTCCTTGCGCTGAGCCAGCTCTCGGCGGCGATGGCGACTTCGCGGCCGTTCGCCAACGAGCTCAAGGCGGCCGAAGCGCTGGCGCCGCACGATCTTGGCGCGAAGCTGCTGGCGCTCGAACCGCAGGCCGCGACCGGCATTCCGAGCACGGCGGCATTGGCGGCGCGGTTCAATGTCAGCACCGCACCGGCCATGCTGCTGGCGACACCGGCGGTGGCGGCGAACGAGGGGTGGACGAAGCGTTTCTGGGCGAAGTTAGCGAGCCTAGTGGTCGTGCGGCGCGTCGGCGACGCCACGACGCCGCCGGATCCGATTGTCGCCGCTGTCGACACCGCGCGCAACGAGCTGGCCCAAGGCGATCTTGCCGGCGCGGTCGGCGCCATCGAGGCGGCACCAACGCCCGCCCGCGATGCGGCGCAAGCCTGGCTCACAGTCGCGCATCGCCGGCTGGACGCCGAAGCGATCGTTGCGGCCGCGCTGCAGGATGTCGTGCCGGCGCTCGCCGCCTCGGCCAACGCACCAGCCGCCAAGCCGCCGCAAACGCCGTGAGACGCGTTCTCGTCGCGCTCGTCGCAATCACCGCCATCGTCAGCGCCGCGGTCTATCTGGCCGACCGGCCGGGCGCCGTCACCATCGTCTGGCACGGGTGGCGCATCGACACGTCGGTGGCGGCGCTGGCCTTGGCCGCGGTGTTCGCCATCTTCGCGTTCGGGTGGAGCTTCGCGCTGTTGCGTCGGTTGGTGGCTGCGCCGCGGAATTTCGTCCGCGCCCGGCGCGAGCGGCGGCGGCGGGAAGGCTATCGTGCCCTGACCTACGGCATGGCGGCGGTCGCGGCCGGCGATCCCGACGAGGCCGAACGTTGCGCGCGCCGCGCCAACGCGCTCCTCGACGAGCCGCCGCTGACGCGTCTGCTGGCGGCGCAAGCGGCGCAGCTCAAAGGCGATACCGCGGCGGCGCGCGACTATTTCACCGCCATGCTGGCCGAACCCGAGACCGAATTCCTCGGCCTGCGCGGCCTGATCGTGCAGGCGTTGGCGCGCGGCGAGGACGGCGTTGCGCTCAAGCTGGCCGAGCGCGCCCGCGCGCTTCGACCACGCACCGGTTGGGTGCAGCGTGCGCTGGTGGAGCTCGAGGCGCGCGCCGGACGCTGGGATGCGGCCGAAGGACGACTGGTCGAAGCGCTGCGGCGCGGCGTGATTCCACCCAATGAAGGCCGCCACCACCGCGCCGCGATCCTCTATGAGCGCGGACTGGCGGCGCAAGCGGCCGGCCGCAATGGCGAGGCGCTGAAGCTTGCCGGTCAGGCGCATCACGCGGACCCCGGTTTCGCGCCGGCAACCGCCTGGTACGCGAGCCTGCTCGCCGCCGACGGCAACACGCGGCGCGCGCGCAAGGCGATCGAGGCCGGCTGGCGTGTGACGCCGCATCCCACTTTGGCCGCAGCCTATGGCGCGCTTTATGCGGACGAGCCGCCGCTGGCGCGCATCAAACGGTTCGAACGGCTGCAAAGCTTGAAGCCCGATCACGTCGAAGGCCGCGTCGCGCTCGCCGAAGCGACGCTCAAGGCGCGGCTGTGGGGCGAAGCACGCCGCCATCTGACCGAAGCGGGCATCGACCATGCAGATGCGTCGCCGCGGCTCTACCGGCTCATGGCATCGCTGGAAGAGGCGGAACATGCCGACGGTGGCCGCTCTCGGTCATGGCTCGAGCGCGCGGCACGGACTACGTCGCCGGATCCGGCCTATGCCTGCAATGCCTGCGGCTTCGAAACCGTGACTTGGACGCCATTGTGTCCGCGCTGCCGTAGCTTCGATCAGCTGGTATGGCGGCTCCGGCCGGGACACGGCGACGTGGCGGCGACAGGACTGCCGCCGCTCATGGCCGGAGCGCCGATTGACGCCCCGCGCCGCGCGGTTGTAGGTTCGGCCGCCTTGCCGCCTGTGGATGCCGACGTAGCTCAGCGGTAGAGCAACTGATTCGTAATCAGTAGGTCCGCGGTTCGAACCCGCGCGTCGGCACCA
>JAGXBG010000065.1 GCA_018971215.1 Alphaproteobacteria bacterium
AAAATCGATGTCGGGAGGGAACTTACGTGCGCGCGGGGGCGCGTTTCTTGCCCCGCTGATTGCCGCCGCTGTCCTGTTCACAGCCGCGGCGCACGCTCAGAAGCCGATCGTCGTCGGCGCTTCAATTTCCGAAACCGGACCGCTGGCCGTCGACGCGGCCTATCATCTGAAAGGCATCCAGCTCGGTATCGCGGATGCCAACGCGCATGGCGGCTGGCTCGGTCGCAAGCTCGAGCTCAAATTGTACGACGACCAGAGCAATCCCGGCACGGCGGTGCGGCTTTATACCCGCCTGATCACCGAGGATAAGGTCGATCTGCTCGTCGGGCCGTACTCGAGCGGCATCAGCCAGGCTGTTGCGCCGCTGCTGAACAAGTACGAGCGGCCGACCCCGATGCCCGGCGCTTCGCTGCCGGCGATCTTCTCCGCGGGCAACAAATGGACCTTCCAGTTGCTGCCGCCGGCCACCGGCTACATCGACGGCATGCTGCCGCTGATGAAGAGCCTGGGCGCGCACAAGGTTGCCATCCTTCAGGCGCAACTGTCATTTACGCTGGCTTGCGGCCAGGCGCGTCTCGATCAAGCCAAGGCCCTCGGCATGGATGTGGTTTATTCCACGACCTATGCCATGCCGCCGCCGGATTTCTCTTCAATCGCGCTTGCGATCAAGAGCGCCAATCCGGATGGCGTGCTCGTCTGCTCTTACTACCCTGACGCGGTTGGCTTGGCGCAGGCGCTGCATCGCATCGGCTATGCGCCGCGCTTTTTCGCCGAGACCATCGGTCCGGCCGAGGACCAGTTCATCAGTGCGCTGGGGCCGATCACCAATCGGATCATTTCCAACACGAGTTGGTGGGCGAGCCTGAAGACCCGCGACAATGCCGGCTTCATCGCCCGTTACAAGGCGATGTTCCACGAGGACCCGGACTACCACTCGGCGGCGACCTACGCCGCCATGCAGGTCCTTGGCGCGGCGGTCAAGGCGACCAAGTCGCTCGACCAGGAAAAGCTGCGGGCCTGGATGGCGACCCACGAGGTCGAGACCGTGCAAGGCATGTTCAAGAGCGGCCCGACCGGTCTGTCGATGGGGTTCGACCAGTACATGTTCCAGATCCAGAACGGCAAACGCCTCCTGGTCTGGCCGGCGAAGGACGAACAAGCGAAAGCGCAGGTCCCCTACACCGGCCAATAGCCGGAGAGGCCATACAAGGGGGTTGATGGTCGGGGCGGCCGGGTGATCGTACTGCAGTTGGTCGTCAACGGGGTGCTCCTCGGCGGGACGTATATCCTGCTCGCCCAGGGGCTCAACCTCGTTTTCGGCGTCATGGGCATCGTCAATCTTGCCCACGGCTCGATCATCACGGTTGCCGGCCTGTTCACCTATTGGTTCGTGACGCACACCGACCAGAGCCCGCTATGGCTGATCCCGTGTGTGTTCGTCGCGATGCTCGCGGTCGGCGCGGTGCTGCAGCGGCTGTTGTTGGAGCCGCTCGCCAAGCTCGGCACCCGGCGCGAGCTGCTCAGCCTGATGGTCACGTTCGGCTTGTCCTACGTGATCGTCGAGACGGCGCTTAACTTCTTCGGTTCGCAATACGTGTCGCTGCCGAACCTACAGGAAACATGGTCGGTTGGCGGCTTGGCGATCAACGAGGCGCTGGTCGCCGCCGGCGTGCTCGGTGCGCTGATCTCCGGCTGCCTGCACGTCTGGCTGCATTACACGCCGTCGGGCAAGGCGCTGCTGGCGACGTCGCAGAACGCGACCGGCGCGGTGACCTGCGGCATCGACGTGCGGCGGATGCGCGGTATCTCGTTCGCGATCGGTTCGGCGCTCGCCGGCATCGCCGGCGTCCTATTGATCCTCATCCTGCCGCTGTCGGCGCCGACGGCCGACACGCTCACCATTCTTTCCTTCGTCATCGTCGCGCTCGGCGGGCTCGGCGACTACAAAGGCGCTGTCTACGCGGGATTGCTCCTCGGCCTCGTCCAATCGGGCGTCGGCTATTATCTCGGCGGTGACGTCGAGGTCGTGGTGCCCTATCTGCTGCTCATCACCTTCATGGTGCTGCGCCCGCAGGGTCTCGGCCAGGCGGCGCGGTAGACATGCGGGCGCCGCGGTGAATCTCGACGCGCGACAGGTGGGCCAGTGGATCGGGCGGCGGTTTGCGGCGCCAAGCTCCGCCGCTGCGGCTGGGTCGCGACCGCTGGCAACCGCCGCGCTGGTGGCGGCGATCGCGTGCGCCGGCGTGGTGCCGTTGGTGACCAGCGCCTACATCCTGCAACTCGCCACCGACATCCTTACCTTCGCGGCGCTGGCCTATTCGTGGAACGTCATCAGCGGCTGCACCGGCTATCTGTCCTTCGGACAGGTGTCGTTCTTCGGCATCGGCGCCTACGCGACGTCCGCGCTGGTGTTGCGCGCCGGCCTGCCGTGGTACGTCGCTGCGGTCATCGGCAGCGCGATCGGCGGCGCGAGCGCCGCGGTGCTCGGCACCATCATGCTGCGCCTGCGCGGCATCATGTTTGCGCTGGGCATGCTCGGTCTCGCCCGTATCCTCATGGTGGTCTCGTCGAATTGGGATTTCATCGGCGGCGCCGCCGGATTGATCCTGCCGGCCCGGCTCACGCCGGTCGCGGTCTACTTCGCGATGTGGGTCACGGTGCTGGTCGCCTTCGCGCTGAATTATTTCGTGCTGCATTCGCAATGGGGCCTGTCCGTCACCGGCGTCCGCGACGACGAGGTCGCCGCCGCGGCCGTCGGCGTGCCGACTTCCTGGGTGAAGATCATCGCCTTCATCCTGAGCGCGCTTGCACCCGCCGCCGTCGGCGGCTTGGTGGCGTGGAACCGGAGCTTCCTCGATCCGCCGAGCGCTTTCGATCCGACCCTCGATCTGCAGGTCATCGTCTTCGCGCTGTTCGGCGGCATCGGCACGTTGTGGGGGCCGGCGCTCGGCACCGTGATCCTGGTGATCGTCGGCGAGCAGTTCTGGGCTTATCTGCCGGATCTGCAGCTGGCGCTCTATGGCGTGCTCGTCATCGCCGTCGTGCTTGCATTTCCAGGCGGCATCGTCGGCATCGCCAACAAATTCGGCTGGCTGCGGCGCAAGCCGGTCGCGGCGCCGGCGACGTTTCCCATCGTCACTCGGCCGGCGCAGCCGGCGGCAGCCGGCAACGACGCAGTCATCGAGGTGCGCGGTCTGACAGTGCGGTTCGGCGGCCTGGTCGCGCTCAACAGCGTTTCGCTCGCGGTGAAGCGGGGCGAAATGGTGAGCATCATCGGCGCCAACGGCGCCGGCAAGACGACGCTGTTCAACGCCATAACCGGCTTCGTCAAACCCAGCGAAGGCGGAGTTTACTATCAGGGCAAATTGGTCTCCGCGATCCCGTCGCATCAGCGGGCGCGGCAGGGCATCGCGCGCACGTTCCAGATTCCGCGGCTCATGGAGTCGATGACGGTGTGGGAAAACACCCTGCTCGCGGCGCGCAACGGCAAGCGGGCCACGGCGGCGGTCGATCAGGCGGCCTGGGCGTTGCACACGGTGAAGCTCGACAGCCTGTGGCTCGAGCTGCCGAACAAGCTGAGCCCCGGCCAGCAACGGCGGCTCGAAATGGCGCGCGCCCTGGCACTCGATCCGACGGTGGTCCTGCTTGACGAGGTGATGGCCGGCATGACGCGCGACGAACAGGGCGAAATCCGCGCCGTGCTGCGTCATTTCCGCGATCTGGGCGTGGCTGCGGTCGCCGGCGTCGAGCACATCATCTCGGCAATCGCGGATATTTCGGATCGCATGATCGTGCTCGATCGCGGCAAGAAGATCGCCGAGGGAGCGCCCGACGCCGTGCTGCGCGATCCCATCGTCATCGAATCCTATCTCGGCAAAGTGTCGTGAGCGCATCGGCTTCGCCATCCGCGGAAACCGACGCGCTCCGGGTGGAAAACCTGGTCGCGGGCTTTGGCGACCTAACTATCCTGCACGACGTCTCGCTGACGGTGCCCATCGGCAAAGTGACCGTGCTGCTGGGCGCCAACGGCGCCGGCAAGACGACGCTGCTCCGCGCCATCACCGGCCTGGTGACGCCGCGTGCCGGCCGCGTCACGCTGTTCGGCAAGGAGATTGCCGGCCAGGCGCCGCACCTTATCGCTCGCGCCGGCATCGGCCACGTGCCCAGCGGCCGCGAGCTGTTTCCGCGCATGCCAGTGAGCGCGCATCTCGATCTCGGCGGCCGCCTGTGTCCGCCGGACCAGCGGGCGGCGCTACGCCAGCGGGTGCTCGGCCTGTTTCCGGAAATCGCCGAACGGCTCGGTCAAGCAGCGGGCACATTGTCCGGCGGCGAGCAGCAGATGGTGGCGATCGCGCGCGCACTGATGACCAATCCGCGGCTGTTGCTGCTCGACGAGCCGTCGGCTGGCCTGGCCCCGAAAGTCGTGCTCTCGGTCTTTCAGACCCTGGCGAAGCTGCAAGATCAGGGCATGAGCGTGTTACTGGCCGAGCAAAGCATGACCTTTGGTCTGTCGGTCGCCAACCGCGCCCACATCATCCGCGAAGGCCGCATCGTGCTGTCGGGCACGCCCGCCGAGCTCACCGCTGAACGCAGCGTCGCCCAGGCCTATCTCGGCGCCTAGAACTGGTAGCGGCGCAGGCCGCCATCCACCGGGATCACCGTGCCCGTCATGTAACGCGCCAACGGCGACGCGAGAAAGACCGCGAGCACCGCAAGGTCCTCCGGTTGGCCGTATTCGCCGACCGGAATTTCGCGCGCCGCGAACTTGCGCCGCTCTTCCTCGGGATAGAGCCGAAGAATCTGCTCGGTGATGATGCGGCCGGGTGCGATCGAATTGATGGTGATGCCATGCTTGCCAATCTCGCGCGACAGACCCTTGGCCCAGGCATGCACGGCCGCCTTGGCGGCGAACGAGGCGTTGATCCGCTCGGGCTCCGACTTGCCGGTGATGTTGATGATCCGGCCCCATTTCTGCACGATCATTCCCGGCAGGATCGCGTGCGTCAGCTGACGCAGCCGGGTGAAGTTGAGCGTCAGCGCCTCGTCCCAGCTCTGGTCGGGCGCGTCCGCCGGCAGCGGCCGGCTGCCGCCGGCGCTGTTGACCAGGATCTCGATCTTGCTCAGGGCGCGCACCGCCTCGTCGCAGATGCGTTGCGGCGATTCCGGCTGCATGACGTCGGCGACGATAACCGCCGGGCGGACGCCGCCGCTCTTCTCGATTCCGGCAGCGACCTGCTCGAGCAAATCCTTGCGGCGTGCCACGATCGCCAGCCGCGCGCCTTCCGCCGCGAGCCCGGCGGCGATGGCGCGGCCGATGCCCATGCTGGCGCCGGTGACCAGCGCAGTTCGCCCTTTCAGCTGCAGATCCACAGCGCCCTCTACTCGATGACTCGTTCGCCGCTGCGCACCGGCGCCGTCTCAGCGGCATAGTGCACGAGCGCGCCGAGGCGATAAACGCCGTGCACAAATTTGCCGTAGGGCAGGACCAGGAACAAGGCGAGGACGAAGCCGAGATGGACCGCCAGCAGGGCGCCCATCGCCGCACTATCGCGCAGCGCCAGCAGCAGCAAACCGGTTGCCGCGACGAGCGCCAGCTGCACGAGCAGCGCCACGTCGGCGCCGAGCACTTCTCTCGCGCCCGGCGCCGGATCACGGACGATCTTGAGAATCAACAAACCGACGGTGCCAATCAGCAAGCCCATGCCGCCGAGCATACCCAGCACGACCGGAACGCTGAGCAGCGGATAAGGCGCGATCCAGCCAAGGACGTGGTGGTAGACCGTCGCCACGCAGGTCGCGGCAAAGCACGAGACGAAGCCATAGAATATGGCGTGATGGAGCCAACGCCGCGTGGTGGAAAATGACTCGTCGCGATCGTTGCAGCCGAAGCCGCCGCCGGCCAGGTTGCGCAAGGCGGCGGCATCGCCGAGCGCGCGCCGCCATGCCCGCCATCCTGCAGCGTGTTTGAGTTCCGCGGCCGTGTCGCGCCAGAACCGCCTGTAGCCGACCGCCAGCGCGAGCAACGCGTAGCCGAACGTCACCAGCCCAACCGCGATCATTAAGCCCAAGGGAATGACCGCGTAGAACGCGCCGGCGCCGGCATGTAACCCATAGATGACAGACGGCTTCTGCAATCCGGTGGTCAGCAGCAGCACGACCGCAAGCGCGAGCGCGACAACCAGCGACACGACCACGCCGTTGCGTCGGAACAACGCCGCGAGCGGACCCGGCCAGGCGTATTCGCGGTAGGTCTCGGCGCGCAACTCGGCGAAGGTACGCGGCAGGTTGAGATTGAATTCGTGCGGCGGCGCGTATTGGCAGGCATAGGAACAGCCGCGGCAATCGTGGCAGAGGTTGGCGAGATAGCTCAAATCGGCGTTGGAGAATTCGCGGCGCAGCTCCATCGCCGGAAAGACCGCGCAATAGCCTTCGCAATAACGGCAGGCATTGCAGATCTCCATCACCCGCCGCGCTTCGACGACGGTGTCAGTGGCGCGCATGCTTCGCCGCCTCCGCCCCCGCAATGCGCCCAAACACCGTCCCGATCGTCATACCGAAACCGGCGAGATAGCCGCGGCCGAGGATATTGCCCGCCATGATTTCGCCGGCGGCGAAAAGATTTTCTGCGCGCTCGCCATTGCGCATGACAACGCGCGCCCCGTCGTCCACCTTGACCCCAAGATAAGTGAAAGTGATGCCCGGCCGCAGCGGATAGGCGATATAGGGCGGCGTATCGATGCGCTGCGCCCAATGCGATTTGGCCGGCGCCAGCCCGTCGGTGCGGCAATCGTCGAGGATCTTGTCGTTGAACCGGCCCGGCCGCACCGTCGCGTTGTAGGTGCGCAGGGTTTCGCCGAGCGCCGCACCATCGAGCGCGAGCTTGCCGGCGAGTTCGTCGATGGTCGCGGCGGTGATCGCCGGATACATCGACGGCATGAACAGCGTCAGGGCTTTCGCGTCGGTGATCGCATAGGCGATCTGGCTGGGCTGTTGCGCGATCAGGCGGCCCCAGATGGCGTAGCGCTTCGGCCACAAATCTTCGCCCTCGTCGTAGAAGCGCCGCGCGTCGCGATTGACGACAATGCTGAATGGAATCGCGTCGAGCCGCGTAACGATGCCGCCGTCGAATTTCGGCGCCCGCGCGTCAATCGCGACCGCGTGGCATTGCGTCGGATCACCGACCGGCATCGCGCCCTGGTCGAGCAAGTTGCGCAGCACCCGGCCCTTCGCATAGGGCGTGCCGCGGATCAGGAAATTGTCGGCCGCCGCGCCCCAATATTGCTTGAGCCATTCGATGTTCGCCTGAAAGCCGCCCGCCGCTACGACGACCGCCTTGGTCCGCAAGGTCGTAATCTCACCGTCGGACTCGACCTCGACCGACTCCGCCACGCCGTCCCGCAGGCGCACATCCCGGACCTCGGCGTCATAGCGGATGACGACGCCGAGCCGCTCCGCGACGCGGTAATAGGCGTTGAGCAGGGCTTTGCCGCCGCCGAGAAAGAATGCATTGGTGCGCGACAGGCTGAGTGTGCCAGTCAACGACGGCTGGAAGCGAACGCCGCGGCCCGCCATCCACGCCAGCGCCGGCGCCGAACTGCGGATCGTCAGTCGCGCCAAGGCTTCGTCGGTTTCACCGCCGGTGACCCGCCGCAGATCGTCCCAATATTCGTCTTCGGCATAGGCTTCTGTCAGCGTTGCGGTCGGCGCCGCGTGCATGACGCGGAAATTCCGCGTGTGCCGGCTGTTGCCGCCGCGGAACGCGCGCGGCGCGTGCTCGACGAGCAGGACGCTGGCGCCGGCTTCGCGGGCGGCGATCGCGGCGCACAGCGCGGCATTGCCGCCACCCGCCACCAGCACGTCGTACGATCCGGCCAGATCGGTCATCGCCCCCGATCAAACGGTGAAAATGGCCCGGACCGCAAGCGATACCGCCGGCCGTCGCCGGGCTCAGCGCCAGTCGAGACCGATGTCGAGCGCCGTGACGCTGTGCGTGAGCCAGCCGCTCGATAGCAGATCGACGCCTGTGGCTGCGACGGCGGGCGCCGTCTCAGGCGTGATGCGGCCGGACGCTTCGGTGACCAGCCGGCCGCCGACCAGAGCGACGGCGCGGCGCAGATCGTCGAGGCTCATATTGTCGAGCAGCACCGCATCGACCTTGAGGAGCAGCGCCTCTTCGAGCTGCTGCAGCGTGTCGACTTCGAGCTCGATCTTGACCAGATGGCCGATGGCGGCGCGGGCGCGCGCGACGGCCGCCGCGAGGCCGCCGGCGGCGGCGACGTGATTGTCCTTGATGAGCACGCCGTCATCGAGGCCGAAGCGATGATTGAAGCCGCCGCCGACGCGCACGGCGTATTTCTGCAAGGCGCGCAGGCCCGGCATGGTCTTGCGCGTGCACACCAAACGCGTGCGATGCCCCTTGATCGATTGAACGATCGCCGCCGCGGCCGAAGCGATGCCGCTCAAGTGGCACAGGAAATTGAGTGCGACGCGCTCAGCCGATAGAATGCCACGTGTCAGACCGGCGATCGTTGCGATGGTTTCGCCGGCGGTGACGGCGCTGCCGTCGGGCCGCAGAATTTCAATCTTGAGCGCCGGCTCGATCAGGCGAAACGCGATTGCCGCGCAGTCGAGGCCGGCGACGACGCCGGCTTTCCGCGCGACCAGCGCCGTCGTGGCGCGCGCGTCGGATGGCACGACTGCATCGGTCGTGATGTCGCCGGCACGACCCAGATCCTCAAGCAGCGCCGCCCGCACCAGCGGCTCGACCATGATTGTCGGCAGCGACGGCACGGTCACGGTTCAGGCCCCCACCGCGGCGCGCTTCTCGTCGACGTCGAGCATGCGCTTTACGTCGGCGAGACGCAGCAGCGACCGTCGCGCGCCGGCAGACGAATGCGCGGGGAAATCGGTGCGCGCGTGACTGCCGCGGGTCTCCTCCCGCTGCAACGCCGCCGCCGCAACGAACAAACCGACGAGCGCCGGATCGGCCTCGGCGCCAATACCGAACGCGAGCGGCGCCAGCGCTTCCAGCGCCGCGTTCAGCCCGTCGCGATCGCGCAACACGCCCACCTGTTGTGCCATGATCTTGCGGACTCGGTCTGCGCGCGACGACGCGGGCAACGACGGGACTGCCGCCGGCCGCGGCAGCCGTGGCGCCGCACCGGCAACGGACTCCGCGACCGTCCGGCCGATGACACAGGCTTCGAGCAGCGAGTTGCTGGCGAGACGGTTCGCGCCGTGCAGGCCAGTGGACGCGGCCTCGCCGACCGCCCACAACCCGGCAACCGAGCTGCGTCCCGCCGCATCGACCGCGATGCCACCCATGTGATAATGCGCGGCCGCACGCACTGGAACCGGATCGACCGCCGGATCGATGCCAGCGGCACGACAGGCCGCCGCGACGCCCGGGAATCGCTCGGCGAAGCGGCTGCCAAGCGCGCGCCGGGCATCGAGAAAGACGCGACGACCGGCGGCAGTTTCCCGCCACACGACACGGGCGACGATGTCGCGCGGCTCGAGCTCGGCCCGCGGGTAATCGGCCATGATGCGGCGGCCGGCCGCATCGACCAGCAGCGCGCCCTCGCCGCGCACGGCTTCGCTGACCAGCGGCATCGGGTCCCGGCCGGCTGCAAGCGCGGTCGGATGGAACTGGACGAATTCCATGTCGGCGAGCGCGGCGCCGGCCAATGCGGCCAGCGCCAGACCCTGACCGATCGCCGTGAGCGGGTTCGTGGTTTCGCGATAGAGGCCGCCGATGCCGCCGGTCGCGATTACGACGCGCGCCGTCGGCAGAACGACAGGCTTGCCGTCAGCGGCAGCCAGTACGCCCGCGACAGCACCATCCTCGGTGATCAGCCGCCGCGCCTCGACACCTTCGAGCACCGTGATCGACGGCGTTCGCCGGACGGCCTCGATCAGCGCTGCGGTGATCGCCCGGCCGGTGCCGTCGCCGGCAGCGTGGACGATGCGACGGCGGCCGTGACCGCCTTCGAGGCCGAGCTTGTAGCGTCCGTCGGGTGCACGATCGAATGCGGCGCCGCGTTCGAGGAGATCGGCCAGCGCCGCCGGCCCGGAAGCGGTGATGCTTTCGACGGCCCGCGCGTCGCACAGCCCATCGCCAGCGGCGATCGTGTCGGCAGCATGGCGCGCCGGATCGTCGTCCTCGCCGACGGCGACGGCGATGCCACCCTGCGCCCAGGCGCTGGCGCAGCCCGAGCCGAGCGGCGCCTGGGCGAGGATAATGACGGGCTCGGGCGCAAGATGCAGGGCCGTCATCAAGCCGGCGATACCGGCGCCGATGACGACCGGGCAGCCCGCGACGGCCGACGGAATCGTGTTCATCGCCGCTAGACCGCCAGCATGCGCTCGACGGTGCGACGCGCCGCAATGGCGACGGCCGGATCGATCGCTACCTCGTGCGTCATGGTTTCGAGCGCGTACCGGATGTTGGCGAGCGTGATGCGCTTCATGTGCGGGCACAAATTGCAGGGCCGCACGAACGCCGTCTCGGGATGGGCGAGTGCGACGTTGTCGCTCATCGAACATTCGGTCAGCAGCACGACGCGCGCCGGATGCTTGGTCGCGACATAATCGGACATGGCCGCCGTCGAACCGGAAAAATCCGCGGCGGCGACCACGTCCGGTGGACATTCCGGATGCGCCAGCACGATGAGGTCGGGATGCTCCGCACGCAGCGAATGGACTTCGGCGGCGGTGAAGCGCTCGTGCACTTCACAATGGCCGTGCCAGGCGATGATCTCGACCTCGGTCTCGGCTGCGACGTTGCGCGCGAGATATTCGTCGGGCAGCATGATGACGCGCGGCACGCCGAGCGATTCGACGACGCGTTTGGCGTTCCCCGAGGTACAGCAGATATCGGATTCGGCCTTCACCGCGGCCGAGGTGTTGACGTAACTAACGATCGGCACGCCTGGATAACGCTGCCGGAGTAGCCGCACGTCGGCAGCCGTAATCGACTCCGCCAGCGAGCAGCCTGCGCGCGTATCGGGGATCAGCACCGTCTTGTCGGAATTGAGGAGCTTGGCGGTCTCGGCCATAAAATGCACGCCGGCCAGGACGATGACGCGCGCCGATGTCTTGGCCGCTTCGCGCGCCAGCACCAGACTGTCGCCGGTGATGTCGGCGACGCAGTGGAAGATCTCCGGCGTCTGGTAATTGTGCGCCAGAACGACGGCGTCGCGTTCCCGCTTGAGCGCCAGGATCGCGGCGATGTCGTCGGCGAAGACCGGCCATTCGACCGGCGGGATCGCTTGGCGAACACGTTCATAAAGCCGTTCCAGCGTGATCGTGTCGGGCATTTCATTATACTCTCTATGAGCATTTCGAAGCGCAAAGAAAACGGGCGGAAGCACCCACCCTCTAACTTATGCTATGATTGACCATAATACCTGTCAAGACGGGGCGACGACGGCGTGACAGCGACAACGAGGACCGACCACCGCAGCGGACACGCGCCGGCATTGCCGCGCGGCACGCTGGCGATCGAGCTGACCGCTGTGATCGTTGCCGTGACGTCTGACGAGCCGCGCGCGCTCACCCTGCACGGCGGCGAAGCCCTGCCCTCGGGTCCGCTGCAATCGCGCCACCACACCTTGCAGAGCGGTGTGCGTTCGTGGGTCGAGGACCAGACGGGCCACGCGCTGGGCTATGTCGAGCAGCTCTACACCTTCGCCGACCGCGAACGCACGCGCGAGGAAGCCGTCGACCGCCGGATCTCCATCAGCTATCTCGGCCTGACGCGCGAGCGCAGCGACAGCGACGCCGCGGACGCCACGTGGCGCAACTGGTATCAATATTTTCCATGGGAAGATTGGCGCCGCGGTCCGCCGCGGACGATTACGAGCACGATCCTGCCGCGACTGCGCGCCTGGGCGCGGCAAGGCGCGCCATCGATGATGCGCGAACGGCGCGAGCGCATCGACGTGGCCTTCGGCGCCAAACCGCATAGCTGGAACGAGGAATTCGTGCTGCAGCGTTACGAGCTGCTGTGGGAAGCCGGCATCGTACCCGAGGCGCGCGGCCATCCGGGCGTGGTGAACACCGGCGCCGGAACGCCGATGATGCACGATCACCGTCGCATCCTGGCCACCGGCATCGCGCGGCTACGTGCCAAGATCAAATACCGGCCGGTGGTTTTCGAGTTGATGCCGGCGAGCTTCACGCTGTTCCAGCTGCAGCGCGCGGTCGAAGCCCTTGCCGGTCAGCGGCTGCACAAGCAGAATTTCCGCCGCCTCATCGAGCAACAGGGACTGGTCGAAGAGACCGGCAAGGTCGCAACCGCGACCGGCGGACGGCCGGCGAAGCTGTACCGCTTCCGCCGCGCGGTCATGGTCGAACGCACGGCAGCCGGTACCAAGCTGCCGCTCTACCGATCGGGTTGACGCCGCGGTCTTAATCGCTCGTTAGCCCTAAGATGCGGGATAGAATTCGCAACGTCCCGCGCGGATTTTTCAGTCGCCGATTAACCATAGGCGGAACGACAAATTGCGACCAAGCGGGTTACCCTGGTCGACGGGCGGATGGCGGGAGACGAATGGGTCGCGGGTCCGGCCGGTCCACTCAAGACCGATTTCGAGCACCGCGGCGTCGGCAAGAACGAGCTCAATCTGTGCGATCTGGCTTACGATCTGGCGGACACGATCCTGCAGCTTCGCCTGACACGTGACGAAGAAGGCGATCTATTGACGCGCTATGCCGCCGCAACCGGCGACGCACCGCAAGGCGAGCGGCTGTCTCTGTGCAAGTTGATGGCCGGCCTATGGACGCGCCAGACGGCGCTC
>JAGXBG010000066.1 GCA_018971215.1 Alphaproteobacteria bacterium
TTCCACCCCGGCGCAAGAAAAAGCGAACCGAAGGGGGTCATTGCGATGGACACAATTCTGGTTTCGAACCGCGTCGCAGAGCCGTCCCGAACGGGCGCCGTTTCAGGCGGCCTTGCGGCCGTTCTGTTGTCGGCGGTGAAGACGTCCGGCGCGACTTGGATCGGCGCTAGCGGCAAGTTCGCGCCGGCAGAGGACGTGCGCGTGCCGACGCATTCGAAACGGCTCGGCACCGGTACCCTGACGACGGTGGACCTGCCGGTCACGGATTATCGGCGGTTCTACAATGGCATGGCGAACTCGGCGCTGTGGCCGATCCTGCATTATCGTGCCGATTTCCTGCGCTACGAGCCGGAATTCGTTGCCTCTTACCGGGCGATCAACCGGATCATGGCCAACGTCGTGGCTGACCGCGTGCAACGGGATTCGATCGTATGGGTCCATGATTACCACTATTTCATGCTTGGCGAGTTTCTCCGTCAGCGCGGCTTTTCTGGTCCGATCGGCTTCTTCCTGCACACGCCGTTCCCGACCAAGTCAGTTCTGATCTGCCTGCCGGAGCACCGCACGGTGCTCAAGGCGCTATCGGCTTACGATCTCATCGGCTTCCAGACCGACGAGGATCTGCTGCGCTTCCGCGACTATGCGACGACGAAGCTGTCGGCCACCATGGTCGGCCAGACCGAACTGCAATTCGACGAACGTCGCGTGAGGCTGGGCGTCTTCCCGGTTGGCATCAATGTCGATTTCTTCGCCGAAGCAGCCCACGCGAATATCGACAGCAGCAAGATCAGCCGGATCAAACGCGGTTTGCATCACGGCAAGATGGTGATCGGCGTCGACCGGCTCGATTACAGCAAAGGCCTGCCCGAGCGCTTCGCTGCCTACGAGCGGTTCCTCACCATCTATCCCGACGAGCGCAAGCGCGTCTCGTTCCTGCAGATCACGCCGCCGACCCGTTCGGCGGTCGACAGCTACCGTCGCATCCGTGCCGAGCTGGCGAGTCACGCCGGCGAGATCAACGCCCGTTACGGGGACGTCGACTGGATGGTGTTGCGGTACATCAACGAGAGCTTTCCGCCCGACCGGCTCGCAGCGCTCTATCGTATCAGCAAGGTCGGGTGCGTGACGCCGCTACGCGACGGCATGAACCTTGTCGCCAAGGAATATGTCGCCGCGCAGGACCCCGAGGATCCAGGTGTTCTGGTGCTGTCGAAATTCGCCGGCGCCGCCAAGGAGCTCAATGCGGCCCTAGTGGTCAATCCCTACGATATCGGCGAACTGGCGCAGGCGCTCTATCGTGCGCTCTATATGGAACGCGCCGAGCGTATCGAGCGTTGGAACGCGATGATCAAGACATTGCGCGGGGGCAACATCAATCGCTGGTACGACGGTTTCCTCGACTCCCTGCGCGAGTCGGCGATGGCGTCGCTACCCGTGGCATCCCGCAGCGTCGCCTGAGTGCTTCGACCGATGGCGGTTACTGCGCCCGCGCCAGCGGCGGCCGAGGCGAAGGCCCAGACGCCGCGTCTCCGACAGATTGCCAGCAACCAACGCATTACGATCGAAAACGTCGCGCCCCAAATTGCGTGCGGCCGTCATCCCGTCAAGCGCGTCATCGGCGACCCGTTGTGGGTATCCGCCGACATTTTCGGCGAAAGCCACGAGCGGCTGCGCGCCGCGGTCCTCATGTGCCGCGCGGGCACGATCGCATGGCGCACGGTCGCCATGCAGCCCCTCGACAACGATCGTTGGTCTGCCGCCATCACACTTACCGAAATCGGTCGGTATCTTTACACCATCGAGGCCTGGACTGACGCTTTCGCAAGTTGGCGCGACCGGCTCGCCGCGAAACGTCAGGCGGGTCATTCGTTGACCGACGACTTTGGCGAAGGCGTCGCGCTGCTGGCGGAGGCCGTGCATGATGCCGACGGCAGCGGACGGACGACCATCGAAGCGGCGCTCGCGAGCGCACAACGCGACGCTGCAACGGCCGTCGATCTGTTTCTCGCACCGGCGCTCGAAGTCGCGATGGCGAAATGGGGGCCACGCCGCCATGTGACGCGGCTCGAGCCCGCGCGGCCGCTGGTCGTCGATCGGGCCGAGGCGCGTTTTGCCGCCTGGTACGAGATGTTTCCGCGCTCGCAAGGCACCGTACCCGGCAAGAGTGCGAATTTCGCAGACTGCATCGCGCGGCTCGATGACGTTGCGGCGATGGGTTTTGACACCATCTACCTGCCGCCGATCCACCCGATCGGTCTGACAAACCGCAAAGGCCGCAACAACACGCTCGGCGGGTCCGCCGCCGATCCGGGCAGCCCTTATGCCATCGGTAACGCCGCCGGCGGCCATGACGCAATCGACCCTGCGCTCGGCACCTTCGCTGATTTCCGAGCTTTCATCGCCGCCTGCCGCGAGCGCGGAATTGAGGTCGCACTCGACTTTGCGGTTCAATGCTCACTTGACCATCCGTGGGTGAAGCAACATCCCGACTGGTTCGAGTTTCGTGCCGACGGCTCGATCCGTTATGCGGAGAATCCGCCGAAGAAATACCAGGATATCGTCAGCCTCAATTTCGATGCCGCTGATTGGCGTGGTATCTGGCGCGCGCTGCGCGACATCGTGCGATTCTGGATTACGCAAGGGGTGCGCATCTTTCGCGTCGACAATCCGCACACTAAACCCTTCCCGTTCTGGGAATGGCTGATTCGAGAGATTCAGACTGCGCACCCCGAGATTATCTTCCTTTCCGAGGCTTTCACGCGGCCCAAGCCGATGCACCGGCTTGCTAAGCTCGGATTCACCCAGTCGTACACGTATTTTACCTGGCGCAATGACAAAACCGAGCTGACCGACTACTTCACTGAGCTGACGCACGGCGAGGCGCGTGAATATTTCCGCCCCCACCTTTTCACGAATACGCCCGACATCCTGCCGCGTTTTCTCCAGACCGGCGGCGCCGCGGCATTCCGCATTCGCGCGGCCCTTGCGGCCACGCTCGGCGGACTCTGGGGCATCTATAACGGCTTCGAGCTGTGCGAGAACCGCGCGTTGCCGGATTCCGAGGAATACGCCGATTCCGAAAAGTACGAATACAAGGTGTGGGACTGGGATCGGCCCGGCAACATCAAACCCTTCATCGCCGAGCTCAACCGTATCAGACACGAGAACGCGGCCTTCACCGACTGGCTCAATCTCGAGTTTCTAACGGCAGACAATCCGCGCGTCCTGTTCTACGCCCGGATGCCGGCAGACGCACATGCGTCCGTTTTCATTACCGTCAGCCTCAATCCGGCCGGCGACGAGGCGGCGACAATCGAATTGCCGCTTGACCGTCTGGGGCTTGATCAAGATGCGCGCTTTGTCGTCCGCAATCTGTTCACCGACGAGACCCTGCATTGGACGGGCGCGCGACAGTCGATTTGGATCGGGCCTGGGAAACCGATCTTCGCTTTCAAGCTAGCGGAGCCAGGCGATGCCTGACGTTACTGCGCGGACAGCCATACCCGAGGCCCGGGTCCAGTCCGATGCGCCGGATTGGTACAAGGACGCCATCATTTACGAGCTGCACATCAAGGCGTTTTTCGATGCCAACAACGACGGCATCGGCGATCTCCCCGGCCTGATCGCCAAGCTCGATTATCTCCAGGATCTCGGCATAACCGCCATTTGGCTACTGCCGTTCTTTCCGTCGCCGTTCCGCGACGACGGTTATGATGTCTCGGATTATCGCAACATCCATCCGGCCTACGGCACGTTGCGCGATTTCGGCCAGCTCGTACGCGAAGCGCATCGCCGCGGAATGCGCATCATCGTCGAGCTGGTCGTCAATCACACCTCAGATCAGCACCCTTGGTTCCAGCGTGCTCGCCAAGCGAAGCCCGGCTCGGTCTTTCGCGACTATTACGTGTGGAGCGAGACCGAGGACAAATACAAGAGCACGCGAATCATCTTCAACGACACCGAGAAATCGAATTGGACGTGGGACCCTGTCGCCGGAGCGTTCTACTGGCACCGATTCTTCTCGCACCAGCCGGATCTTAATTTCGACAATCCACATGTCATTCGCTCGGTGTTGAACAACATGCGGTTCTGGGCAGACATCGGCGTCGATGGATTCCGTCTCGATGCCGTGCCCTACCTTTGCGAGCGTGAGGACACGAGCAACGAAAATCTTCCTGAGACGCACGCCGTCATCAAACAGCTGCGCGCACAGCTCGACAGTGAGTTCCCGAACCGGCTGTTCCTGGCCGAGGCCAACCAATGGCCGGAGGACGTAAAGGACTATTTCGGCAACGGCGATGAATGCCACATGGCGTTCCACTTCCCGCTGATGCCGCGCATGTACATGGCGATCGCGCGCGAGGACCGCCACCCGATCACCGACATCCTCCGTCAGACGCCAGAAATCCCAGATTCCTGCCAATGGGCGATCTTCCTGCGCAATCACGACGAATTGACGCTCGAAATGGTGACCGACAGCGAACGCGACTATCTGTGGTCGACGTACGCCGCCGACCGTCGGGCCCGACTCAATCTCGGCATCCGCCGGCGGCTCGCGCCGCTGATGGGGAACGACCGGCGCCGTATCGAGCTGATGGTCAGTTTATTGCTGTCGCTACCCGGCACGCCGATTCTCTATTACGGCGACGAGATTGGCATGGGCGACAACATATATCTCGGCGACCGCGATGGCGTGCGCACGCCGATGCAATGGACGCCCGACCGCAATGCCGGTTTCTCGCGCGCCGACCCCGCCACACTCTACCTGCCGCCGATCATGGACGCAGTCTATGGCTATCAGGCAGTCAATGTGGAGGCGCACGCGCGCAGCCTGACCTCGCTGCTTAATTGGATGAAACGGCTGATCGGCGTTCGTAAGTCGCTGAAGGTCTTTGGCCGTGGGACTCTGACTTTTCTTTACCCGTCGAACCGCGCCGTTCTCGCCTATTTACGCCAGCATGAGGATTTCACCGTCCTCTGCGTTTCGAACCTGTCGCGTTCGGCGCAGGCGGTCGAGCTCGATCTGTCAGGATTTGCCGGTCGAATTCCTGTCGAATTACTCGGTCAGACCGCGTTTCCGATGATCGGTGACGGATACTATACCGTCACGCTGCAAGGTCACGGCTTCTACTGGTTCCAGCTTGCGATGCCGGTTCAGGGACCGTTGGCGACCGTGCGCACGCGCGACCTCGATACTCTTGTAGCGTTAGGCGGCTTGGCAACGGCACTCGACGGGCGCAACCGCGGCATTGTCGAGCGCGATATTCTGCCTCAGTTTCTCGCGGAGCACCGCTGGTTCGCACATAAAGGCGAGCGCACGTTCACGACGAACCTCTTGTGGTCGACGACGTTCCGGCTTGGCGACCGCGATTGGCTATGGAGCATTGCTGAGGCGCGTGGCCGCCACTTTACAGCGCGCTATTCGTTGCCGCTGATGGACGAATGGCAACCGCCTGCGGTGCCGGCACCCACCCTTACACTGGCCAAGCTTCGTCGTGGCCCGCGCGAGGGTTATTTGACCGATGCCCTGCACAACGAGGCCTTCGTCGCCGCCACCATCGCCGCCGTACGCGACGCACGCACGATCGAGACCCCGCAAGGGCGGCTGGTCTTCCGGCCAAGCCAAGCGTTTGCCAGCCGGCCATGGCCTGAACAGCCGATTATCCGCATTGGCGGTGTCGAGCAATCGAACAGCTCGGCGATTGTCGAAGGTGCGGCGATCGTCAAATTCTATCGTCAGGTCGCGCCCGGCATCCATCCCGAGATCGAGATCGGCACTTTCCTCACCGAACGGATCGGCTTCAAGAGCGCGCCGCCGCTCCTGGGTCACATCACGCTGATAGAAACAGACGGCCGCGAGACCGCGCTCGGCGTACTCCACGGCTGGGTCCAAAACCAGGGCGACGCGTGGTCCTATACGCTCGGCTATCTTGCCCGGTTCCTCGAGGAATCGCGCGTTGTACCGGTGGTCGAACCGAACGCCTCGAACGCCGCGCATGCCGTCTATCGCTCGCAAATCGAACAGTTGGCGTTCCGGACGGCCG
This sequence comes from Alphaproteobacteria bacterium, assembly GCA_018971215.1. Lineage (GTDB taxonomy): Bacteria > Pseudomonadota > Alphaproteobacteria > ATCC43930 > CGMCC-115725 > REEB95. Next base: position 6,045 of record JAGXBG010000066.1, read on the forward strand.
AGTTACATCGTGCATTCAACGTCGAAAACGACGACGATTCTTTTTGCGTCGTGCGTGCGGCACCGTCGGACGTAATGGGTTGGGGCGACGATATCGCCCGCACTGTCGGCGAAACATTCGAAAGGCTTGCACGCGGCCATACCGCACTGTCGGGCGAGGCCATCGCACTCGGGGGCGAGCTCATTGAGCACAAGGAAGAGATCGTCGCGCAGGTTCGTGCGCTTGCCACGGTCGACCGCGAATTCATCCTGTCGCGGCTGCATGGCGACTACCACCTCGGCCAAATTCTCGTCGCGAAGAACGATGTCGAGATCGTCGATTTCGAAGGGCCGCCGCAGTTGCCGCTCGATCAGCGTCGTCGTAAACATTCGGTTATCCGCGACGTTGCCGGCATGCTGCGTTCGCTCGACTATGCGGCCTGGACCGCGCTCGAACACGCCACCGCCAACCAGCCCGATCTGCGCAACGATCTGCTTAAGGCCGTCCTGTTGTGGCGCGATGACGCCGCCCACAGCTTTCTCGACACCTACAGCCACGCCATGGCCGGGTGTCCACTGTGGCCGGCCGATGAAGGGATAGCGCGCCGCCTGCTCAACTTGTTCCTGATTGAGAAGGCCGCACTCGAGACCGCTTATGAACTCGGGAACCGCCCCGATTGGATTGCCATTCCATTACGAGGACTAAAAACACTGATCTCGCCATGACGCTTGCGCCGCCCTCCCTCGATCGCGAGGCCGATGCGATCCTTCGGGGCGATCACACCGATCCGTTCGGCTATTTGGGACCCCATGCGACGGGCTCCGGCTTCGTCGTGCGCGCGTTCCTGCCCGATGCAATCGGCCTTGAGCTCATAGATCCGGCAACCGACCAGACTCTGGCATCTGCGCATCCTGTGTCCGGGAGCGGCGGGCTTTTCGTCGTGCCGCTCGAGACACGACCACCGGTTCAGTATCGACTGCGTGCCGCCTGGCGCGACAGCAGCGTCGAATTTGTCGATCCATATCAGTTCGGACCATGGCTCGGAGAAATCGATCTTTATCTCCTGCGCGAAGGCACCCACTTCGAAACGTATCGGCGTTTCGGCGCGCATTGCATCACACTCGACGGGATCGCGGGTGTCGTCTTCTGTGTCTGGGCACCGAATGCCAAGCGCGTCAGCGTCGTCGGTGATTTCAATTTCTGGGATGGGCGGCGTCACGTCATGCGTCTCCATCCCGGCGCCGGCATTTGGGAGCTGTTTATTCCCGGCCTCGGCGAGGGCGTGCGTTACAAGTACGAGATCAAGGACCGCACTGGCACAACCTTGCCGCTGAAAGCCGATCCCGTGGCATATGCCGCGGAACGATCGCCAGCGACCGCGTCCCGGGTCGCAAAGATCGATCATCATCGATGGCAGGACGGCGCCTGGATGGCAGGTCGTGTCGGCCAAAACCTATACACCCGGCCGATGACCATTTATGAGGCGCACCTTGGCTCGTGGAGGCGCCGGCCGGAGGAGGGCAACCGTGTTCTGACTTATCGCGAGTTATCTGAAACGCTCGTGCCCTACGTCAAGGAGATGGGGTTCACGCATCTCGAACTCCTGCCGATCACGGAGCACCCGTTCGACGGCTCTTGGGGTTATCAGCCAACTGGGCTCTACGCGCCGACGAGCCGTTACGGCAATCCGACAGACTTTCAATTCTTCGTGGACGTTTGCCATCGCGCAGGGATCGGGTTGTTGCTCGATTGGGTCCCCGGCCACTTTCCCAACGACGCACACGGTCTTGCCGAATTCGACGGCACGCATCTTTACGAACACGCCGATCCACGGCAAGGCCTCCACCGCGACTGGAACACGTTGATCTACAACTACGGCCGCACCGAGGTCGCCGAATTTCTCCTCAACAGTGCGCTACACTGGCTCGATCATTATCACATCGACGGCCTGCGCGTGGATGCGGTCGCTTCGATGCTCTACCTCGATTACAGCCGCCAGCCGGGCGAGTGGGTGCCCAATCGCCTCGGCGGCAACGAGAATCTCGAGGCGGTCGCCTTCCTCAAACGACTCAACGAGATTTGTTTCGGGCGCTTTCCCGGCATCACGACCGTTGCCGAGGAGTCGACCGCATGGCCGCAGGTGTCACGGCCTACCTACAACGGCGGGCTCGGCTTCGGCTTCAAGTGGAACATGGGCTGGATGCACGACACGCTTGACTACATGGCACTCGACCCAATCCACCGATCGCATCATCACGAGCAGCTGACCTTCGGTCTGCTTTATGCATTCAATGAGAATTTCGTTCTGCCGCTTTCGCACGACGAAGTCGTGCACGGCAAGCGCTCGATACTGGGCCGCATGCCCGGCGACCGATGGCAGCGTTTCGCCAATCTGCGCGCCTACTACACCTTCATGTACGGACACCCAGGGAAGAAACTTCTCTTCATGGGCAACGAGTTCGCCCAAGAAAACGAATGGAATCATGATCAAAGCCTCGATTGGCATCTGTTGAGCGACCCGCTGCACCAGGGTGTCAGTGCGCTTGTACGCGACATCAATCGACTGTACCGCCAGTTGCCTGCCTTGCACGAACTCGACCATGAGCGCGACGGCTTCGAATGGATTGACGCCTCCGACCGTGCGGCGAGCGTATTGTCATTTCAGCGCAACAGCCGCACGGCCGGCGCCCACATCGTCGTCGTCGTCAATTTCACGCCGGTGGTCCGCCACGGGTACCGCATCGGCGTTCCGTCGGGCGGGCCGTACCGCGAAATCCTCAATTCGGACGATCGCCGTTATGGCGGCAGCGGCGTTCTGAACGCAGGCATGCTTACGCCCGATGCGTTGCCGTGGCACGGCCGCAGTCATTCGCTCGCGCTGACGCTGCCGCCGCTGGCGGCGGTCTTCCTGGCTCCTGCGGAGGATTGACCGATGGCAGCGCGGCTCGGGGCCGGGCGGCCCTACCCTCTTGGGGCGCATTGCGATCCGCGTGGTGCGAACTTCGCGCTGTTTTCGGCGCACGCGGAAAAGGTCGAACTTTGCCTGTTCGACGCCCACGGGCGACACGAGACCGATCGTCTGCCCTTGCCCGAGAACACCAATGGCGTCTGGCATGGCCATTTGCCCGAGGCCTATCCCGGATTGCTTTACGGCTACCGCGTGCATGGGCCTTATGCACCCGAGCAAGGGCATCGCTTCAATCCGAACAAGCTGCTGCTCGATCCGTACGCACGCGACATCGTCGGCGAGCTTCATCTTAGCGACGCGCATTTCGGTTACCGTGTCGGCAGCGCGCGCGGCGATCGCTCATTCGATCGACGCGACAATGCACGGGTGATGCCGAAATGCCGGCTGATCGACGATAACTTCCACTGGGGCGACGACCGGCGGCCGCGCCGGCCCTTGTGCGACAGCATCATCTACGAACTGCACGTCAAGGGCTTCACCAAGCTCCATACCGGCATCGCCGAATCGGTACGCGGTACGTTTGCAGCTTTGCGCACGCCCGAGGTCATCGACCATCTGCGCCATCTTGGCGTCACCGCGGTCGAATTGCTGCCGGTGCATTACGCCGTCGACGATCGCCTGCTGCTCGAGCGCGGGCTGCGCAATTTCTGGGGCTACAGCACGATCGGTTATTTCGCGCCCGATCGGCGCATGCTCGGCGGCGGCGACGGCGAATTCAAACGGATGGTCGCCGCGCTGCATGCCGCCGGGATCGAGGTCATCATCGACGTCGTCTACAACCACACGGCGGAAGGCAACGAGCTCGGGCCGACGCTCTGCTTCCGCGGCATCGACAATCTTTCATATTACTGGCTGTCGCCCGACGATTCGCGCCGGTACATGGATTTCACCGGCGTCGGCAACTCGTTGCGCATGAATCACCCGCGCGTGCTCCAACTCATCACGGATTCGTTGCGTTACTGGGTCGAGGTGATGCACGTCGACGGCTTCCGATTCGATCTGGCGACCACACTGGCACGCGGGCCGAACGGCTTCGATCCGAACAGCAGCTTTCTCGACGCTCTGAGCCAGGATCCGGTGCTCGCGCAGGTGAAACTGATCGCGGAGCCGTGGGACGTCGGCGAAGGCGGCTATCGCCTCGGCGCGTTTCCGCCCGGCTGGAGCGAGTGGAACGACCGGTTTCGCGATGATCTGCGCCGCTTTTGGCGTGGCGATGGCGGCGTCATTGGCGCCGTCGCCGGACGCATTGCCGGCTCTGCCGACATCTTCCGACACGACAATCGCAGGCCGTCGGCGAGCGTCAATTTCGTCATCGCGCACGACGGTTTCACTCTCGCCGACCTGGTCAGCTACAACGCCAAGCACAACGAGGCCAATCGGGAAAACAACGCCGACGGCGCCAACGAGAATCTGAGCTGGAATTGCGGCGCCGAAGGACCGACCGACGACGCCGCGATCGTCGCGCTGCGCAATCGCCAGCGACGCAACTTTCTGGCTTCGCTGCTGTTATCCCTGGGCGTGCCGATGTTGCTAGCCGGCGACGAGATGGGCAACAGCCAAAGCGGAAACAACAACGCCTATTGCCAGGACAACGAGATCGGCTGGGTCGACTGGTCGGGCCTGTGGCAGCCGGGCAGCGACCTGACCACGTTCATCCGGCGCTTGATCGACCTGCGTCATGACCGACACCTGACACGCGACCGGTTTCTCGACGGCACGGCGATTGCCGACGGACGCAAGGACATGACGTGGCTGCACGCCGACGGTGCCGAGATGACCGAGGCCGATTGGCACGTGCCCGACGCCCGATTCCTGGCGGCCGTGTTCGATGCAACGCGCCAGCCGCTGATGCTGCTGATGAACGCCCACAGCGAGGCTGTGACATTCACCCTGCCCGAGACCCCCAATATCAAAACCTGGCATGTGCGGATCGACACAGCCGCCGACAGCGGATTCAGCAACGCCGTTTTGACGCCTGCCGATCAGCTGGCGGTGCAACCACGATCGCTGATGGCGCTCGTGGGCGAGGAGGCGTAGGCCGCCGTGCGGCGTCAGCATCGCATGGCGTTCGGTACTTCGCTTGACGCACAAGGCGCGGCGTTCCGCCTCTGGGCGCCCGCGGCGCGGCGCGTCGCGCTGCATCTGCCGGAAACGCGGCGCGATTTCGCCATGACGCCAGCCGACGGCGGCTGGTACATCCTGCGTGTGCCGAATCTGCTCGCCGGCATCGCCTATCAATATGTCATCGATGACACCCATACCGTGCCCGATCCGGCGTCGCGCTTTCAGCCGAGCGACGTTGATGGCCCGAGCGAATTGATCGACCCGGAGGCATTCGACTGGCCCGACACGGCGTGGCGCGGCCGACCTTGGCACGAGGCAGTAATTTACGAGCTGCATGTCGGCGCTTTCACGCGCGAAGGCACCTTCGCTGCGGCCGAGGCCGACCTCGCGCGGCTCGCTACGCTCGGCATCACGGCCGTCGAACTCATGCCGCTGGCTGATTTCGCGGGCAAGCGCAACTGGGGCTACGACGGCGTGTTGCCCTTCGCGCCTGATTCGCGCTACGGCACGCCGGTCGGGCTCAAACGCTTCATCGCCGCTGCCCACGCACTCGGCGTTATGGTCTTCCTCGACGTCGTCTACAACCATTTCGGACCGGAGGGCAATTATCTCGGTCTTTACGCTCCTACATTCTTCGCCACCGCGCATACCGGATGGGGCCCGGCAATCAATTTCGCGGCACGGACAGTGCGCGATTTCTTCATCGAGAACGCGCTCTACTGGGTACTCGAATACAATTTCGATGGCCTACGGCTCGACGCCGTGCATGCAATCCACGACGACAGCCGGCCCGACATTCTCGAAGAGCTGGCGGCTCGCGTGCGTCTGGCGGTCCCACCCGACCGCCATGTCCACCTCGTTGTCGAGAACGACGCCAACCAAACGCGCTATTTGTGCCGCGGCGCAGGCGGCCGCGTTGCCGATTACAACGCGCAATGGAACGACGATTTTCACCATGCCGCGCATGTCATTCTGACGAGCGAGACCGAGGGCTACTACGCCGATTTTGCCGCCGATCCAGTCGCCAAATTCGGCCGCGCGCTCGCCGAAGGCTTCGTTTTCCAGGGCGAGTGGTCGGCCTATCGCGGCGCACCGCGCGGCGAGCCAAGCCACGACCTGCCGCCCACCGCGTTCGTCAATTTTCTCCAGAATCACGATCAGATCGGCAATCGCGCCTTCGGCGAACGCTTGACCGTACTGGCTGAGCCCGCGGCGCTGGCGGCAGCGACCGCGATCCTGCTGCTCGCGCCGGCGCCGCCGCTGCTATTCATGGGCGAGGAATGGGACGCCGCTACGCCATTCCTGTTCTTCTGCGATTTCGCCGGCGCGCTCGGCGTCGCCGTCCGCGACGGCCGACGGCGCGAGTTCGCCAAATTCTCGGCCTTCGCCACGCCAGAGAGCGCTGCACGCATTCCCGATCCGCTTGCCGTCGAGACGTTTGCGCGCAGCCAACTCGGCGAGCGTCCACCCGCCATACCGGCGATCCGTCGCCTGATCGAGATCCGCCAAAGCGAAATCGTGCCGCGTCTGCCGGGCATTGGCCGCGGCGCACGTTATACGGTCGAAGGGACGTGCTTGGCGGTGACGTGGCGGCTCGGCGACCGGAGCGAACTGACGCTCGTCGCCAACCTTGGCCGCGTGGCCGCGGTCTGGCCGCTACCGCCGCCTGCCGGACGTGCGCTATGGGACACCGCATCAGGCGACGTTCTGCTGCCACCTTGGGCGGTAGTCTGCACACTGGC
>JAGXBG010000067.1 GCA_018971215.1 Alphaproteobacteria bacterium
TGCCGCGTCGCCAGACCGCGCAGCAGCCGTTCGACATTGCCGACGTCGCTGCTGTGATCGGAATCGGTCACGACGACGACCTCGGCGCCGTGCGCGCGAAATAGCTCGACCGACATCACCAGATCTGGTCGCCGCGCGCTCAGGATGGCGGTCACGCCAACGCCGGCCCGCTCAGCCATCAGTGCCAGCGGCGCCAGCGTCGCCAAGCCGACGCCGCGACCGACGACGGCGATATGCCGCCATGTCGGCGCCAGCGTGAAACCGCGCCCGAGCGGCCCGAGCATATTGAGGCGGTCGCCCGGCGCGAGCGTGGCGAGACCACGCGTCCCAGCGCCGGTCACTTTGTACAGGAACTCGACGCAACCACGCGTGCGATCGGCGGCGTAGACACTCATCGGCCGGCGCAGGAATGGCGCGGCACCGTCCGATGGGGGGCAAAGGAGATGGAAGAACTGGCCCGCGACGACGTCGATCGCCGGCGCTTCGACCGCGACAACGAGATGCTTGTATTCCGCGTTGACCGCCGCGTTCGTCATCACCGCCGCGGACTGTTCCGCGACCGGAAAAAGCGAATGCGTAGCGTGGATAGTGTCCATAGCCAAAGGTCGACCTAAACTAAAAGAGCGAGAGCAGCGGCTCGACGCCCGCGATCACTCGAGCGGGACGCCCTTCCGTTCCGGTATCAGGAACACGGTGGCAACGAACTCGATCACGTAAATGACCGCCAGCAGCGCAATGGCGATCGGAAACGAATACTTCGCCGTCAGGATCGGCACGACGAAAGGTCCAAAGCCGCCGACACCGCGCCCGAGATTAAACAGGACGTTCTGCGCGGTCGCCCGCGCGGCGGTCGGGTAAAGCTCCGACATCAGCGCGCCGAGACCGCCGAGCATACCGTTGATGAAGAAGCCCATCACCGCGCCGCCGACCAGTAGCGTGTAAGGGGTCGTCAGTTGCGAGAACACGATCACCATGATCGCGGCGCCGATCTGCCAGAACATGAATACCGGCCGCCGACCAAAACGATCCGCCGCCACGCCAAAGAGCCAGATGCCCAGTGCCATGCCGAGGATCGTGACCGCCGTCCACACCGCCGATTGCATCAACGGGAAATGGAACTGGCTGTTGAGGTACGACGGCAGCCAGATCATCACGCCGTAATAGCCAAAGTTCTGCACCGCGCAGAGGATGAACATGCCGACGGTGACTTTGACCGTCGCCGTATCCTTGAACAGCAGGCCGATCGGGAAACCCTGCCGAATGTGACGCTGCACGAAAATCTCGGGTTCGCCGATCGTGCGCCGGACGATGAAGGCGACGACGGCCGGCAAGACCCCGACCAGGAACATGCCGCGCCATCCGATGTGCGGCAGCAAAAATGGCGTCACGAATGCCGCGATAAGAACGCCCGATTGCCAGCCGAGACCGACGTAAGACGAAACCCGGCCACGCAGCGACGCCGGCCATGCCTCGGCGGCCAGCGCCATGCCGATGCCGAACTCGCCGCCGAGTCCGAGCCCAGCGATCGTGCGGTAAGTCAGCAGATCGTAGTAGCCGCGCGACAAGGCGCAGAGGCCGGTGAAGACGGCAAACAGCAGGATGGTCCAGCTGAGCACGCGTACGCGGCCGAAATAATCGCTCATGATGCCGAAGACGATGCCGCCGGTGACCGCGCCGAGTAACGTGAACGTGAAGAGCGAACCGGCCTGCGGGCCCGACAATCCCAACTCGTTGCGAATGGCGCCGAGCATGAAGCCGAGGATGAGGAGATCGAACCCATCCATCGCATAGCCGATGGCCGAACCGAAGAGCGCCTTCTTGGCGTAGGTGCTCGGCACGTCGGATACGGCGCTCACCGCAGCAGCACGGGGCGATGACATCGACATCAGAGCCTCACCTATGATTGATCTTCAGATGATCTTCGGACAAATCGATTATTATGGCCTGTCCTAATTTTGAGACGCATGCAACCCGAAGTCAATTGTTCGCCAACGGCCGGCATTCGGCGCGGGCGGCCGGCGGCAGCGCCTGGATCAGCGCGGCGACCGACAGCCGGAGGCGCGGATGAACCCAATTGGGTGCGACTTCGGCCAGCGGCAACAGCACAAAAGCGCGTTCATGCATCCGCGGATGCGGCAGGATCGGCGCGACGTCGCGGATCAAATCGTCAAAGGCAATCAGGTCGAGATCGAGCGAGCGCGCCGCATTCCGTTCGCCGCGACGACGACCGAAGCGCGTCTCGATAGCGCCCAACACCGCAAGCAACGCCGGTGGATCGAGTTGGCTTTTGATCGCCGCTACGGCATTGAGGTAGTCGGGCTGATCTGATTTTGGCACCGGCGAGCTTTGGTAAAAGCGCGACCGCGCCACAATGTCGCCGCCTTCCTGTGCGAGGGAACGCAGCGCGGCTTCAAGCGTCGCGCGCGGCGATCCGACGTTGCTCGGCAGATTGGCCCCCAAAGCAATCAGGATCATTCGCGGCAAACTTTCGCCAGCCGCCACCGCTTGACGCCCGCGGCGCAGCGGCGGTCAAATGCGCGGCATAATGTTCGTATCATTGGGTGGAGTTGCACATGACGTTCTACCCCGAAGAAAGAATTGCATTGTTCATCGACGGCGCCAACCTTCATGCCGCGGCTCGGGCCCTGGGTTTCGACATCGACTACAAGCGATTATTGCAGTTGTTCGGCGAGAAAGGCCGCCTGATCCGCGCCTTCTATTACACGGCGCTGATCGAGGATCAGGAGTATTCGCCGCTCCGCCCGCTGGTCGACTGGCTCGATTACAACGGCTACACGATGGTCACCAAGCCAACCAAGGAATACACCGACGCCATGGGCCGCCGTAAGGTCAAGGGCAACATGGATATCGAGCTCGCCATCGACGTGATGGAGATGGCGCAATATCTCGACCATATCGTGCTGTTCTCCGGCGATGGCGACTTCCGCCGCCTCGTTGACGCGGTCCAGCGAAAAGGCGTTCGCGTCACGGTGGTGTCGACCATCCGCTCGGCGCCGCCGATGATCGCCGATGAACTGCGCCGCCAAGCTGATATGTTTATCGAGCTGCAGGATCTGGCACCGCAAATCATGCGTCACCGCGAAGATGCGCCGCCGCGGCAGACCCAGGCGCTCAACCAGATGAGCGACAGCGAGGCGTGAACGCGTCATCGGGCCCGGGCGCGCCCGGGCGGGATTGCGCGCTCTGCCCGCGCCTGGTGGCGTTCCGCACCGCGCAGCGCGCCACGGAACCGGCTTGGCACAACGCGCCGGTACCGTCGTTCGGCGGTCTCAACGCGCGGCTCCTGATCGTCGGCTTGGCGCCAGGCCTCAAAGGCGCCAACCGCACCGGACGCCCGTTCACCGGCGACTATGCCGGTATCTTGCTCTACAGCACGCTGATCAAATTCGGCTTTGCGCGCGGGGTTTATGCGCAACACGCCGACGACGGCCTGCACCTGATCGAGTGTCGCATTACCAACGCGGTTCGTTGCGTGCCGCCCGCCAACAAGCCCGAAACCCCGGAGATTCGCAGCTGCGGCGGATTCCTGGCCGCCGAGATCGCGGCGATGCCGCGGCTCACGGCCATCCTGGCGCTCGGTCAGATCGCCCATCAAGCGGTACTCGCGGCGCGCGGACAAAAACGCGCGCGCTATCCGTTTGCGCACGGCGCGATCCACGCCTTGCCGGCCGGCCCGATTTTGGCCGACAGCTATCATTGCTCGCGTTACAACACCAACACCGGTCAGCTCACGCCGGCGATGTTCGAGGCGGTTTTCGCCGAGTTGAAGCGGCGGCTCACGCTGTCATAATGCTTGCATGCGCAAGATTCTGGTCAGCACGTGCCTGCTGGGCGAGGCGGTGGTTGGCTATCGCGTCCGCTTCAACGACAGTGACACGCCGTGCGTTGACCCGCGTTTTTGCCGCTGGCACGATGAGGGACGCCTGATCCACATCTGTCCCGAAGTCGCCGGCGGATTGTCGACGCCGCGACCACGTGCGCGCATCGACGTCGAGAACGATCGGATTGTGACGGTATTCGGGATCGACGTCACCGTCGAATACGACCACGGCGCACGGGCGGCGCTCGCTCTGGCGAAAAAACACGGCATTACCCTCGCCATCCTGAAGCAAGCGAGTCCATCGTGCGGCTCGCGCGCAATCTTTGCCGCGAATTTCATCGATCAGATACCCGGCCAAGGCCGCACGGCAGCGCTGTTGCGCGCCAACGGCGTCAAGGTGTTCGGCGAAGACCAGCTCGACGAGGTCGAGCGCGAGCTTGCGCGAGATGATGGATAACCTAGCCGCGCTCGCGCAATAGCCGTGCGCGCGAGCGCTGCCAATCGCGCTCCTTTTCAGCTTCGCGCTTGTCGGCCTTGCGCTTGCCCTTGGCCACCCCGAGCGCCAGCTTGGCGCGGCCGCGCTCGTTGAAGTAGATCGACAGCGGCACCAGCGTGATGCCTTCGCGCTTCACGGCGCCCAGCAGCTTCGCAATTTCCCGGTTGCGCAGCAGCAACTTGCGCGGTCGACGCGGCTCGTGATTAACGCGCGCCGCCGCATAGGCGGGAAAATGCGCGTTGAGCAGATAGATCGCGCCGTCCTTTTCCGCCGCATAGGCTTCGGCGATGCTGGCCAGTCCGGCGCGCAGCACCTTGACCTCGGTGCCGGTCAACATCAGGCCGGCCTCGAGCGTCTCCTGGATCGCGTAATCGTGGCGGGCACGTCGATTTTGCGCGACGTACTTCTCGTCGCCCCGCAAGGCCATCGACGCGTCAGTTCAGCAGACCGGCGGAGCGCATCGCGTCCTTGACGCGCGCCTGCGCCGCCGCCGACGCCGGCACCAACGGCAGCCGGACTTCGGGCGATGACTTGCCCAGCAGCGAGGCCGCGTATTTGACCGGCGCCGGGCTGGTTTCGACGAACAGCGCGTCGTGCAGGGCGGCAAGCCGCATGTTGGTCTTCATAGCGCCGGCGGTGTCCCCCTTCTCCCAGGCCTCGTGCATCTCCGCACAAGCGCGCGGCGCGACGTTGGCCGTCACCGAGATGCAGCCGTCGCCGCCGTTGGCGCGATAGGACAAGACCGTGGCGTCTTCGCCCGACAGCATGCAAAACGCGTCGCCGCACGTCGCACGCGTCTTGAGCGGACGCGCCAAATCGTTGGTCGCGTCCTTGACGCCGACGATATTCGGCAGCTTGGCGAGCCGCGCCATGGTATCGACGCTCATGTCGACGACGCAGCGGCCAGGAATATTGTAGATCAGCAACGGCAGATCCACGGCGTCGTTGATCGCCTTGTAGTGTTGATAGAGCCCTTCCTGCGTCGGCTTGTTATAGTAGGGTGTCACCACCAGCGCCGCGTCGACACCAGCCCGCTTGGCATGCTGCGTCAGTTCGATCGCTTCGGCGGTCGAGTTCGACCCAGTACCGGCAATGACCGGCACGCGGCCACGCGCGGCTTCGACGCAGAGCTCGATCACGCGCTTGTGTTCGGCGTGCGACAGCGTCGGCGATTCGCCGGTCGTACCGCATGGAACGACGCCGTGCGTGCCTTGCGTGATCTGCCAGTCGACGAAACCCTGGAACGCCTTCTCATCGACCGCTCCATTGCGGAACGGTGTGATGAGAGCGACCAGCGAACCCTTGAACATACGAGCCTCCTGCGACGCGGCCTGTTCGGGCCGCATCAGGGCCAAAATAGCGCCCGTCCACGCCCAAGAGCAATCGCCGCGCGCCGCCGATGCCGCTAGACCTGACAGCGGTCCGGGCGGCGGCTAATATGCCGGTGGGGAGACCTATTTGGATTTTGTTGTGAAGCGGCGGTTGGGCGTCTGTCTGGCCGTTATCACTGCCAGCACGCTGCTGGGCATGAGCGCTGCACATGCCCAGGCCCTCTCCACCAACGACCGACGTGCGTACCACGCCGCATTTGTGGACGCGCAGAAGAACAACTGGAAAGGCGCCGCGCGCGAGGCGGCGTCAGCCCGCGACCCCCTGCCACGGGAGGCGCTGCATTGGCTGGCGATTATCCACGGCGCCAACGGCGCGAGCTTCAGCGAAATCACGCACTTCATCGTCACGCACCCGAGTTGGCCAGGACAATCGGCGCTCGAAGAGGTTGCCGAGGAAGCGATGAACGGAGTACCCGACGGCACGCTCGCCGACTGGTTCGCCACTCATCCGCCGATCACCGCCGCCGGCAAGCTGCGACAAGCCGACATCTGGATTGCGAACGGGCGCGCCGAAGAGGCGCAAGCGCGTGTCCGCGCGGTATGGGTCAGCAACGACTTTTCGGCATTCGACGAACGGTCGATGTACCAGCGCTATCACGACGTCCTGCGCGTCGAGGATCATGAGCAGCGACTTGAACGTCTACTCTGGAGCAGTCAAGTCGCGGCGGCGCAGCGCATGTTGCCGCTCGTGCCCCCGGGTCCACGCGCCGTCGCCGAAGCGCGCATCGCACTGATGACATTTGCTGGCAATGCCGACACCCTGGTCGACGGCGTGCCGCCGGAATACCGTGACAATACCGGCCTGTTGTACGACCGCATTCGCTGGCGCCGGCTCAAGAACCTGGACGAAGGCGCGCTCGATCTTCTGGTGATCGCGCCCGCGGATCAGGCGCATGCGGCGCAATGGGCGAACGAACGCCAGATCATGGCGCGGCGCGCCCTGGCGATGGGACGGCCCGACCTCGCTTTCCGCGTCGCCGAACAGCACCAGGCGTCGAGCGGGCAGAATTTCGCCGAGCTCGAATTCCTGTCCGGATGGATCGCGCTGCGCTTCCTTCACGAACCCGATGTCGCCTATGTGCATTTCGTCAAGCTCTACGACGCCGGGACGCTGCCGATCACCGTCGCGCGCGGCGCCTATTGGGCAGGCCGCGCCGCCGAGGCCACGGGTTACCACCAGCTGGCCACGGCATGGTTCGACACCGCGGCCGAGCGGTTCACGACCTATTACGGCCAGCTGGCCGCGTCGATGCCAAGCGTCACGCCGGCCCCAGCCGTCCGCGAGCCCCAGCCGTCCGCAGCCGAGACCAATGCATTCAACCGACAGGAGCTGGTGCGGCTGACGCGCGACCTTGCCGCGGCCGGCGCTGACGAAATCGTCACGCCGTTTTTCCGACACCTGCTCGAACGCGCCACGACCGCCGACCAGTACATGCTGATGGCGCGGTTGGCGCGCGAGATCGACCGCCCCGATCTCGAAGTCGAAGCGGCAAAACACGCGAGCTATGCCGGCGTGAACCTGATTGCCGAGGGCTACCCCATCCCGACGCTGCCAAAGGGCGGCAATGTCGAGACGCCGTTGCTCTTGGCCATGACGCGGCAGGAGAGCGCGTTCGCCCACGAGGCGGTCAGCCGCGTCGGTGCGCGCGGCCTGATGCAGCTGATGCCGCATACCGCCAGCCTCATCGCCAAGGCGCTGCACCTGCGTTTCTCGCAAAAGCGGCTGACGACGGATCAGCACTACAACGTTACGCTCGGCCGCGCCTATCTCGATCAGCTGTTGGCGGAATTCTCGGGCTCGTACGTCCTGGCGATCGCCGCCTATAATGCCGGTCCGTCGCACGTGAAGGAATGGATGAGCCTTTACGGTGATCCGCGGGCGGACGGCGTGAACGTTATCGACTGGATCGAATCGATTCCCTATTCCGAAACGCGCAACTACGTGCAGCGGGTCCTGGAAAATCTGCAAATCTATCGCATGCGCCTTGGCCAAACCGGCTTTACGTTCACCCTCGCCAGCGATTTGAAGCGCTGACATGACGCACGCCGAACTCAGCGCGATCGACGCCTGCGTCTTCGACGCTTACGGCACCTTGTTCGACGTCGGCTCAGCCGCCAAACGCTGCGCCGATGCACTCGGCGCCAAGGCTGACGCCCTCGCCGCGCAGTGGCGAACGTCGCAGTTGCAGTATACGTGGCTGCGCAGCCTCATGGGCCGGCACGCCGATTTCTGGCAAGTGACCGGCGAAGCCCTCGACTTCGCGATGGACGCGCTGGGCATCGCGGACGCGGCGCTCAAGAAGCGTCTGATGGATCTCTATCTCGAACTATCGGCCTATCCGGACGCGGCGGTTGTACTTGCGGCCCTGCGTCGCGCGAAACGTCCGGCGGCGATCCTCTCCAATGGCACGCCCAAGATGCTGGCGGCCGCGGTCAAATCGGCCGGCCTGGGCGCGTTGCTCGATCCCGTTCTGTCGGTCGAGGAGGTCGGACTCTATAAGCCGCACCCGCGCGTATATCAGCTCGCGGTCGATCGGCTCGGCATCAAGCCGGACCATATCTGCTTCGTATCGTCGAACGGCTGGGACGTTGCGGGTGCGAGCGCTTTCGGCTTCAAAGCCGTCTGGGTCAATCGCGCAGGCGCGAAGACGGAGCGGCTGCCGGCCAGGCCGATCACGCAGATCAACCGCCTCGACGAACTGTCGGCGCTCCTCGGGATTTAGCGATGGCCGACGACGCCGGAATGCCGATTCCGGATCGTGCGGCGATCGAAGCCGCGGCACGGCGCCTGTCCGGTCAGGCAATCGTGACACCGCTGCTCTCGTCGCCGATGCTCGATGCCCGGATCGGCCGGCGGATTCTCGTTAAAGCCGAAAGCCTGCAACGTACTGGCTCGTTCAAGTTTCGCGGCGCCCTCAACACGCTGCTGTCGCTCGACACCGAAACGCGCCAACGCGGTGTCGTCGCTTTCTCGTCGGGCAATCATGCCCAAGGGGTGGCAGCGGCGGCCCAACGGCTGGGCATCCCGGCCACGATTGTCATGCCGGCCGACGCGCCGGCGATCAAGACGGCGAACACGCGCGCCTATGGCGCGACCGTCGTGCCCTATGACCGTCATCGCGAGAGCCGCGAGGCGATCGCCGAACGTATCGCGCGCGAACAGCAGGCGGCTCTCATCCCGCCGTTCGACGATCCGCGCGTCATTGCCGGCCAGGGCACGGTCGGCCTCGAGATTGCACGCCAGTCGCAGGAACTCGGCTGTACGCTTGACGCCGTCGTCGCCCCGTGTAGCGGCGGCGGCCTGGTTGGCGGGATCGCCCTCGCCCTCGCGGGCGCACGACCGGCGATCCGCATTTATGCCGCGGAGCCCGAAGGTTTCGACGACATGCGACGCTCGCTCGCGGCCGGGCACCGCGTCGCGAACGCATCGACGGTGCAATCGATCTGCGACTGCCTGCTGGCGCCGATGCCGGGAGCGCTACCGTTCGCGATTGCACAGCGCCATCTCGCCGGCAGCCTGACAGTCAGCGACGACGACGTTCGCCATGCGATGGCGGTCGCGTTCACGGACCTCAAACTGGTGCTAGAGCCAGGCGGCGCAGCGGCGTTGGCCGCAGTGCTGGCCGGTGAACTCGACGACGCGGCGCAATACGTCGCGGTCGTCGTTTCGGGCGGCAACGTCGATCGGGAAATGTTCGAGAGCGCCCTCGACCGCGGCGCCAAATAGCTAGTCGGCGTTGCCGGCCACTTCGGCGTGCGGCGTGCGCAGGCGTTCGATCTGCTGGCGCAGCGGCGGCGACAGCTGCATCTGCTCAGCGGCGAAAGTGTCGATGGTCTCGACGCGGCGGCTATAGCCTTCATACGATGCGCCCGGCTCGACCCGCATTTGGACGTAGACGATATCGGCGGTGACAGCGGCTGCGCGGCCAAGCACGACTGCGGTTGCCGATATCCGGCCCGAAAGCGTGCCGTTGATCACGACATTTTCGGCTTCGACGGTACCGGTGACCGCACCGCCCTCACCGATGGTGACCCGACGCGCGACGATATTACCCGAATGATGGCCGAGGATATGGACCTCACCGTCACTGACGATGTCGCCTTCGAGTTTGAGACCAGCGCTGAGAATCGAGGGCACCGAGCGGCGACCGTCGCCGCCGGAGAAAACATGGCCGGCGGGACTAGTGTGCGCTCGCTTGAACCACATTTTTGCCAGCCTCCAGGAACTTCTCGGGGTTGACCGGTCTGCCGTCGAGACGAATCTCGTAATGGAGATGGGGGCCAGTGCTGCGGCCGGTGCTGCCCAATTGGGCGATCTTCACGTGCACCGCGACGTGCTCACCCATCGCCACCAGAATTCGATGAAGATGGGCATAGAGCGTTACGATACCGTGACCGTGGTCGATTTCGACCGTCCGGCCGTAACCTTCCTTCCAACCGGTGAACGTGACCACACCCGGAGCGGTGCTGTACACCAGCGTGCGGTAGGGCGCGTCGAGGTCGATGCCGGTGTGAAATTCCTCGCGTCCGTTGAACGGATCGCGCCGCGCGCCGAACGGGCTGCCAATTCCGTAGTGCAGGTCAAGCGGCGGCCGCAGCGGCAAAATCTTTGCGACCTTAAGCAGAGCGGCGACGCGCTGTTGCTCGGCCGCGTTGCTACGCATGCTGTCGACCGAAACGAACGGGCCGCCCATGGCGGCCCCAGATTGCGGACTGATGTGGTTGATGATCTTGTCGAGATCGACGCCGGTCGAAGCCAAAATCTGCTCGAGCTTGCTTGCCGGATGATGCTTGCCGCCCGTCGTATCGAGTTGCGCAACCGGTTCCGTCGGCGCGGTGAGCGCGGCGCCCTCGCCGACCGTATCTGGAGCCAGCGCGCTATGCTTACCCGGCTCGGTGACCGACGAATCGGTGTCGAGCTTCGGCGTCGGCGCGCTCGCCGGCGGAACGGATCCGACCTGCTCACCCGGCTTCCCGAGCTGGGCCCGCAGCCGTGCGAGCTGCTCGTCCTTGCTGTCGGCAATCGCTTTCAGCAGATTGGTGCGCGCCGTGAGCGTCTGCATCTCGTCTTCGAGCTGCCGCGCGTGCGTCGTTTCCGTCGTACGGGCCTGTTCTGACCGTTTCAGGTCGGCGCGCAATTCGTCGATCGATTTCTTCAGTTGCGCGACGTTGCCGTTGTTATTCGACAATTGCTGCTGGGCCGCGGCGAGTTTCTGTTGCAAATCATTCTGTGTCTGACCGGTCGCAGTTGTATTCGCAGCTTGGCTCGCGATGATCGCGTCGTAATGCTGTTTGAGCTCGGTATACTGCGTGCTGATGGCCGCAAGTTGTTGGTTGAGCGCGGTAACCGCCTGCGCCCCGGAATTGGGCTGAGTTTGCGCGGCTGTCTCAGTGGCGACCTGTCCATTGGACGCGACGGCGCCGGCATGATCGAGCTCGCGATGCATCGAAAAATAGCCGACAGTCAAATAGCTCGCACCGCCGAAGGCACCAATACAGGCGACCACGATCATCGCCTGCAACCAACCCGGCAGGAGCACGGAACGGACGCGTTCTGTCGAGCGCACCAACAACTGACGCTCGGGAAACAGGCGTCCCCCTAGATCACGCAGACCACCGACCAATGGCCCCCCATTAGACCAACTGGATACACCCGGTGGTGCCGCCTCCATTTCGGAGAGTGCACCAAAAACAAGCCGGCGCCTTTCATCGGGCGCCGAACTCTGAGAATGGAGGTTTCGGCGCTTGCCGTCCCTGTCCACCGGTCTTTGCCGGCTTGACGCGAGCGGATCGTTGTTCAGGACCCGCAGCCATTCACCGCAAAAACCGTACCGGATTTGCGGGCAAGTAGGCAAGCCAATTCGGCCTGCGGGGCCGGTTTTTAGCCCCCGGCGTTGGTTGGTTTTACAACCGTAAAGTGCACAACATACGCCAGCTCTAACGCCGTATTACCGGCTGGCAACCTGCCGGCTGAGGGCTTGCGGCGTCAGCGGGTTGGGCAGATGCAACCACCACCCTACTTCGTTGATCGAATAATACGCCCGGTGGTCGGAATTGGCCGCCGCCGAGACGACGCGCGGCGCCAGATTGAAACAGCGGATTTCGTGCGTGCCGAACATCGGGATCGCCGGTGTGGATTGAATCGGCGCCGACGGCGACAGCGATGCGAGTTCTTACGCCGGAGCATGGCCCGGCAGTCCAACGCTCAGCAATGCACCGAGCACCATACCGACTGCTGTCATGCAGTCCGCGCATGTCGCACATTGGTTCGTGAATCCACGGTCGACGCTAGAGACGAAAGGCTTAACGCGACGCTAAACAGCGCACGGCGTTATTTGGCAGACGACTAAAATCTGCGCCGCTATTTCGCAATCCAAACGACGCCCAACGGCCGACCCCGTGCTGCGATTACCGGCGCGAACTGCACATTCGCGGCGAGCACCCGACCGGGCGCGCTATAGATCACGCGTGCAGCCTCGGTCACCGACTAGGTAGGGCCCAACTCCTGCCAAAGGACTTCGGCTGCGCATGATGCGGACGCTGGCGTCGATGTCGGTCGGTAACAGCCCGACTGGCATCGCCAGCAACCAAAATCGCGACACCGGTGCCACACCGGCCCTCAGCGCCCAACACCACTTGCTCATCGCAGTCCCCAGAACCGTCGTCGCCGACCGTCTTTCGTTCCTTTGGCTCAGCCGTTGTGCGGCCGGTTGGCTGTTAATCAAT
>JAGXBG010000222.1 GCA_018971215.1 Alphaproteobacteria bacterium
AACCCGAATTCCTTGCTGATGACCGGTGCGACGGTGGAGATGTTGACCCGGTCGAGATAGGTGATGAGGTACATCAGGCTGATCAGGAAAAGCACATACCAACGGCTTTTCCCCGGTCGGCTACCGCGGCGGGCCATGGCGTTTCCCCCAATATTCGCGTCTGCGCGCGTCTTGGAGACGAGCCTAGTCGGACGGTGTCCCTCCGACAAGGCTACGCAACCGTGCCTTGCGTTTGTTAAAGCTGCGCCGCCAGCGCGCGAGATGGCGATGGCGATCGTCCCACGCCGCCTGGCGTACCACCGCGAGCGCGGTTTCCGGTGGCGCGAAGGCGGCGACCGCGCTGGCCAGCGCCGGGTGCTGCGCCGCATCGAACAGGATGGCCATGCCCGATTGCGTCGCCCACAGCATCGTTGCCGTCTGGCCGGCGAGGCAGCCAATTTCGTCGATCGCCGGACCGAGACCGTATTCCTGGACGTCGTGGAACAGATACACGGCGTCGGGCGCGGACCTGGCGCGCACCGCCTGATAGTCGAGCACCACCTGCGCGTTGGTATGCAAGCCGTCGATGAAGGCAAAATCGACCGGACCGCCGAGTTCGACATCGACGATCGCGGCCACGTCGCGCGGTGACTCGCCGCGCACCGCCTTGGCCGGCAGCTTGCCCGCCGCGGCCAAGCGGTTGGTAATCGCCAGCCCTTCGAGGCTGTTGCGGTCGGCGCCGGAATCGAGCGCGACGACACGGCCGCCCTTGAGTAGCGCGGCAATCGCCAGCGTGCTCCAGCCGAAGGCATTGCCGATGACCAGCGCGCGGCGCGGCTGGAACGCGGCGAACAGGTGCTCGAGCAGGTAGACCTCCTGCATCGCGATACCGAGACCGTTGGTCAGGCTTTTGCCGTCCTTGAGGAACCAGGTGAACGGCGCGCCGCCATAGCCGCCGAAACGGTGCGGCGGCAAACCGGTCGAGATCGCGATCCCTGCCGCGCGGTAGAGGTCGACCAATTGGGCGATGACCGGCATGGCGGCGAGAAAAGCATGGCGGCCATCGCGCGCAAAGAGCTTTCTGCCGCTGGTTTTTCCGGCGGCCTTCGCCTCTAATCGCGCCATGACGGCGGCGGCGCTCGAAACCCGGCTCCGGCACGTGCTCAAGGGTGACGTGCTGTTCGACGCGTTTTCGCGCGGCCGCTACGCGACCGACGCCTCGATCTACCAGATCGAGCCGGTGGGCGTGGTGGTGCCGCGCGACGCCGAGGACGTGGCCGCCGCCTTCGCCATCGCGCGCGAGGAAGGCGCAGCACTGCTGCCGCGCGGCGGCGGCACGTCGCAATGCGGCCAGACCGTCGGCCACGCCTTGGTGCTGGATTGCAGCAAGTATATGAACCAGGTGCTCGACGTCGACGTCGAGCGCCGGCGCGCGCGGGTGCAGCCCGGCGTGGTGATGGACCGACTCAACCGGCAGCTCAAGAGCAAGGGCCTGTTCTTTCCGGTCGACGTCTCGACCGGCGACCGCGCCACCCTCGGCGGCATGACCGCGAACAATTCCTGCGGTACGCGCTCGCTGCGCTACGGCAACATGGTGCACAACGTGCGCGCGATCGACGCGCTGTTGCCCGACGGCACGAAAGCGACCTTCGGCGAGATCGCCGGCAACTTCGACGAGCGCGCCGTGCCCGAACGCTATCGCGACCTCGTGCGCTTCATGCGCGCGCTCCACAGCCGCGAGAAGGACGAGATCGCCGCGCGCTTCCCGCAGCTTCAACGCCGGGTCGGCGGCTACAACATCGACACGATCGCGGACGCCGGCCACAACATGGCGCATCTACTGGTCGGCTCGGAGGGTACGCTCGCCTTCTTCAACGCCATCGAACTCGACCTGCAGCCGATTCCGCCGCATCGCGTCCTCGGCGTTTGCCATTTCCCGAGCTTCTACGAAGCGATGCAGGCGGCGAAGCCGATCGTCGCGTTGAAGCCGGCGGCGGTGGAACTCGTCGACCGCACCATGATCGAGCTGGCGCGCGACATTCCGCTGTTCCGCGCCACCGTCGAGCGCTTCGTCAAAGGCGAGCCCGAGGCGCTGCTGCTGGTCGAGTTCGCCGGCGAAGACGCGGCCAAGAACGTCCGCGACCTGAAGCAATTGGTCGAACTGATGGGCACGCTCGGCCATGCGGGCAGCGTGGTCGAGATCGTCGACGATGCGTTCCAGTCGGCGGTGTGGGCGGTGCGCCGGCAAGGCCTCAACATCATGATGTCGATGAAGGGTGACGGCAAACCGGTCTCCTTCATCGAGGATTGCGCCGTGCCGTTGGAGGATTTGCCCGACTACACCGCGCGGCTCGACGCGGTGTTCAAGAAATACGGCACCAGCGGCACCTGGTACGCGCACGCCTCGGTCGGCTGCCTGCATGTGCGGCCGGTGCTCAACCTCAAGCAGGAG
>JAGXBG010000068.1 GCA_018971215.1 Alphaproteobacteria bacterium
CTGGCACGACAAGTTTGTCAGCTCGCGGTCGAAAGCATGGAGAACTATTTTTCCGGTTCTGGCGGATTACCGGAAGATATGCCCGAGTGCTTTTTGGTCTCTCGCGTCTTTGCTGGGTTGGCTGATGATTATTGCGTTCAAATGGAAGTAACAGGTTCTGAGATATGGCGTTATAGCTGGTTCGGAAACATTTATTGGGAAGTGAACCCAAGCGACGAACCGTCGAAATCAGAAGGACCTGGTCTCTCCACGCCTGAATACCCTCCTATACCAAAAGAGCCAGCCGGATTTGGTTCACAAAAACGCATCGATCTCATAATCAAATCTGGTGATATAAATAAACCATATGCGAACGCGCGTAAAAATGCTCCGCTTCCGATCAAGTGTTTGGTTGAGTTTAAGAAAGGCAACGAAGGTGGCATAAACGAGAAGGGTGACTTAAAGAAATTGCGTGACCTGCTTTCCCATCTTCCGCTCGTCCCGTATGGAATATTTTGCAGTTATATCGATGCGAAGGAATACGCCGTTCTCGAGAATTGGAAGGCTGTTGCTCAACGTAACAACGAAATATGGGTTGATGGCTTCGAGGCTGATTTAGCAGGGAAAAAATATCGAACCTTCGCGATCGTCTTTGAAAATCGACGTTAGATTTTTCTCCGCTTCAGCTTCGCGCGCTTTTCGAGGAGCGCGCAGACCGCGGCGGTGTCGCTGTCGCCATAGCCGAGCTTAATCACCTCGTTATTGAGCGCCGCGATCCTGCTGAACAGCGGCGTATCCACTTTCAGCGACTTGGCGAATGCGCCGATGACCTTCAAATCCTTGGTCCAGACGTCGTTCTTCATCGTCGCTGGCTTGTAGCGGTTCTTCGCCATCAGCGGCGCGCGCAATTCGAACACGCGGCTATTGCCCGCGCCGGACGAGATCACGCGCACGATGTCGTCGGGATCGAGGCCGGCCTTCATGCCGAGCACCATCGCCTCGGCGCTGGCGACGTTGTGGATCGCCACCAGCAGATTGGCGACGAACTTCATCCGGCTGCCGTTGCCGAAGGCGCCGAGATAGGATTGCGCGCGCGTGAATCCCGGAAACACGTGCGCGACGCGGTCATAGGCCGTGCGTTCGCCGCTGGCGAAGACCACGAGGTCGCCGGTTTCCGCCTGCGAGCCGGTGCCCGACAGTGGGCAGTCGAGCAGCGTCACGCCGGCCGTGGCCAGCGCCTTGCGCGCTTTATCCTTGTCGGCGAGGGCGAAGGTCGAAAGCTCGGCGACGACGAGACTGGCGGGCGCATCCTTGACCAGCGCCTTCACGGTCGCATCGAGCGCCTTGGCTGACGGCAGCGAGGTTAGCACCACGGCGACGCCGCGGGTCGTTTCGGCGGGCGTGGTGACCGCCGTGCCGCCATTCGCGCGCAGGCGTTCCATCGCCGTCGGCGCGACATCGTAGCCGCGCACGGCAAAGCCGCGTTTCACCAGGTTGGCGGCGATGGCGCCGCCCATGATGCCCAATCCGATGATGCCGACGGTCCGGCTGCTGTCGATCATGGCGTATTCACCGTTCTCGCAGATCGTTGCTCATCCCCTCACCCTAACCCTCTCCCCGCAGGCGGGGAGGGTGAGGGGCACCGCTCTGCAATTTAAAGCCCCAGATAGAATTTGCGGATGAGCTCGTTGTTGTTGAGCTCTTCCGGCGATTTGCCGTCGAAAGCGATCTTGCCGTGAACGATGACGTAACCGCAATCGGCGATGCGGATCGCCTGGGTAAAGTTCTGTTCGGCCATCAGCACGGTGAGCTGGTTCTGCTCCTTCATCTCGCGGATCTTGTCGATGGTGCGCTGGACCAGCACCGGCGCCAGGCCGACGGACGGCTCGTCGATCAGCAGGATCTTGGGCGCGCTCATCAGCGCGCGGGCCAACGCCAGCATCTGCTGCTCGCCACCGCTCATCGAACCGGCGAGTTGGCTGCGGCGTTCGCGCAGGCGCGGAAAGATCTCGTAGCAATAATCGAGATTGCGCTGGAGCGCGGCGCGCGCCGTGCTGCGGAAGGCGCCGAGGAACAGATTCTCCTCGACCGTCAGCTTGGGAAACAGCCGCCGGCCTTCCGGCACCAGGGCGACGCCGCGATCGACGATCTCCTCGGTGGTGAGGTGGGTCAGATCGTGCGTCTCGCCTTCGATGGTGGCGACGATCCGGCCCGATTGCGGCCGCAGCATGCCCATGATGCATTTCATCAGCGTCGACTTGCCGTTGCCGTTGGTGCCGAGCAGCGCCACGGTCTCGCCGGCGCGCACCTCCATGGTCACGTCCTCGAGGACACGGACCTGGCCGTATGCGGCGTTGAGGCCGCGGATGGAAAGGCTACTCGCCAATGTAGGCCTTCACGACTTCGGGGTTGCGCACGACCTCTTCGGGCGCGCCGTCGGCGATCTTGCGGCCGGCAACCAGCACGACGAGGCGCTGCGAGAAGCTGGTCACCGCGCGCATGATGTGCTCGATCATGATCACGGTGACACCCTGGGCGTTGAGCCGCAACAGCAACGCCAGGATGTCGTCGACCTCGGAATGCGACAGGCCGGCCATCGCCTCGTCGGCGATCAGCAGCTTGGGCTCGGCGGTCATGGCGCGCGCGAGTTCGAGCTTGCGCATTTCGATCTGGGTCAGGTCGCGCGGCCGGCGATTGGCCTTCTCGTGCAAGCCGACCTGGGTCAGCACCTCGTCGACGCGCGCGTCGATCTGGGCGGGCGACAGATGCTGGCCGTGCCGCGCGTTGACGGTATAAAGCGCCGGCACGTGCAGATTCTCGGCCACGGTCATGCTGTGGAACGGTTTCGGCAGCTGGAAGCTGCGCGCCAGGCCCAACCGCGTGCGGCTGTGCGCCGGCAGCCGGTCGAGGCGCTTGCCGTCGAAGTGCACCGTGCCGCTCTCGTTACGCAGCGCGCCGGTGATGCAGTTGACCAGCGTGCTCTTGCCCGAGCCGTTGGGGCCGATCAGTCCGACGCGTTCGCCGGCGGTCACTTCGAGGTCGATCCCTTCAAGCGCGACGAAACCGCCGAAGCGCTTGCCGAGCTTCTCGACCTGCAGCAGCGCGCTCACGCCGCCTCCTTTTCCGCCGGCCGGCGGCGGGCGCGCACGCCGCGCTCGAACAGGCCGAGAATGCCGTTGGGCGCGATCGTGACGAAGGCCACCATGATGACGCCGACGATCAGCAGATTGAGCGCCGACGAGATGGTGACGGTGGCGATCTGCTGGATGGTCGCCAGCAGCACGGCGCCGATCAGCGGCCCGAGCCAGCTCGAGGTGCCGCCGATCAGCGGCATGGCGATGCTGTTGACCGCGAACGCCAGGTTGAAGCCGGACGACGGGTCGAGATAGGTGACGTAATAGGGCAGCGGCGCGCCGGCCATGCCCATCAGCGCGCCCGATAGCACCGTGGCGATCAGCTTGAGCCTGAGGGTCGGCACGCCCGCTGCCTCAGCGGCGAGCTCGTCATCGCGGATGGTGGCAAGGCCATAGCCGAGCTTCGAATGCTCGATGGCGCGCGCGATGCAGATCGCGACCGCCGACAGCGCCAGCATCAGGACGAACAGGTACTGGATATAGGGATGGCCGAACGGGCCGGTTTCCGGCCGGATGATGTAAACGCCGCGCGCGCCGCCGACAAAGTCCCAGTTGGTGACCAGCGTCTGCAGCACGATCGCCAGCGCCAGGGTGGCGATGGCGAAGAACACGCCGCGCAGGCGCAGCGTCAGGTAGCCCATGCCGAGGCCGACCAGTCCGGCCATGAAGCCACCCACGACGATCGACGCGATCAGCGGCGGCTCGAACAGCTTGTGCATCACCACCGCGCTATAGGCGCCGATGGCGAAAAAGCCGGCGGTGCCGAAATTGACGTAGCCGGTATAGCCGCCGAGGATGTTCCACGCCGTCGCCATGACGACGTATTGCAACACGACGTAGCCGGCGAAGAAGAAATAGTCGTTGGTCGCGAGGCGCGATGCGAAGGCGATGGCGATCGTCACCAGTGCCACGATCAGGCAGAAGTAACGCGTCGGCACGTACGGCACGGCTAGCGCCCCATCAGGCCGGCGGGGCGGATCGCCAGCGTCAGCAACAGGAAGCCGAAAGCGACGGCCGGCGACCACGACGGGCCATAGAACGTCGCGGTCAGGCTTTCCATCACGCCGATCAGCATCGCCGCCGTCAGCATGCCGGGAAAGCTGCCCATACCGCCGAGCACCACGATGGCGAAGACGCGGCCGATGTAATCGCGGCCGATCGACGGCTCGACCGGCTGGATGATGATGAGGCAGGCACCGGCGAGCGAGGCCGTGGCGATCGAAATGGCGAAGGCGATGTTCTTGATCCGCTGCGGCCGGATCGACATCAGCTTGAGCGCCAGATCGTCCTGCGATACCGCCAGGATGGCGCGGCCGATGAAGGTCTTCGACAGGAAAAGCTGGAGCAGCCCGACCATGACGATCGAGACCATGAACGGCACCAGCATGCGCAGCGGCAGCTCGGCGTTGCCGATATAGAGGCTCGGACCGATATAGGGCGCGGTGACGAAGCGGTAGTCGACGCCGAAGATCAGGATCAGCGCGACTTCGGTGATGAACAAAATGCCGAAGAAGAAGGCGAGGCCGCGCAGCGCCTCTTCGCCGCGCCGTTCGAACGAATAGTAGTAGATCTGATAGATCGCCGAGCCGAGCACGTAGAAGAACGGCAGCGCCAGCACGCCCGCCACGACCGGGTCGACGCCGAAATCGATGTTGAGGGTGTAGACGATGAACGAGCCGAGGATGATGAAGGCCGGGTGCGCCAGATTGGCGATGTCGAGCATCCCGAACGACAGCGCCAGGCCCACGCTCACCGCGGCATAGAACCCTCCCAGCAACAACCCCGCGACGATGGCGTTGACCAGGAGCCCGAACATCAGGCGGTGCCGGGCGGGGGGCTGTGGGTGGGCCGGCTACCGAGCGGTTGGCGGAGGCCGGGTGGCAGCCAACGCGGGCGCGCGCGGCAGGGGCTCGATGCGGCGACGCGGAAACCCGTGGCCATACTCCCCTCCCGAAGGTCCCGGCCTTGCTGGCACGGGGTGCGGCTGTCGGCCGCTTTGTGGCGGTTCCTAGAATGTCCGAAGCAATCGGCCTTTACCAGTCCCCAACGCCCCACCGGCCCATCAAGGCCATTGATCTGGCTTACCGATTTGCCATCCGGTGGGCCGAACCGATCGGCACCGGGATTAACCGTGAAAGACCTCGTTTACTTAACGGTATGTGAAAATTAAACATAAAATCCCTGGTAGACTTAGATTTATTTGGTTAATGACAGTATTTATCTTGACTTATATTTGAATATTTCGCAATATAGCGGCGTTCAAACAGCGCCACGCCATGACGCCGCATTTCCATCCCACCAACTTCCTCGGCGCCGAGGAAACCGTCCGTATCGCTGAAGATCTGGCGGCCAAGCACGGCCGCGGCGCCCTGACCTTGGCGGCGACCCGCGCGCACCGCGCCAGCGAGGCCGGCGACCAGCTCGCTTATGCCGCTTGGGCCGCGGTGCTCGAAGCCACCAGCGACCTGCTCGAGCGCTCGCCCTGGTGCTATCTCTGAGCCGTATTTGAGCTGCCAAGCTGGTTGACGGCCCGCAGCGCCGCCGCCACCCTCGCGCGATGGTGCCGCGCTACGAAACCCTGCTGGTCGAGACGCCTGAGCCGCATCTGCTGCTGGCGACGCTCAACCGACCGCGGGCTGCCAACGCCTTCAACACCCGTATGATGCAGGAGTTGCTCGACTTGTGGACCGGGCTCGTCGCCGCTCCGGGCGATGTGCGCTGCGTCGTGCTCACCGGCGCCGGCAGCCGCGCTTTCTGCGCTGGCGCCGACCTCAAGGAACGCAATGGCATGAGCGACGAGGCGTGGTTCGAGCAGCACGCCATCATCGAGCGCGAGCAGGAAATGCTGCTGCATGTGCCGGTGCCGGTGATCGCCGCGGTCAACGGCGCGGCTTTTGCGGGCGGGCTCGAATTGCTCCTCGCCTGCGATTTCGCCTATGCCGCGACCGGCGCCCGCTTCGCCCTGACCGAAACGACGCTCGGCCTGATCCCCGGCGCCGGCGGCACCCAAACGCTGTCGCGTGCGGTTGGCGAGCGCCGCGCCAAGGAAATCGTGCTCAGCGGCCGCCCGTTCGACGCTGAGCAAGCTCTCGCCTGGGGCGTGGTCAACCGGCTGTGCGCGCCCGAGCGGTTGATGGCCGAGACGCTGGAAACCGCGCGCGCCATTGCCGCTAACGCGCCACTGGCCGTGCGCCAGGCCAAGAAATCGATCCACGGCGGCTTGCAGCGTCCACTCGACCAAGCGATGCGCTTCGAGATCGAGTGCTACGAGCCGCTGATCGCGACGGCCGACCGGCGCGAAGGCATCGCCGCCTTCAACCAGAAGCGGAAACCCCGCTTCGCTGGGCGCTGAATGGATTCGGCCGCCGGCGCCGCGCCGCCTGCGATTTCATTGGGCGCGGATTTCCCCGAGATCCGTGACGGCGTGCGGCGCGTCTGTGCGGGCTTTCCCGGCGCCTATTGGCGCGCTTGCGAGGAGCAGCAGGACTATCCCGCCAAATTCGTCGCCGCCTTGACCCAGGCAGGCTATCTCGCGGCTCTCGTGCCCGAGGAATATGGCGGCGCCGGATTGCCGCTGCGCGCCGCCGCCGTGATTCTCGAGGAAATCCATGCCTCCGGCTGCAACGCCGGCGCCTGTCACGCCCAGATGTACATCATGGGCACGCTGCTGCGGCACGGCAGTGCCGAACAAAAGCGCCGCTATCTGCCGGGCATCGCCGCGGGGACGCTGACGCTCCAGGCCTTCGGCGTGACCGAGCCGACCACTGGCACCGATACGCTTAAGCTCAAAACTCGGGCCGAACGAAGCGGCGGCCATTATGTGGTGCGCGGCCAGAAGGTGTGGACCTCACGCGCGCTGCAATCCGACCTGATGCTGCTGTTGGCGCGCACCACGTCGGTCGACAAGGTGGCAAAGCGCGGCGACGGGCTGTCGGTCTTCCTGGTCGACCTCAAGGCGGCGCGCGGCCATGGTGTCACGATCAAGAAGCTGCCGGCGATGATCAACCACAACACCACCGAAGTGTTCTTCGATGATCTGGCCGTGCCGGCCGAGAACCTGATCGGCGAGGAGGGTAAAGGCTTCCGCTATATCCTCGACGGCATGAACGCCGAGCGCATCCTGATCGCCGCCGAAGCGATCGGCGACGCGCGCTGGTTCCTGCGCACCGCCACGGAATACGCCAAGGGCCGCGTCGTCTTCGACCGGCCGATCGGCCAGAACCAGGGCGTGCAGTTCCCGCTGGCGCGCGCCTACGCCGAAACCGAGGCCGCCGACCTCATGGTGCGCAAGGCGGCGGCACTATTCGACGCCGGCTCGCCCTGCGGACCCGAGGCCAATATGGCCAAGCTCCTGGCTGCCGACGCGTCGTGGCGTGCTGGCGAGGCCTGCCTGCAGACTCACGGCGGTTTCGGCTTCGCCCGCGAATACGACGTTGAGCGCAAGTGGCGCGAGACCCGGCTGTTCCAGGTCGCGCCGATTTCGACCAACCTGGTGTTGGCCTATCTGGCCGAGCATGTGTTGGGATTGCCGCGCTCTTACTGAACCGCCAGGAATGCCGGCTCAGCCGCCGCCGGCGCGCGATTCGATGGTTTCGGCGACTTCTTCGCAGATCGCGCCCAGCTCCAACAGCTCGGCGCGCGTCTTATGGTCAGCCGTCTTCTCGGCGCGCTCCTTGTATTTGAGCGCCTGTTCCCACCAGTAATTGGCTTCGTCCATCGCTGTCCTCCAGCGAGGAAAGCGGAAACCCCTCAGGCCTTAGGCCACGACCTCGAAGCAGTCGCGTGTCCGGCAACGATGGCGCAATGCCGCCTTCGCCCGCTCGACCGTGACCAATACGTCGTCGACCTCGATCCGGTCACGTTTTCTTAAAAGCTGTGCGATCGGGTCGTTGAGCAACTCGTCGATCGACGGCTCGATATTACCACGAAAGAGTCGATCCTGCATGGGCATCCTCACACGTTCATTGAGCGCGAGGATGCACCCGGGCCGATGACATAACGACGTCAAACCTTAGGCAAAGTTGTGGCGTTTACCTAGAACTTGATCATGCTGAAGCGCGTCAGCGTCGATTGCGCGGCGACCCCTGGCGCGTGCGCGAAGTTGTACGCGACGTAGAGTTCGATGAACGGATCTTCCGCCGACATACCATCCACCGGCACGATCACATTGAAGCCGCGGATCGCCGCTTCGTCGCCGGTGTGCAGCACGGCGCCGTGCGCCGCCGTGCCGGTCACGATCACGGTCTTGATGCCGTGGTCCTTGAGGATTTTCTCGAGGTCGGTGTTGAAGAATTTGTCCGGACCGGATTGCACTGCCGGTTCGTCGCCCTTGGGCGCCAGATCAGGAAGCGTGTCGAGGAAACTGCCGCTATTTACGTAGCTATAGACAACCAATAGCTGGTGGGCGCGCGCCTCGGCCAGGAACTTCTTGGTCGCCGGCAACGACGCGACGCAGCGCGGCCGGCGCTGTTCGTTGCAGCTCTGCTTGACGAAATCGAGCAGTAGCAGTGCCGTCGTCTTGGGATCGACCGTGACTTGTTTCAACTCCGGCGCCGGCGGCGTCTTGATCGTCGCCCATTCGTCGACGATGGTCTGCTGGGCGCTCGCCGGCGCCGCGACGGCGACGAACGCCGCGAATGCGGCGGCGAAGGCAAACGCGAATTTCACGGTGTTTCTCCCTTGCCGGTTATTCCCACTCGATCGTGCCGGGCGGCGTCGAGGTGACGTCGTAGACCACCCGGTTGATGCCTTTGACCTCGGCGCGATTGCGCAGGCGAACGGGATTTGAAAGAGCGAGACGCCGCCCGCACGTTCACGCTGTCTTTGTAGCCAGTCGCACCATCAACGGGTTCGGCTTCGGCTCCGCCACCTTCACCAGCGTGTTCACATCCCGGTGCGGGAACGGCTCCGCCTGCCCGCGCACCTTCAGCATCGTTTCGGCGACGTAGCTCCAACTGCTGTCGGGGTTGAAAGTGATCTCGAGACGGTAGGAGTCGGTGCGGAATGCGTATTCGAGGAAATCATTGGAGCAGATGCCGTAATTGGTCTGGCCGCGAGTGGCGGTCACCACTAGGCGCATGTCGTTTGGCTTGGCAAAGCCCGATGCGAGCGCGGTCTGGCCGCGCGGGATCGACAGCGACTGCAGCACTAATCCCGTCGCCGGCTCCCACAACCAGTGGCCGGTCTGGTCGTGGAATGTGATGGCCTCTTCGGGGGTGTTGATGTGGATGTGATAGCGCAATCCGAAAAACAGCTGCGGCCCGTTCGTCTGTGCGTCGATCGGGTGCATCTCGATGCGCTCGATATACTGACGCCGCTCCGGCCCATCCGCCTTCGGATTGACGTCGACGCCCTTGGCGCTCTCCCACACACCCGCGAGCCGGCGCAGCGGCCCCAGATTGGCCAGCGTATCCGGATCGACATTCTCCGGTTCGGTAAAGATGTCTTCGGGAAATGGATTCATGGAGTTAGCTCCAGCGCGAGTTTCGGCTCTCCTACTCCCACTCGATCGTACCCGGCGGCTTCGACGTCACGTCGTAGACCACCCGGTTGATGCCTTTGACCTCGTTGATGATCCGCGTCGCGACGCGGCCGAGCAACTCGTGCGGAAATGGATAGTAATCGGCGGTCATGCCGTCGGTTGAGGTCACGGCCCTGAGCGCGCAGACATGATCGTAGCTGCGCATGTCGCCCATCACACCGACGGTCTTGACCGGCAACAGCACCGCGAAGGCCTGCCAGATCGCGTCGTAAAGTCCGGCGTTGCGGATCTCCTCGAGATAGATCGCATCGGCCTTGCGCAGGATGTCGAGTTTCTCGCGCGTGATCTCGCCGGGCACGCGGATGGCGAGGCCGGGGCCGGGGAAGGGATGGCGCTTCACCATGTCGTCCGGCAATCCCAATTCGCGGCCTAGCTCGCGCACCTCGTCCTTAAAAAGTTCACGCAGCGGTTCGACGAGTTTCATTTTCATGCGCGCCGGCAGGCCGCCGACATTGTGGTGCGACTTGATGGTGACCGACGGTCCGCCGGAAAAGCTCACGGACTCGATCACGTCGGGATAGAGCGTGCCTTGCGCCAGGAATTCGGCGCCGCCGATCTTGTGCGCCTCCTCGTCGAACACGTCGATGAAGGTGGCGCCGATGATCTTGCGCTTCATCTCGGGGTCGGTGATGCCGGCAAGCTTTTGCAGGAACAAGGCGCTGGCGTCGCGATGCACCAGCGGGATGTTGTAGTGGTCGCGGAACAGGCGGACGACCTGCTCCGATTCGCCGGCACGCATCAGGCCGGTGTCGACATAGATGCAGGTGAGTTTGTCGCCGATGGCTTCGTGCAGCAGCACGGCGACCACCGATGAATCGACGCCGCCCGACAGGCCGCACACCACCTTGCCTTTGCCGACTTGCTGGCGGACGCGGGCGATGGCCTGTGCCTTGAACGCGGCCATCGACCAATCGCCGCGGCAGCCGGCGACGTGATGGGTGAAGTTCTTGAGCAGGGCGGCGCCGTGCGGCGTGTGCACGACTTCGGGATGGAACTGCACGCCGTAGAAGCGACGCGCGTCGTCGGCGATGGCGGCAAACGGCGCGCCGTCGCTGATGCCGACGGCTTTGAATCCGGGCGGCAGCACGTCGACGCGGTCGCCGTGGCTCATCCAAACCTGCTCGCGCTGGCCCTTCTTCCACAGGCCTTCGAACAGCTTGCAACTAGCGACGATCTCGAGGAAGGCGCGGCCGAATTCGCGGTGATCCGACGGCGAGACGCGGCCGCCGAGCTGGGCGCACATCGTCTGTTCGCCATAGCAGATGCCGAGCACTGGCACGCCGAGCTCGAACACCCGTTGCGGGGCGCGCGGCGAGGCGTGTTCATGCACCGACGCCGGTCCGCCCGACAGGATCACCGCCTTGGGCGCGAAGGCGGCGAGGCTGTCGGCCGTCATATTGAACGGATGAATCTCACAATAGACGCCGCTTTCGCGCAGCCGCCGGGCGATCAACTGGGTCACCTGGCTGCCGAAATCCAGGATCAGGACTTTCTCGGCGTTGGGCGCGGTCATGGCGCGGGCATCATCCTTGAGGCTGCGCGTCGGGCGCAACCGCCTTGCGTTCGAGAATGGCGACGAAGAACCCGTCGGTGCCGTGGCGCGCCGGCGTCAGGCGCAGCATCGCGCCTTTGTCGGGCGGCTTGCCGCCGATGGTATCGCGCCACACGCGCCATGCCGGCAGCAAGGTGAAATCGGCATGTGCCGCGAGGAATTTTTCGACCTGCTCTTCGTCTTCTTCGCGCAGCAGCGAACAGGTGGCGTAGACGAGGCGCCCGCCCGGCTTCACCAGCCGCGCCGCCGAATCGAGAATCTCGGCCTGGAGCGCGGTTAGCTCGGCCAGATCTTCGGGCGTGAGCCGCCATTTGGCGTCGGGATTGCGCCGCCAGGTGCCGGTGCCGGTGCACGGCGCATCCACGAAGACGCGATCGAACGAGGCCTTATGCTTCTTCACCCACGGGTCGCGCGCATTTTTCAGCGGCACGCGCTGCACGATACTGGCGCCGGCCCGACGCAGGCGTTCTGTAGCGCGTTCCAGCCGCCGGCTCGAAATATCGCTGGCGATCAAGTGGCCCTTGTTCCGCATTGAAGCGGCGAGCGCCAGCGTCTTGCCGCCGGCGCCGGCGCAGAAATCGACGACGCGCATGCCTGGTTTGGCGTCGGCCATCTGTGCCGCGATTTGCGAGCCTTCGTCCTGCACTTCCAGGAGTCCGCTCTTGAAGGCGGGAATGGAACCGAGCGGCACGCGCTCGCTCAAGCGAAGGCCGAGCGGTGACAGCGCGGTGATCTCGGCTTCGACGCCGTCACGTTTTAGCGCGATGCGCGCTTCGCCGCGATCCTTCACCTTCAGAAGATTGGCGCGCAAATCGAGCGAGGCTTCGCCGTTGAGCGCCGCGGTTTCGCGCGCGACATCCTTGCCGAGCGACGCCGCCAGATGCGGATCCAGCCATTCGGGATAGTTGCCGCGCACATGAGAGGGCATGTCGGGATGCAGCGCCTCGCGCCCGGCGAGCGACGAGATCAGGGCATTTTCGCGCTCGTTCAGCGCCGCCGGGCGGAAGCGGTCGCCGTCGCACGCCTCGCGCACCTGGCTGGCGCGCCAGCCTTCGAACAGCACCAAAACCGCCAGCATCCGGTTGCGCGCATCCGCCGGCAGGCCGCCGCCGGTGCGCCCGATCCACCAATCGAGTTCGGCGCGGTGCCGCAGCACGGCATAGATGTGTCCGGAGATGGCGGCGCGGTCGGACGAGCCGGCGAAGCGGTGGCGGCGGAACCACTCCG
>JAGXBG010000223.1 GCA_018971215.1 Alphaproteobacteria bacterium
CCGTCGCCGTCGCGGTGCCACTGCACGCGGACGCAATCGAGACCGGTGACTCGGCCGTCCTTGCCGGTGAAGCCCTTGGTCACAACCGACCAGTCGCGGTCGACGCCTTCCTCCTGCGACGACGAGGTCCGCAGCTTCATCGGCCAATCTGGCCAGGTCAGCAGCTTGTCCTCGTGTTCGGGCGGCTGCGGCATGATTTCGATCTGCGTGATCGACTTGGCACCCTGGCGGTTCGAGGTGCCAATGCAATCGGAGCCGGTGTCGCCGCCGCCGATCACCAGCACGTTCTTGCCGCCGGCCAGAATGTCGGCGCCGTCGAATTTCTCGCCGGCGACGCGGTGGTTCTGCTGCGTCAGGAAATCCATCGCGAAATGGATGCCGCCGAGTTCGCGGCCTGGCACCGGCAGGTCGCGCGGATGCTCGGCGCCGATGGCGAAGACGACGGCGTCGTTCGCCTTCATCAGCTTGGCCACCGGCACGTTGCCGCCGACATGCGCGTTGACGTGGAAGACCACGCCTTCGGCGCGCATCTGAGCGATACGACGGTCGACGACGTGCTTCTCGAGCTTGAAATCGGGAATGCCGAGTCGCAGCAATCCGCCGATCCGCGGCGATTTCTCGTAGACCGCGACTTCATGCCCGGCGCGCGCCAGCTGCTGTGCGCAGGCGAGTCCCGCCGGACCGGAACCGACGACCGCGACACGCTTGCCGGTGCGGTGCTTGGCCGGCGCGGGCCCGACCCAGCCGGCCTCCCAGCCGCGCTCGGCGATGGCGTACTCGATGGTCTTGATGGTGACCGGCGATTCGATGAGGTTCAGCGTGCATGAAGCTTCGCACGGCGCCGGACAGATGCGGCCGGTGAAATCCGGAAAGTTGTTGGTCGAATGCAGCACCTCGAGCGCGCGCCGCATATCGCCTTCGTAGACCAGGTCGTTCCAGTCCGGGATGATGTTGTTGACCGGACAGGCGGTGTGACAATAGGGCGTGCCGCAATCCATGCAGCGCCCAGCCTGGCGTTTCAGCTCCTCGGCCGGCAGCGCCTCGGTGAATTCGCGATAGTGCTTAACGCGTTCTTGCACCGGCGCGTAGGCATGGTCGCGCCGTTCGAACTCCATGAACCCGGTCGGTTTACCCATCGGATCAGGCGCTCACCGCGACGCCAATCTCCGCCGGCGCGGCCTTCCGCGCTTGCTCGATCCTCTGCAGGGCGCGCCGATATTCGACCGGCATAACCTTGACGAACTGGTTCTGCCAGTGCGCCCAGTTGTCGAGGATCATGCGCGCGCGCGGGCTTTGCGTCAGCCGCGCGTGGCGCTCGATCATCCGCCGCAACAGGCGAATGTCGTTCTCCTGCAGCGAATAGGCGAACTCGATCGGCTGATCGGCGTCGACCGGACCGTCGTCGCCCCGCAGCGGCTCAAGCTCGACCATCGCGGTGTTGCAGCGCGCCTTGAAGTCGCCGCGCTCGTCGAGCACATAAGCGACGCCGCCGCTCATGCCGGCCGCGAAATTCGGACCGGTGTCGCCGAGCACCGCGACGATGCCGCCCGTCATGTATTCGCAGCAATGCGCTCCGGCGCCTTCGACCACCGCGACCGCGCCCGAATTGCGCACGGCGAAACGCTCGCCGGCGACGCCGCTGAAGTAGCACTCGCCGCTGATCGCGCCGTAAAGCACGGTGTTGCCGACGATGATGCTCTTGTCGCGCGCCAGCTTGCTGTCGCGCGGCGGATAGACCACGAGCCGGCCGCCCGACAGGCCTTTGCCGGCATAGTCGTTGGTGGCGCCCTCGAGCGTGAAGGCGACGCCGCGCGCCAGGAAGCCGCCGAAGGTCTGGCCGCCTGTACCCTTGAAGCGGACATCGATGGTGGCGTCGGGCAGGCCGGCATCGCCGTAGCGCCGCGCCACTTCGCCCGACAGCATGGCACCGACGGTACGGTTGACGTTGCGCACCGGCAGCTCGATCGCGACCTTCTGGCCCTTTTCCAGCGCCGGCTTGGCGAGCGCGATCAGCTTGTGATCGAGCGCCTTTTCGAGCCGGTGGTTCTGCGCCTCGCATTGATAGGTCTTGGTGCCGGCCGGCACCTGCGGTCGGTAGAGCACGCGGCTGAGATCGATCTGGCTGGCTTTTGGATGGTTCGAGCCGCGGCGCATCAGCAGCTTGTCGGTGCGGCCGATCATCTCGTTGAAGGTGCGGAAGCCGAGCTTCGCCATCAGCTCGCGCGTCTCTTCGGCGACAAAACGCAGGAAGGTGACGACATCCTCGGGCTTGCCGACGAAGCGCTTGCGCAACTCCTTATCCTGGGTCGCGACGCCGACCGGACAGGTGTTGAGATGGCACTTCCGCATCATCACGCAGCCTTCGGCGATCAGCGCCGCGGTGGCGAAGCCGAACTCGTCGGCGCCCAAGAGCGCGCCGACGA
>JAGXBG010000069.1 GCA_018971215.1 Alphaproteobacteria bacterium
GAGCGTATCTAAAGTGTGCGACGCACTCGCACGTGCCTATGGCCCATCGTGGTTATGCAACGACGTAACGCGTCCTTTTTGGAAGAACCGGTCGTCGTGGACCGGTCCCGAGAGGGAAGACGATATGGTTGCTATCCAACGCGGGGCGCGCGCGCTCCGTTCTGAAGCCCTCAACGGGTCAGCCGGGGCCGCTCTCAGCGTCTCCTCGAGTCCCCTGAATTGAGCAAACCGTCCTGGCTTGGAGCCGCGCCGTCGGGTGGATGGCGTTTCCTTCACATGATGGCGCGTCGTCGGCATCGATGCGGCTGCGCCCGTTCGTAGGATACGAAGATGCGAGAAACCAACAAAAAGATCGCCAAGTTTCTGGCGGAAGCTCAACCCGAAACCCCGTGCCTGGTCATCGACCTCGATGTCGTCGGCCAAGCCTATAAGCTGTTGCGGCGCTATCTGCCGCTGGCCCGGGTGTTCTATGCCGTCAAGGCCAATCCGGCGCCCGAGATCCTCGGCATGCTGAAGGATTTGGGCTCGAGCTTCGACGTGGCAAGCCGCGCCGAAACCGATCTGTGTCTCGAGCGCGGCATCGGCGCCGAGAACATTTCCTTCGGCAATACCATCAAGAAAGAGCGCGACATTGCCTATGCGTACGAGAAGGGCGTGCGTCTCTTTGCCTTCGACAGCGAGCCCGAACTCGAGAAATTGAGCCGGACGGCTCCCGGCGCCCGCGTGTTCTGCCGCATTCTCGTCGAGTGCACCGGTGCCGATTGGCCGCTGTCGCGCAAGTTCGGTTGTGCGCCCGAGATGGCGGTCGAATTGTTGCGGCGTGCGCGCGACCTCGGACTTGATCCGTACGGCGTTTCGTTCCATGTCGGTTCGCAGCAAACCGACCTCAGCCAGTGGGACGGCGCCATCGAGCGCACGGCGCGGATGTTCTCGCTGCTGGCCGAGACCGACATCAATCTGCGCATGGTCAATATCGGCGGCGGCTTCCCCGCACATTACCGCGGCGACGTGCCGGCGGTTGTTAACTACGCGAACGCCGTGATGGCCGCGCTCACCAAGCATTTCGGCAATAACCTGCCCGAGCTCATCGTCGAACCTGGCCGCTCGGTCGTCGGCGACGCTGGCGTGATCCAGAGCGAGGTGGTGCTGATCTCGCGCAAGTCGGCGAAGGACCCGAAGCGCTGGATCTACCTCGACGTCGGCAAGTTCAACGGCTTGGCCGAGACCATGGACGAGGCGATCAAGTACAAGATCAAGACGCCGGCCGATGGTGGCCCGCGCGGCCCGACGGTGATTGCCGGGCCGACCTGCGACTCAGCCGACATCCTGTACGAGCGGACGGTCTATCGGCTGCCGCTCGATCTCAAAGTCGGCGACAAGGTCGAGATCCTGTCGACCGGTGCCTATACCTCGACCTACGCGTCGGTCGGGTTCAACGGCTTCGCGCCGCTGAAGACCTACTGCATCTGAGCGAGATTCGTCGCGGACGATGATTCGACCGGGCCTTGCGCCCGGTCGAATCGTTTTTGAGGGACCGGTCGCGCGGCGATCTCATTGATCAGCTTCTCCTGCATAGCCTGGGCGAAGGATTTGTAGCCCTCGACGTCGAGCAGGAACGAGCCGCGGCCGCCGACCACGTTCTGGTCGTAATAACTCGACAGCCACGGTTCGTTCTGGAGGATCGCGAGGCCGTTGATCGTGATGCCCTGCGCCACCAGCGCGTCGCGGACATCGGCCGGCTTGGGCCCGATATTGGCGATGCCGTCGCCTGACAGGTCGACGATCCGGCGCGCCGGATGATCGTCGAGCGTTTTGAACGCGGCCGCCGCGGCCAGCAACGCGTCGCCGATCGAGGTCAAGCCAGCGGAGGTGCGGTGCGCCGCGCGCACTTGAGCGGCAAAAGTTGTTGCCGACGCTTTGTCCGACACCCGCGTCCACGGCACGATCATCACTTGCTTGTCGCGGTCGGACCATTCGATCACGGTGACGTCGATCGCACCGTGCGGTCCGCCAGCGATGGCGGCAAGCACCGCCGGAGTCTCGAACGCCCGCGCGATTCCCTCGTGCTGGAGTCGATACTCGCCGGGATCGATGCTGCCCGATACATCGATCGCCATGACGAGCGCAAGATCCGATTCGGCGGCGCGTGCCGGCAGCGCCGTTAGGGCAAGCAAAGCCGCTAACCAAATCGCGAACTTCATGGACGGCAGCAAACAACAATCGTCCGGGGTTGGCGAGCGATGCTTGCAGCGGCGCGGCGGGACCAACATAATCGAGCCAATGCTGCGTTTCGTTTTCGTGCTGATGGTTGCTATGGCCGCGGTCGGGTTTGCGCGGATGGCACCGGCGGCTGAGCCGCTCTCGTCGCAGAACTGCGCGGCAATCGCCTTCCATCCGGTTGCGCCCGGCGCTGCCGACGGCGAGCAGGAAGCCGGATATTACAAGTCGCGGCTCGGCCGCATCGAAGTGCGCGCCTCGGTGAAGGACCACGCGGTCAACCGATATTACGTCTCGCTCGACGGTGCGGTGCTGGCGCCCGTTCGTGCCGCACTGCCGCCGCTGGTTGCCGCGTGCGCCAACGCCAAGCGGCTGGCGCCGCCGCTCCATCCCGATAGCAGCTGCGTCGGCGATCGCCTGGTGGTGTTGATCGCCGATACCGAAGGCCATCACTATCTGCTGTTATACGCGCGCCAAGGCCACGCGTGGCATTTCTGCAGCGCCGGTCGCGCCTAACGGCCGCGCGACGCGTTCAGTGCGTCGCGACGGGGTGGAAGTTGTGCGCCAGCCGGACCGGGTCGTTGCCGAGCATCCGAGCGTAGACCGCCGGATTTTCCAGCAGCTGCCGTGCGACGCGCAGGTCGAGCGGGTCGTGCTCGGACGCCGGCGGGCAGGCAGCCCGCAGCGCGGTCCAGCCCGCTTCGTCGAGTGTGTCGCGCGCTTCGCTCAGCGTCGGACCCGGGCTTTTCGCCAGGATGGCGTCGACCGGCGTCTTGTCGGCGGCATCGGCAGTGCAGACCGTCGGCACGACGCCGTGGTGATGCAGGAAGTAACCCTTCGGCGCAATCAGGCGCGCCCAGGTCACGGTCAATTCGCCGTCGTTCGACGTGCGCAGCACCGTCTGGACTGTGCCTTTGCCGTACGAGGCCGTGCCGACCACCACCGCACGGCCCGCGTCTTGCAACGCGGCGGCGACGATTTCGGAGGCCGACGCCGAACCGCCGTTGACCAGAATCACCAGCGGCAGCGTTTCGGCATGATGGTTGGCGGGCGCGGCGAAATACTGGAAGCTTTCGGGATTGCGACCGATCGTCGTCGCGATCGTGCCGCCGTCGAGGAACTGGCTCGCCACGGTGACCGATTGGTCGAGCAGGCCGCCGGGGTTGCCGCGCAGGTCGAGAACGAATCCCTTGAGGCGTTCACCCATTTCGCGATGCGCGCGGGCCAGAGCATCGACGATGCCGTTGCCGGTCTGCTGATTGAAGCTGGCGATCTTGATCACGGCGACGTCGCCGAGTTCCTTGAGACTGACGCTCGGCGGAACGAGGTGCGCCCGTTGCAGCGTGAGCGTCACAGGCTTCTCAATACCGGCGCGCTGGATGCCCAGAACGACGGTGCTCAGAGCCGGTCCGCGCAGCCGGCTCCGCAGCTGTTCGGGCGTCAGGGCATCGGACGGTACGCCGTCGAGCGCCACGATGCGGTCGTCGATATGGATGCCGGCGCGCCACGCCGGCGAGTCGGCCATCACGGCTGTGATGCGCGTATCGGGTTCGTCGCTGAGCACAATGCCGATGCCGCCGTAACCGTCGCGGGCGGCGCGCCACTCGCGGGCGATCGCCGGCCGGGCATAGTGCGAGAAACGGTCCAACGTCGCCAACATGTGGTCGATCAGCGCCTGTTCGAGCTTGTCCGGCGCAACCGCGGCCACTTTGGGTGCGGCGTCGCGCGCGGCTTGTACCAGCGTCGCGGTCAGCTTGCCCCAACCGACGGTATCGAACGGCGCCGGCGCATGGCTGCGCCAGATTTCGTTGCCGTGCTGGAGCACCACGTCATCGCCGTTGCGACCGACCGTGAACGCGGGGTCGAAACTCGTCAGATCGCCGAGAGCTGCGAGCGACAGGACGTCGGCACGCGCGGCGTCGACGTGGTACTCGATGACGCTTTGATAGGTTTCGCTGAAGATCTGGCTCTCGTCGCCGTTGGCCAGCGGGATCGGCTGAATACGGTCGCTGGCTGACTGGGCGGCGCAGGCGCAGAGCGCAAGGACTGAAAACATCGCCGCTTTGGCGAGGACTCCGGGTACGCGAGCGACGTTTCGGCGAATTTCCCCCGAGGCCATCATGGTTGGCTGAAATTAATGTTTCCCCACCGCAACTATTGTTGCCCTCGCGTCTTCCGGGTTGCAAGCAGATATAGCGTTAACGGCGCGCGCAGGCCGCGTAGCGAACGTACTTTACGCCGGGCGCGTTGTGGTTAAGGCCGCGGCCGTTTCGGCGGGCGATGGTCCCGTCGCGAGTCCTCGGTCACGGCGAAAATCAGGCTGCCTGTGACCGTGTCGGCTTCAGCCAGCCGGACTCGCACCGGATCGCCCAGCACGTAGGTCCGCCCCGAACGGCGGCCCTCCAAGCTGTGACGGGTCTCGTCGTGGACATAGTAGTCGCCCGGCAGCGTGCGGATCGGAATTAAGCCGTCCGCGCCGGTTTCATCGAGGGTGACGAACAGCCCGGCACGGGTGACGCCGTTGATGCGCGCGCTGAACTCGGCGCCGACGCGCTCGGCCAGATAGGCCGCGGTGTAGCGATCAGCGGCGCTCCGCTCGGCAGCGGCTGCGCGCCGCTCGGTCATCGAGATATGCGCGCCGACCGCTTTGAAGTCCTCGATCGGCTGCGGCAGTCCGTCGTGGCCGAAGCGATGACCGGAGATCAGGGCGCGGTGGACGAGCAGGTCGGCGTAACGCCGGATCGGCGACGTGAAGTGCGCGTAGCGATGCAACGACAATCCGAAGTGTCCGAGATTCTCGGGGCTGTATTCGGCCTGCGCCTGGCTGCGCAGCACCAGCGCGTTCACCAGCCGCTCGTAAGGCGTGCCTTTGGCGCGCCGAAGAATGGCGTTGAAATGCTGCGGCCGCACCACTTGGCCCCTGGCGAGCGTGAGGCCATGGATGCCGATACCGTCGAGAAAACGCGCCAGCGCCGCAAGCTTTTCCGGATCCGGTGAATCGTGCACGCGGTACATGCATGGTTGCTTCAGCCGTTCCAAGGCTTCGGCGGCGGCGACGTTGGCCGCGATCATGAGTTCTTCGATGAGCTTGTGGCTTTCGAGACGGTCGCGCGGCTCGATGCGTGCGATGTGTCCCGACGGGTCGAGCAGGATCCGCCGCTCCGGAATATCGAGATCGAGCGTCCCGCGTGCCGCGCGAGCGCGTTCGAGGGCCCGATAGACGCCATAGAGCGGTTTCAATACGCGATCGATCAGAGGTGCAGTCTTGTCATTCGGCCGGCCGTCCACAGCGGCCTGAACTTCCTCATAAGTCAGCCGCGCCGCCGAACGCATCAGGCCGCGGCGGAAGCGGTGACGGGTCAACCGTCCTTCGGCGTCGATCCACAAATCGACGGCCATGCAGGCGCGGTCGACGCCGGGCTTGAGCGAGCACAGCTCGTTCGACAGCGCCTCGGGCAGCATCGGCACGACCCGGTCGGGGAAATAGACCGAATTACCGCGCTCGCGCGCCGCCGCGTCGAGCGCCTCGCCGGCGCGGACGTAGTGCGCGACGTCGGCAATCGCGACCAGCGCGTGCCAGCTGCCGTCGTGCTCCGGATCGGGCGCGGCCCACACCGCGTCGTCGAAATCGCGCGCGTCGGCGCCGTCGATGGTGACCAGCGGCACGTCGCGCAGATCGGCGCGGTTGCCCAGCGCGACGGGTTTGGCGCCGGCGGCGATGTCGAGCGCGGACTTGGGGAAGGGGGCCGGAATGCCGTGGCTGTGGATCGCGATGACGCTGAAAGCGCGCGGATTAGCGCTGTCGCCGATGCGTTCGACGATCCGTGCCGCAGGCAAGCCCATCCGCGACTGTTCCAGCACTTCGGCCAACACGATCTCGCCTGCGGCCGCGCCTTTAGCGTCGCTGGCGGCAACGCGGAATTCGGTGCGAACCTTGCGGTCGGTCGGCTCGATCCGCCCGCCTTCTCGGCCGACGCGATAGATGCCGATGACCCGGTCGGGGGCGCCGCCGACTGCGCGCAGAATGCGCGCTTCGTACAAATTGGCGTCGGTGCGCCTAAAACGGGCCACCGCACGCTCGCCGACGCCGAGTGCCGGCGCACCACGTTCGGCAACCACGACGATGTCCGGCGCTTCGCCATCCACGCCGATCGCGCGGCCCTGCATCTCGCCGTCGAGG
The DNA here is from genome assembly GCA_018971215.1 of Alphaproteobacteria bacterium. GTDB lineage: Bacteria > Pseudomonadota > Alphaproteobacteria > ATCC43930 > CGMCC-115725 > REEB95. The sequence continues at coordinate 6,398 of JAGXBG010000069.1, forward strand.
TCGACGCCGGTTATTTCGACGATGCCGATTTCGGGCAATGCGCCGCGCGGCCGATGCCCGCCGCCGCGCGGACGTCGGTCACTCCGCCGCGGTTGCGGCTTGCTTCTTCTTCGCGGATGTCTTCGCTTCACGTTGGGCTTTCGTTGCACGGCTACGGGTGCGTCCACCGCGACGGCTGCCGGTACGCGCGGCGCGTTCCGCCAGCAGCTCGACGGCGCGGTCCATGGTCAGTTCCTCGGGCGCCATTCCGCCCGGCAGCGTCGCATTGATGCCGTCGTGACTGACATAAGCGCCGTACTTGCCGTTGAAGATTTTCACCGGGCCGCCGGCCGACGGATGCTCGCCGAGAACCTTGATTGGTTCGGGCGCGCCGCGGCGGAATTTTCGTGGCTCGGCCAGCAGGCTGACCGCGCGGTTGAGGCCGATCGTCAGCACGTCGTCGTCCGCCGTCAGCGACTTGTAGACCTTGCCGTGCCGGATATAGGGGCCGAAGCGGCCGACGCCGGCGACGATCATTTCGCCGTCCTGCGGATGCGGGCCGACGTCGCGCGGCAGCGCCAAGAGCTTGAGCGCCTTCTCGAGATCGATGTCCGCGGGCGAGACACCCTTCGGGAGCGAGGCGCGTTTGGGTTTTTCGGCCGGCGGCGTATCGGATTTCTTCGCGCGTTTTCCCTTCTCGCGCGGCGGCTTCGGCGGGGTTTCGCCGAGCTGGACGTATGGGCCGTAAGGCCCCTTTTTGAGCGCGACGACCAGGCCGGTCTTTGGATCAGTGCCGAGCTCACGCGGCTCCGCGGCCGCACCGTTTTCGCCGTTCTCGAAGCCCAAAGCGCGCGTGTAACGGCATTCGGGATAGCGCGAACAGCCGATGAAGGCGCCGAAGCGCCCGAGCTTGAGGCCAAGCCGGCCCTGGTTGCACACCGGGCACAGCCGCGGGTCGCTGCCATCGGGTCGTTCCGGAAAAAAATGACGGCCAAGCTCTTCGTCGAGCGCGTCAATGACCTGGGTGATATTGAGGTCCTTGGTGCCGGCGACGGCGGCCGAAAAATCTGTCCAGAAATCCGCCAGCACCTTCTTCCAATCGATGCGGCCGCCGGAAATGTCGTCGAGCTTGTTCTCGAGGTCGGCGGTGAAATCGTACTCGACGTAGCGCTTGAAGAATTCCATCAGGAACGCGGTGACGAGGCGGCCGCGGTCCTCTGGGATCAGCCGCTTCTTGTCGAGTTGCACATACTTGCGGTCCTGCAGCACCTGCATGGTCGAGGCATAGGTCGACGGCCGGCCGATACCGAGCTCTTCGAGCTTCTTGACCAGGCTCGCTTCGGTGTAACGCGGCGGCGGCTGGGTGAAATGCTGCTGCGGATCGACTTTGTCGCGGGTCAGCGCGTCACGCTCGTTGAGCACGGGCAGGCGGCGGTTTTCCTCGTCGCCTTCGGGATCGTCGGCGTCCTCGGTATAGAGCGTCAAGAAGCCGTCGAACATCACGGTCGAGCCGGTGGCTCGCAGGGTGACCGAATTGTCCGGCGGCGTGATGTCGATTGCGACCTGGTCGATCGTCGCCGACGACATCTGGCTTGCGACCGCGCGCTTCCAGACGAGTTCGTAAAGCCGGCGCTCGTCGACATCGAGATGGCCAGGCAGAGTCTCGGGCCGGCGGTGCATGTCGGTCGGACGGATCGCCTCGTGCGCTTCCTGTGCGTTCTTGGCCGCGTTGCGATAGATGCGCGGCTCGTCCGGCCGATATTGCGGGCCGTATTGCGCGGCAATCATCTCGCGCGCAGCGGCAATCGCTTCGTTCGACAGCGACACGCCGTCGGTTCGCATGTAGGTGATGAGGCCGACGGTCTCGCCCCCGATGTCGACGCCTTCGTAGAGCCGTTGCGCCGTGCGCATCGTACGCGAAGCGCCGAGGCCGAGTTTGCGCGACGCTTCCTGCTGCAACGTCGAGGTCGTGAACGGCGGCGGCGGATTGCGGCGGATCTGCTTCTTTTCGACCGCGGCAACTGCGTAATCGACGTGCTTAAGGATCGCGTCGGCGGCTTCGCGCGCCTGCTGTTCGTTGGCGAGGTCGAACTTGTCGAGCTTATTGCCGTTAAGGTGGGTCAGGCGCGCGGTGAATCGGTCGCCGCCCCGGGTCAGGAAATCGACCTCAATCGACCAGTATTCGCGCGGCTTGAAAGCCTCGATTTCGGCCTCGCGCTCGCAAATGAGGCGCAGGGCCACCGACTGCACGCGGCCGGCCGAGCGGCTGCCAGGCAGCTTGCGCCACAGCACCGGCGACAACGTGAATCCGACGAGATAGTCGAGGGCGCGGCGCGCCATGTAGGCGTCGATCAGCTCGCGATCCAATTCGCGCGGGTGCTTGAACGCTTCCTGCACTGCGGTCTTGGTGACTTCGTTGAACACGACGCGCTTGACGTCGACGCCCTGGAGCGCTTTGCGCTGGCGCAGAATCTCTTGGACGTGCCACGAAATTGCTTCGCCTTCGCGATCCGGGTCGGTGGCGAGGTAAAGGCGGTCAGCGCCTTTGACCGCGGTGGCGATTTCCTTCAGCCGCTTGTCGGCACGGTGATCGACTTCCCACGACATGGCGAAATCTTCGTTGGGACGTACCGAGCCGTCTTTAGCCGGCAGATCGCGCACGTGTCCGTAGCTCGCCAGGACCTTGAAGTCCTTGCCGAGGTACTTGTTGATGGTCTTCGCCTTTGCAGGCGATTCAACGATGACGACGTTCATGGTCCCGCCGCGTGGTGGGGTTTGAAGCCCGTGAAATAGGATGATTTATAGTTAAATCAACGTTAACGCGTTCCCCGGCTGGCGCGCGACTCGGCCTGCAAGCTCAAGTTCAAGCACGATTGTGAGGATCACGGCGGGCGACATTTGGCACTGCCGGAGCAATTCGTCAACCGGCAAGGGTGTCGGCGACAGCAAACCGAGCACGATTTCGCGTGCTTCGACCAGGTCTTTTGGGCCGATTTCCGCCGCTGGCGCGGCCGCAAACGCGGCCCTTTGACGCTCGGCAGGTGGCGCACCGAGCTGCGGGGTGAGCTCGTGCAGGACGTCGTCGGCGCTTTCGACCAGCGTCGCGCCGTCGCGCAGCAGGCGGTTGGTGCCTTTGCAGCGCGGATCGAGCGGCGAGCCCGGAACCGCGAACACCTCGCGGCCTTGTTCGAGTGCGAAGCGCGCCGTGATCAGCGAGCCCGAGCGTTCGGCGGCCTCGACCACCAGGACGCCCAGCGCGATGCCCGAGATGATACGGTTGCGCCGCGGAAAGTGCCGCGCTTGCGGCACGGTGCCGACGGGCATTTCGGCGACAAGCAGACCGCGTTCGGCAATCGCCTCGTGCAGGCGGCGATTCTCTTCGGGGTAGACCGCGTCGATGCCGCCTGCGAGCACCGCGAGCGTGCCGCTGGCGAGCGCGCCTTCGTGCGCGGCCGCGTCGATGCCGCGCGCCAGTCCCGAGACCACGAGCAATCCCGTCGCGCCGAGCTCGGCCGCGATTTCGCGTGCGAAGCGCCGGCCGTTGGCGGACGCGTTGCGTGCGCCGACCACGGCAATCGCCCGCTGCGTCGCCAGCTCGTCCCGGCCTTTGACGGTCAGCAGCGGCGGCGCGTCGTCGATGGCTGCAAGCGCGTGCGGATAATCCGGCTCGCTGCGGGCCACAAGACGCGCGCCGAGCCGCGCAACCGTCTCGATCTCGCGCTCGGCCGCGGCCGCTGGACAGATCGTCAACGGCCTTGCGCGGCCGCCGCTGCGGGCAATTTCGGGCAGCGCCTCGAGCGCAGCCGTCGCGCTGCCGAAGCGCGCCACCAGCTGGTGGAACGTGATCGGGCCGACATTTTCACTGCGGATCAGACGCAGCCACGCGAGCCGCTCGGCCGGTGGCAGCGCCGATCGGCCGCTCATCGCTCGCGTCCGAGGCGGATCTTGCTCTCGGCGCCGCGCATCAGCCGGCCGATATTGCTCGCATGACGCAAGACGACGAGCAACGCGATGGCGCCAACGATCGCGATCGTCAATGCCGTGCGCGGTCCGAAAAGCCAGGCCCAAAGCGGCGCCAGAACGGCCGCGGTCAGCGCGGCGAGCGACGAATAGCGGAACAGCAGGGCCATCGCTAGCCACATCGCGATTGTCGCGAGCGCGACCAGCGGATTGTAGGCGAGCAGGACGCCAGCTGACGTGGCGACGCCTTTGCCGCCCTTGAAGCCGAGCCACACCGGGAAGAGGTGTCCGACCACGGCGGCGAGCGCCGCGACCGCCGCGAACTCATCGCCGAAACCGCGCGCCACCGCCACCGCGAGCGCACCTTTGCCCGCGTCGAGAATCAATGTCGCCGCCGCCAAGCCTTTGCGGCCGGTGCGCAAGACGTTGGTGGCGCCGATGTTGCCGGAGCCGATCTGCCGCACGTCGCCCAATCCGGCGAAGCGGGTCAGGATCAAACCGAACGGAATCGAACCGACGACATAGGACAGCGCCGCGCAAACCAGAAGCGGCCAGGACAGGCTGAGCGCGGCGGACGATGACGGCATGCTGGCGCTCAGTGCGCGCTCAGGGTTCGAGGCCGAAAACCGTGCGGCCGGCGATCACGGTCCGCGTCACCTTGCCTTGTACGGGCCGGCCGTCGTACGGCGCGTTCTTGCACTTCGAGCGCAACGCGGCGACGTCGATGCGCCATGGCCGGTCGAGGTCGAAAATCGCCAGATCGGCGGGCGCGCCGGGTTTCAGGCGGCCGCCCGGCAAGCGGAGGATTTCCGCCGGCCGCTGCGAGACCGCGCGCACCACTTGGAGCAGGCTGAGACTGCCGTTGTGGTAGAGCTCGAGCGACAGCGGCAACAACGTCTCGAGACCGACGATGCCGGGTTCGGCCGACGCGAACGGCAGGCGTTTCGATTCCTGGTCCTGCGGCGAATGATCGCTGGCGATGGCGTCGATGGTGCCGTCCCTCAAGCCGTCGATCACCGCGCGGCGATCCTCTTCGCTGCGCAGCGGGGGTGAAACTTTGGCGAAGGTGCGGTATTCGCCGACGGCCGTCTCGTTGAGCGCGAAATAGTGCGGCGCCGTATCGCAGGTCACGTCGAGGCCACGCGCTTTCGCGCGGCGGATCGCGTCGATCGCGCCGGCGGTTGAGACGTGTGCCGCGTGGTAGCGCCCGCCGGTGATCTCGACCAGCCGGAGATCGCGTTCCACCATGATGGTTTCGGCTGCCGGCGTGATGCCGGCCAGGCCGAGGCGCGTCGCGATCTCGCCCGCGTTCATGGCGCCACCGGCGCTGAGGCTCGGCTCTTCAGGATGCTGGACAACCAGCAAGTCAAACGTGCTGGCGTAGGAAAGCGCGCGGCGCATCACGACCGCGTCGGCGATGGCGCGCAGGCCGTCGGTGAAGGCGACGGCGCCGGCTTCGGCGAGCAGCCCGTATTCGGTCAGTTCGTGGCCATGCAGGCCCTTGGTCGCCGCCGCATAGGTACGGATGGCCGTGCGGCCGATCTCGCGCGAGCGGCGGCTGACGAATTCGACCAGCGCGTGATCGTCGATCGTCGGCACCGTGTTCGGCAGCATCGCCATCGTCGTGATGCCGCCGGCGATGGCCGCCTCGGCGCCGGTGGCCAGCGTTTCCTGGTGCTCGTCGCCCGGTTCGCGCAGCTGCACGCGCATGTCGGTCAAGCCCGGCGCCAGACAGCATCCGGCGCAGTCGACGACGCGCACGTCCGCGCCCAAACCGTCTTGCGACAGGGTGGGGCCGAGCGCCGCGATCACGCCGTTTTCGGCCAGCAGCTCGCCGGCGCGGTCGATGCCGCTCGCCGGATCGAGCAGGCGGGCGTTGGTGAACAGGATGCGTTCGGTCATGGCGCCGCCGACGTGTGCGCTTCGCGGTTCAAAGCTTCAAGGCACGCCATGCGGACGGCGACGCCCATCTCGACCTGCTGGCGGATGACGCTGCGGTCGATGTCGTCGGCGACCTCGGTATCGATCTCGACGCCGCGGTTCATCGGGCCCGGATGCATGATCAAGGCGTCGTCCTTGG
>JAGXBG010000070.1 GCA_018971215.1 Alphaproteobacteria bacterium
CGCCCAGCGACACGAAGAACAACATGCCGTGCGGATGGTCCTTTTGCGCAAGAATGCGCGCGGCGAATTCCAGATGGGCGAGCTGGCGGGCGCGGGCATGTTTGATCCTGCGCGGCACGAGCCAAAGCCGGAGCGGCAACCATTCGAAGGCAAGCGACAACACCACGAAAATCGCACCTTCGCCGAGAAATCCGGTCGCAAACGGCAGGTTCGGCAGCGCCGCTGCGGCGATGCCAGCGGCGACCAGCGTGACGATCGCCGCCAAGAGCACCGGGTAGAGGCGATAGCGGTCGCTCACCGGAACAATGACGAGCGCGAAATGCGCGTGTGTCCGGCCCGCTACGGCAGCGGTCGCCGTCTCGATCCGCTTTGATTCGTCCGGCGTCAATCGTCGCATCGCGCTCACCATCCGCCCGAAGCGCCGCCGCCGCCGAAAGAGCCGCCGCCGCCTGAAAATCCACCGCCGGAGAATCCGCCGCCGAACCCAGAGCCGCCATAAAATCCGCCGCGCCCTCCCCACGGTCCCATCGGTAGGAAGAACAGCGGCCACAAGAATCCGCGAATCAGGACAAAGAAGACGAGAAACGCGAGCCAGATCAGGAGCCCGGCCGGCACCGGGCCGCCGCCGTGTTCGGCCGGGACAGCCTGCGTGACCTGAACGCCGCCGAGCACGTCGAGGATCGCGGCAGTGCCGGCGAGTACGCCGGCGTCATAGTCGCCGCGTCGGAACGCGGGAAGAATTGCCCGCTCGATGATGATCCGGCTTTGCGCGTCCGTCAGTTGGCCTTCGAGGCCATACCCCACTTCGATCCGCACGCGGCGATCGTTCGGCGCAATCAACAAGATGGCGCCGTTGTCTTTGCCCTTCTGGCCGATGCCCCAATGGCGGCCGAGCTGATAGCCGTAATCCTCTATCGTATCGCCTTGGAGCGACTTGAGCGTGACGACAACCACCTGGTTGCCGGTCTTCTGCTCCTCTTGCGCCAGCATGGCGACCAGCCGCTCACGCGTCGCCGGCGACAATATGCCTGCGTCGTCAACGACACGGCCGGTCAGCAGGGGAAAGGTTGGGTCGGCCGCACTCTGTGTCAGAAATCCACAAAGCAAGACAGCCACGCCGAGCGCGATGCGCGCGGCCAACGACGTGCTTCGGGCGAGCTGCATCAGAACTTGACTTGCGGAACCTGAGTCGCCTGATCCGGTATGGTGAAGGTTTCCTTCACCTTGGCATCCGGATAGAGCCATGCGGCGATCCAGCGTCCTGGAATCGTGCGCAGCGTCGTGTTGTACGTCTGGACTGCCTGGATGTAGTCGCGTCGCGCAACCGCAATCCGGTTCTCGGTGCCTTCGAGCTGCGACTGCAAGGCGAGGAAATTCTGATTCGATTTGAGGTCGGGATACGCTTCGGTCACGGCAAGCAAGCGCGACAAGGCGCCCGTCAGGGTGGCTTGGCTCTGTTCGAACTGGTGAAACGCCTGCGGATTATTCAATACGTCTGGCGGCAAGGCGATCGTCGTTTGCGTCGCCTTGGCGCGCGCCTCGGTTACCTCGGTCAAGACGCGTTGTTCTTGCTGCGCGTAACCCTTGACCGTCTCAACGAGATTCGGAATCAGGTCGGCGCGCCGTTGATATTGGTTGAGAACCTGACTCCATGCCGCTTTGACCGCTTCATCCTGGCGCGGAACGTCATTGACCCCACAGCCCGTCAAGATCAAGCCGACCAGTGCAAACAGAACGCCACGGCCTGCTGCGCGGATAAATGATGAACGTCTTGACACGGCTCCCCTCCGTCTTCCGCAACTGCTACTGCACCACAATCCTTGGCGCTTTGTGTTCTGCGCCGCTGAGCTGTTCCCAAATCCGCGTCGCGATCTGCTTGTAGACTTTGGCGTGCGGGCTGTCGGGCTGGCTGACCACGATCGGCCGGCCGCTGTCCGAGGTCTCGCGGATCGCCACGTCCAAGGGCAATTCGCCCAGGAACTCGGTGCCGAGCTTCTCCGCCTCCTTGCGCGCGCCGCCGTGGCTGAAAATGTCGGTGCGCTCGCCGCAATGCGGACAGAGGAAATAGCTCATGTTCTCGATGAAGCCCAAGACCGGCACGTTCACCTTGCGGAACATGTTGAGGCCCTTGCGCGCGTCCATCAGCGCGATGTCCTGCGGCGTCGAGACGATCACCGCGCCGGCCAGGGGCACCTGCTGCGCCATGGTGAGCTGCGCGTCGCCGGTGCCGGGCGGCATGTCCACCACCATCACGTCGAGCTCGCCCCAGTTCACGTCGCGCAGCATTTGACTGATCGCGCTCTGAACCATCGGGCCGCGCCAGATCATTGGCGTGTCTTCGGCCACCAGGAATCCCATCGACATGCAGGCGACGCCGTGGTTACGCATTGGCTCGAGCGTCTTGCCGTCGCGCGTGCTCGGCTTGCCGGCGATGCCGAGCATGCGCGGCATCGACGGACCGTAGATGTCGGCGTCGAGCACGCCGACCTTGCGGCCGATTGCCGCCAGCGCCAGCGCCAGGTTCACCGCGGTCGTCGATTTGCCGACACCGCCTTTGCCAGATGCGACGGCGATGACGAATTTGACGCCGGGCACCGCCGGTTTCTCGGCTTGCGGCGCGCCGTGTGCGTGGCCATGGCCGCGTGCCGGCTGCGGCGTGCCGTGCATCGCTTCGGCGGTCAGCACTGCGCTCACCGACAGCACGCCGGGCAGCGTCTCGACTGCTTTCTCGGCGGCGCGGCGCAAAGGCTCGAGCTTCGGTCCGCGTGCGCGATCGACTTCGATGGCAAATCCCACATGGCCTTCGCGGATTGACAGGCCCGTGATCATGCCGAGCGAAACGATATCCTGACCGCGATCGGGGTCATTGACGCGCTTCAGCGCCGCGAGCACGTCCTTTTCTAAAACCTCTGTCACAATCGTCGTCCTCAATTTCTTGACAACACCGGCCGTTCGGCCCGCTTATACCGGTACAGCGGGGATATGGACAGCGCACGATGAGTTGGCAACCTCCGGGCGGTGGTGGTGGCGGCGGCGGGCCGTGGGGCAGCGGCGGTTCGCCCTGGGGACGCGGCGGCGGTGGAATGCGGCCGCCGGACTTCGAGGCTTTCCTCAGCCGCCTGCAGGAGCGCATCCGCAACCTGCTGCCCGGCAAGACCGGCCGCGGCAAAGGCGTCTTCGTCGTCATCGCCGCAGTGATCGTGCTCTGGCTGGCCAGCGGCATCTATGTCGTCGATCCCGACGAGCTCGGCGTCGTACTGCGCTTCGGCGCCTATAACCGGCGCGCCGAGCCCGGCCTCAACTATCACCTGCCGTCGCCGTTCGAGAGCGTGCTGATTCCCAAGGTGACGCGCGTCAACCGCATCGAAATCGGCTATCGCAGCGAAGGCACGAAGCTTCAGGTGCCCGAGGAATCGCTGATGCTGACGGGCGACGAGAACATCGTCGACATCAACTTCACCGTCTTCTGGTTGATCAAGAACGCCCAGGATTATCTGTTCAACATCCGCGATCCCGACGGCACGGTGAAGGTCGCAGCCGAAAGCGCCATGCGCGAGGTCATCGGTCATACGCTGATCGCCAGCGCGTTCGCCGAAGGCCGCGGTAAGATCGAGACCGATACTAAGACGCTGCTGCAACAGATTCTCGATAGCTATCACAGCGGCATTGAGGTCACCCAGGTGCAGTTGCAAAAGGTCGATCCGCCGGCGCCGGTGATCGACGCCTTCCGCGACGTGCAAAGCGCCAAGATCGACCAGCAGCGCTACATCAACGAGGCGCAGACCTACGCCAACAACCTCGTGCCGGTGGCACAGGGCGACGCTTCGCGCCTTGTCCAGGAAGGACAAGCCTACAAGGCGCAGGTCGTGCTTCAGGCGCAGGGCGACGCAGCACGCTTCCTTTCGGTCTACAACGCCTACAAGGCGGCACCCGACGTCACCGCGCGACGGCTCTACATCGAAACGCTCGAAGGTATCCTCAAGGACACCAACAAGGTGGTGGTCGACAAATCGGCGAGCGGCACCGGCGTCGTGCCGTATCTGCCGCTGCCGAACTTCGCCGCGCCGACGAAGCCGACGGGGACCCAGCCATGAGCACCCGGCTGACTGCCATCGTCACCGCCCTCGTCGTCGTCGCGCTGGTGGCGGTCTATACCACCTTCTTCACTGTCAACCAGATCGAGCAAGCGCTGGTGCTGCAATTCGGTAATCCGATCCGCGTCATCGAGACGCCGGGCCTGCACGTCAAGATTCCGCTCGTCCAGGATGTCGTGCTCTACGACCGCCGCATCCTCGATTTCGAGCCGCCGCAGGAAGAGGTGATCGCCGCCGACCAGAAGCGCCTGGTGGTCGACGCCTATGCCCGTTGGCGCATCGACGATCCGCTGCAATTCTACCAGACGCTGGGCATTGAATCGGTGGCGCGCGCCCGGCTCGGCGCGCTGATCAGCGCCAGCCTGCGGCGTATCATCGGCAACGTTGCGCTGCAGGACGTGGTCGCTGACAAACGCGCACAGATCATGGCGCAGGTGCGTGACGAGGTTGCCGCGCAGGCCAAGCCGTTCGGCATCGCAGTCGTCGACGTGCGCATCCGCCGTGCCGACCTGCCCGAGGAGAACAGCGAGGCGGTCTATGCGCGGATGAAATCGGAACGGCAGCGCGAAGCTGCCGCGTTCCGCGCCGATGGCAAGCGCCAGTCCACCACTATCCGCGCCGACGCCGACCGGCAGCGTATCCAGATCCTTGCCGACTCGCAGAAGCAGTCACAAATCCTCCGCGGCCAGGGCGACGCCGACGCGATCAAGATCTACGCCGACGCCTACAACCAGGATAAGGGCTTCTTCGCCTTCTATCGTTCGTTGCAGGCCTATAAGGACGCGCTTGGCGGCGCCAACACCACCTTCGTCTTGTCGCCGCAGAGTGAATTCTTCAAATACCTCGAAGCCGGCCCCGAGGGGCTGGGCGGCACGAGCAAATCCGCCCCGGCACGTTAGCGTTGTGACATGAACGATTTTGCTACGGCGCTGGCGCTTGCTGCCGTCATCGAAGGCGTATTGCTCGCTCTGTTCACCCGGCCGATGCAGAAAATGATGGCTGAAACCGCACTGCTGCCGCCGACGGTGCTGCGCTGGGCGGGCGTGGTCGCCACCGCCATTGGCGTCGCCGCCATCTGGGCCATCCGCCGCTGAAGATGTCCCGACCGGGGCTGGTTTGCCGGCCGGATTGCGCCTAAAATATCCGCAATCCGGCCATCCCAATCGTTCGGAGTTGCTCGTGACCGTTGCTCATCGTCTCGTGCTTGCGGGCCGTGCGCTCGCCGTGGTCGTCGCCGTCGCCGTCGCGACGTCGGCTTTCGCGCGCCCGGCGCCCGACAGCTTTGCCGATCTCGCCGCACGCCTGCTGCCGGCCGTCGTCAATATCTCGACCACGCAGACCCTGCCCGAGAAGAGCGACAAGAACAGCCGCGGTCCCGACGTGCCGCAATTCCCGCCGGGCTCGCCGTTCGAGGAATTCTTCAAGGACTTCTTGGACAAGAACCGGCCCGGCGGCCAGCCGCAAGCGCTGCCGCGGCATGCGACTTCGCTCGGCTCGGGCTTCATCGTCGATCCGTCCGGCCTGGTCGTGACCAACAATCACGTCATCGCCGACGCCGACCAGATCACCGTTACGCTGCAGGACGACACGAGCTTCAAGGCCGAAGTTGTCGGCAAGGACAGCAAGACCGACCTGGCGCTACTGCGCATTAAATCGTCGAAGCCGCTGCCCTTCGTGAAGTTCGGCGACAGCGACAAGTCGCGCGTCGGCGATTGGGTGTTGGCGATCGGCAATCCGTTCGGCCTCGGCGGCACGGTCACCGCCGGTATCCTGTCGGCGCGCGCCCGCGAGATCAATTCCGGTCCCTACGACGATTTCCTGCAGACCGACGCCGCCATCAACCGCGGCAATTCCGGCGGCCCGATGTTCAACATGGATGGCGACGTCATTGGCATCAACACCGCGATCTTCTCGCCGTCGGGTGGCTCGATCGGCATCGGCTTCGCGATTCCGGCCAACGAGGCGAAGCCGGTCATCGAGCAGATCCAGAAATACGGCCATGCGCGCCGCGGCTGGCTTGGCGTCAATATCCAGAGCGTGACCGACGAAATCGCCGAAAGCCTCGGCCTCGACAAGCCGAAAGGCGCGCTCATCGCCAGTGTGTTTGATGGCGGGCCGGCGCAAAAGGCGGGCATCCAACCCGGCGACGTCGTACTCACGTTCGACGGCAAGGCGGTGGTCGATATGCGGCACCTGCCGCGTATCGTCGCCGAGACGCCGATCGACAAGAGCGTCAAGGTAATGGTGTGGCGCAAGCACAAGGAGCTGACGCTCGACGTTAAGGTCGGCGAGCTCAAGGATAACGTCGAGCAGGTTTCGACGACGGCCAAACAGCCGGTGCCGCCGCCCGGTACGGCGGTCAAAACGCTCGGACTTTCGGTCGCCGACCTGACGCCGGAATTGCGCGAGCGCTATCAACTCGCGGACGACAGCGTCGGCGTCGTGGTCACCGACATCGACAAGGATGGCCCAGCCGCCGAAAAAGGCATGCGCGCCGGCGACGTGATCACCGAGGTTGCGCAGGAAGAGGTCAAGACGACCGCCGACGTGGTCAAGAAGGTCGATGTCGCGACCAAGGCCGGCCGTAAATCGGTGCTGCTCCTGGTCGACCGCCAGGGCGATTTGCGCTTCTATGCCTTGAAGGTCGGCAGCTGAGCGGTTTTTCGACGGACGATCGCGGCGCGGGGGGGAAGAGCGCTGCCATGACCAAGACCAACCCGCTGTTGCCGGTCTGGACCATCGTCGCGCCGGCCGTGGGGTGGCTCCTCCTCGCGGGCCGGCAACTTCATCCCAGTGCCGGATATACGGTTCTGCTTGCGGCCGGACTCCTCGGCTGCGTGATCGCGGCCGTGCATCACGCCGAGGTTGTGGCGCATCGCGTCGGCGAGCCGTTCGGAACCCTGGTGCTGGCTGGCTCGGTCACAGTCATCGAAGTCGGGTTGATCGTCGCGCTGATGCTGGCCGGCGGCGCGGCGGCTGGAACCCTGGCGCGCGACACCGTGTTTGCGGCGGCCATGATCATTTTGAACGGCATCGTCGGGTTGTGCCTCGTGGTGGGCGGAGTCTGCTTCGGCGAGCAGAACTTCCGGCTGTCGGGGGTCAACGCAGCGCTCGCGACGCTGATCGCGATCATGGTCCTCGCCCTCGTGCTGCCGAATTATTCGACGACGTTTCCCGGCCCGGTCTACAACCGCAGCGAGCTCGGCTTTGTCTCTGTCGTTTCGCTGGTGTTGTACGCGACCTTCATTTTTGTCCAGACGGTACGTCATCGCGATTATTTCCTGCCGCCGCGCGGCGACCGACGCGACATGGAGCACGCACCGCCGCCGAGCGGCCGTATCGCAGCCATCGGCGTGGTGCTTCTCGTGGTCTGTCTCGGCGCTGTGGTGATTCTCGCCAAAGCGATTTCGCCGGCCATCGAAGCTGGCGTCGCACGCGCCGGCGCGCCGCAGGCCCTGGTCGGCGTGATCGTCGCCGCGATCGTGCTCATGCCCGAGGGCTGGGCCGCGCTGCGGGCGGCGCGCGCCGACAGACTTCAGACGAGCCTCAATCTCGCGCTGGGCTCGGCGCTGGCGACGATCGGCCTCACCATCCCGACTGTGGCGATCGTGTCGCTGCTCACCGGCTGGACCCTGACCTTGGGAATCGACGCGAAGTCGATGGTGCTCTTACTGCTGACGTTCGTCGTTTCGATCCTGTCGCTCGGCACCGGCCGCACGACCATACTGCAGGGCGCAGTGCACCTTTTCATTTTTGCCATCTATATCTTCGAGACGATCGTCGTCTGACGGCCTGACCCGCGTTATCAGTCGCCGACGATCTCGTCCTGGCGATAGCCTTGGGCGAACAGAGCCGCGGTCAAATCCGCATGGTCGATGCGATGGCGTGCGCGCGGTGCCACGTTCGGGTGCGAATGGAAGGCGATGCCGAGGCCGGCAGCACCGATCATCGGCAGATCGTTGGCGCCGTCGCCGATGGCGAGCGTGTCGACCAGCTTGAGACCACGTTCCGCCGCCGTCTGCGTCAGCGTCGCAAGCTTGCTGTCGCGATTGAGGACCGGCTCTGCAACGCCGGCAATCGCGCCGTTCTCGGTCACCAGCCGGTTGGCGAAAGCGCGGTCGAAGCCGAGCCGCTCGGCCACCGGATGGGCGAAGACCGTGAACCCGCCCGAGACCAGGACCGTGAGGGCGCCGTGTTTGCGCATGGTCGCGACCATCGCCTTGGCGCCGGCGGCAATGCGAATGCGCTGCGCCGCTTGATCGAGCAACGTCGTCGGCTTGCCGCGCAGCAGCGCAACGCGTTCGCGGAGCGCCGCAGCGAAATCGAGCTCCCCGTTCATGGTGCGCCGCGTGATCTCGGCGATCGGCTTCTCGATACCGGCGAATTTCGCGATCTCGACCAGCATCTCGTTGGCGATCACCGTCGCTTCCATGTCGGACAGCAACAGGCGCTTGCGGCGATCCGCCGCCGGCTGCGCCAGTGCGTCCACCGGCGGCCCGTCGAAGCCGAGCTTGAGGCTGGCGCGCACGGCCGCCTCGGCTTGATCCGGATCCAATCCCTCGAAGGGGATGTCGACGGCGCGCCGTGCCGCCAGCCAATCGGCGGCGCCGAGCTGCGCGCCCAGCCGGTCGAGCGCGCGCGCGGCTTCGTCGACCCAAGGCTGCGCATCCGCCTTGGCATCGGCCGCAATCAGGGTCAGGACACTTACTGCCATGCGCGCCCTTATCGCCCGTCGGCACCGGGAAAGGCAAGGCGGTGACGGCCGTGCTAGAAGTCCGGCATGACGTCAGGCGAACAACCGGTGATCGTCATTGCCGGTCCGACGGCGACCGGCAAGTCACGCCTCGCTCTTGCGGTGGCGCGCAAATTCATCGGCACGATCATCAACGCCGACAGCATGCAGGTCTATCGCGACCTGCGTGTGTTGACGGCGCGGCCGTCGGACGACGAAATGGCGCTCGCGCCGCATCGGCTCTATGGCGAAATCGACGCTGCCGAAAGTTGCTCTGCGGGCCGCTGGCGCGACTTGGCGTTGATCGAAATCGCGCGTGCGCGCCGCGAACAGCGCATGCCCGTCCTCGTGGGCGGTACCGGGCTCTACCTGTCGGCATTGCTCGAGGGCATCGCCGAGATTCCAGCGGTGCAGGCCGCCGTCGTCGCCGAAGCACGAACGCTGCACGCACGGCTCGGCGGCGAGGAATTCCGCCGCGCGCTGGCGGCGCTCGATCCGGTCACCGCGGCGAAACTGCCGGCCGCCGACACGCAGCGTCTGGTGCGCGCTTTCGCCGTCGTCCGCGCCACCGGCGTTGCGCTCAGCGAATGGCAGCGGCGCCAGGCGCCACATCGCGGACCGTCGGCTGCCGCGGTTATCCTGTTGCCGCCGCGCGAAGCGCTCTATGCCGCGATCGACCAGCGACTCGAACGCATGTTCGCCAGCGGTGCCATCGACGAGGTGCGCGCGCTGTCCGCCCGGCATCTGTCGCCGTTGCTGCCGGCGATGAAGGCGGTTGGCGTACGCGAGATCGGCGGCTATCTCGCCGGCGAATGCACCCGCGATGCCGCGCTCGCTGCAGCGCAGCAAGCGACCCGCCGTTACGCCAAACGCCAGTACACCTGGTTTCGCAACCGCCTTCGGGCAAGCAACAAACTGCGAAAAATGGTCGCAGATACGCAATTTTCGGAAAAGTCGACGCCGGAAATATTTTCATTTATTCGTCAGTTTTTGTTGACCGAGTCTAAGTAGCCCTCTAGGCTCCGATTTTTCGCGGCAAAGTGGCCCGTTCGCGGCCCTTTCCCTGCACTTGGCGGGGATCAGAGGGACGAAAGGGACGCGCGTTTTTTGTGCAAGGCGAGACGAATGGCGGCGCAACCAGAAGTCCGGGAACTGAGCGGGGCCGAAATGGTGATCCGCGCCCTGATCGATCAGGGCGTTGAGGTCGTCTTCGGCTATCCGGGCGGCGCGGTGCTGCCGATCTACGATGCGCTGTTCAAGCAGAACCGGCTGCGCCACATCCTAGTGCGGCACGAGCAGGGCGCGGTGCACGCCGCCGAAGGTTACGCGCGCTCGTCCGGCAAGGTCGGCGTGGTGATGGTCACCAGTGGTCCCGGCGCCACCAACACGGTCACCGGATTGACCGATGCGCTGATGGATTCGGTGCCGGTGGTTTGTCTCACCGGCCAGGTGCCGACGCATCTCATCGGTAACGACGCGTTCCAGGAGGCCGACACCACCGGCATCACGCGGCCGTGTACCAAGCACAACTACCTGGTGAAGGACGTCAACGACCTGGCGCGCGTTCTGCACGAAGCCTTCACGGTCGCGCGCACGGGTCGGCCGGGCCCGGTCGTCGTCGATCTGCCCAAGGACGTGCTGTTTGCTAACGGTCTCTATCTGCCGCCGGAAAGCGCGCCGGCGCGCAAATCCTACCGGCCGCAGGCCAAGCCGGAGGCGTCGCGCATCGCCGCGGCGGCGCAGCTCATCATGGCGGCGAAGAAGCCGCTGTTCTACGGCGGCGGCGGCCTGATCAATTCCGGTCCGCGCGCCTGCACGCTGTTTACCGAGCTCGTGCGCCTGACCGGTTTTCCGGTGACGCTGACGCTGATGGGGTTGGGCGTATTTCCAGCGTCCGACAAGCAGTATCTCGGCCTCGTCGGCATGCACGGCACCTTCGAATCGAACAACGCGATGCACGATTGCGACCTGATGATCAATATCGGCGCGCGCTTCGACGATCGCGTCACCGGCAAGGTCGCCGCGTTCGCACCGCACGCGCGCAAAATCCATGTCGATATCGATCCGTCGTCGATCAACAAGAACGTGCGCGTCGATCTCGCCGTCGTCGGCGATTGTGCCGAAGTGCTAGCAGCGTTGCTCGTCGAGCTCAAGGCGCAGAAATACAAGGCGGACCCCGCGCGGATCGCGCCGTGGTGGCAGCAGATCGAAACCTGGCGCAAGCGCGATTGCCTGCGCTATGCCAAATCCGACACCATTATCAAGCCGCAATACGCGATCGAACGGCTCTATGCGCTGACGCGCGGCCGCGACGTGTTCATCACGACCGAAGTCGGTCAGCACCAGATGTGGGCGGCTCAATTCTTCAAGTTCGACCAGCCGTTTCACTGGATGACGTCGGGTGGCCTCGGCACCATGGGTTACGGCCTACCGGCGGCGATGGGCGTGCAGCTCGCGCATCCCGACGCGCTGGTCATCGACATCGCCGGCGAGGCGTCGATCCTGATGAACATTCAGGAGATGTCGACCATCTGCCAGTACCGGCTGCCGGTGAAGGCGTTCATCCTCAACAACCAGTACATGGGCATGGTGCGGCAGTGGCAGGAGCTGCTGCACGGCGGCCGCTATTCCGAAAGCTATACCGCGGCGCTGCCCGATTTCGTCAAGCTCGCCGAAGCCTTCGGCGCGGTCGGCATGCGCGTCGAGAAGCCGGCGGATGTCGATCGCGTCATCAAGGAAATGATCGCGGTCGACCGGCCGGTGATCGTCGACGTCGCGGTCGATCCGGCGGAGAATTGCTTCCCGATGATTCCGTCGGGCGCGGCGCACAACGAAATGCTGCTCGGTCCCGAGGACAAGCAGGCGTCCGGCCCGATCTCGGAAGAAGGCATGGTCCTGGTCTGAGATCGCAATGACCGCTCCGGAAATCGTCGAAAAGCACACCATGGCGGTGCTCGTGGACAACGAGCCCGGCGTGCTCGCGCGCGTCATCGGCCTGTTTTCGGGCCGCGGCTACAATATCGAAAGCCTCACGGTCGCCGAGACCGACCCCAAGAACAAGCTGTCGCGCATCACCATCGTCACCTCGGGCACGCCGATGGTCATCGAGCAGATCAAGGCGCAGCTGAACCGCATCGTTCCGGTGCATGGCGTGCACGACCTTGGCGAGGAAGGCCCGTTCCTCGAGCGTGAACTGGCGTTGGTCAAGGTCACCGGCGGTGCCGAAAGCCGCGCCGAGACCCTGCGCGTCGCCGATATCTTCCACGCTCGCGTGGTCGACACCACGCCGGAGAGCTATGTTTTCGAAATGACCGGGTCGACCGACAAGCTCGACGCTTTCATCAATCTGATGGCGCCGCTCGGCGTCGTCGATATTTCCCGCACCGGCGTCGTCGCGATCTCGCGCGGCTCCGGCAAGTTCTGATCCAACCGTTTTCGCCTTCGGAGGAGTTCTTCCATGCGTGTTTATTACGATCGCGACGCCGACGTGAACCTGATCAAGGGCAAGAAGGTCCTGGTCGTCGGCTATGGCAGCCAGGG
>JAGXBG010000071.1 GCA_018971215.1 Alphaproteobacteria bacterium
CTCGGCCTGTACGCCCCCGGGTTCTTCACGGCCGCGCAGACCGGCTGGGGTTCCGCGATCGATTTCGCCGCGCGGCCGGTCCGTGACTTCTTCATCGAGAACGCCCTCTATTGGATTCTCGAATTCAATATCGACGGCCTGCGTCTCGACGCGGTGCACGCGATTCACGACGATAGCCGGCCCGACATTCTCGAAGAGCTGGCGGCGCGCGTGCGCCTAGCGGTTCCGGCCGATCGCCACGTCCACCTCATTCTCGAAAACGACGCCAACCAGGCGACCTATCTGCGCCGTAACGCCGGCGGTCACGTTGCCGCTTACAACGCGCAATGGAACGACGATTTTCATCATGCCGCGCATGTCATCCTGACAGGCGAGACCGAAGGCTATTACGCTGATTTTGCCGCCGATCCAGTCGCCAAATTCGGCCGCGCGCTCGCCGAAGGCTTCGCCTTCCAGGGCGAGCACTCGGCCTATCGCGGCGCAGCGCGCGGCGAGCCGAGCGGCGATCTGCCGCCGACCGCGTTCGTCAATTTCCTCCAAAATCACGACCAGGTCGGCAATCGCGCGTTTGGCGAGCGCTTGACCACGCTCGCCGAGCCCGCGGCGCTTGAGGCAGCGACCGCAATCCTGCTCCTCAGCCCGTCGCCGCCCCTGCTGTTCATGGGCGAAGAATGGGACGCCATCACGCCATTTCTGTTTTTCTGCGATTTTGCCGGCGCGCTTGGTGCCGCGGTACGCGACGGAAGGCGACGCGAGTTCGCGAAGTTCTCCGCCTTCGCCACGCCAGAGAGCGCCGCACGCATTCCCGATCCACTTGCCATCGAGACGTTTGCGCGCAGCCAATTCGGCGAGCGTCCGCCCGCCATACCGGCGATCCGTCGCCTGATCGAGATCCGCCAAAGCGAAATCGTGCCGCGTCTGCCGGGCATTGGCCGCGGCGCACGTTATACGGTCGAAGGGACGTGCTTGGCGGTGACGTGGCGGCTCGGCGACCGCAGCGAACTGACGCTCGTCGCCAACCTTGGCCGCGTGGCCGCGGTCTGGCCGCTACCGCCGCCTGCCGGACGTGCGCTATGGGACACCGCATCAGGCGACGTTCTGCTGCCACCTTGGGCGGTAGTCTGCACACTGGCAGAAGCCGAGCGATGACCAGCAACGAGACCGCTGCGGCGAACCTGATCGAGCGCGATTATGACGATGCGCTCGGCCGTCATCACTATATGTCGGACGCCGTCGCGGCGCGGCTGCTCGCGGCGCTCGAACACTCGCGCGGCGCCGCGCACACGCCGCCTGTTCCGCGGCACAACGTCCGATGCTTCCAGCCCGATTGGCAGCGTGGCTGGGGCATCGGGGTGCAGCTTTACGGTTTGCGCTCGGTGCGCAATTGGGGCGTCGGCGACTTCACCGATCTTAGACGGCTGGTCGAACTTGCCGCAGCCGCCGGCGCGGATTTCGTGGGCGTTAATCCTCTGCATGCGCTTTATGCCGCCGACCCGGCGCGCATCAGCCCTTACTCGCCGTCGAGCCGCGAATTCGTCAACGTGATCTACATCGATCCGCAGGCAATGACCGGTTACGCCGATTCCGGCGCGGCCTGCGCCGCTGTCGCCAGCCGCCGCTTCCAAGCGTTGCTGACCGCGCAGCGTGAAAGCCAGACAGTCGACTATCCGGAAATCGCCGCTGCCAAGCACAGCATCTTCCGCGTGATCTTCGAGGCTTTCGAACATCGCATGCGAGTGGCGCCACGCGACACCGCCGTGCGCGACTTTGGCGCCTTCGTGCGGGCACGCGGTGCGCCGCTACGGCGTTTCGTCATATACCAGGCGCTGTCGTCGCTTGCCGGGTTTGGCCCCGATTGGGTGAATTGGCCGGAGGATTTCCGTGACCCAACAGGCCCCGCCGTTACGGAGTTTGCCGAACGCTATGCGCACGATTTGCGTTACCACGCCTTCCTGCAATGGCAAGCCGACCGGCAGCTTGCCGCCTGCGCGACTGCAGCGCGCGTCGCCGGCATGCGCATCGGGCTTTACCTCGATCTCGCACTCGGCTGCGCGCCCGACAGCGCCGAAGGGTGGGCCGAGCAGGACAAACTCATTCCCGACTTCCATGTCGGCGCACCGCCCGACGACTGGAACGCCAACGGCCAAGACTGGGGCCTTTTCGCCTACAACCCCGAAGCCATGGAACGCGCCGGCGGCGCCGGCTATCGCCGCATTGTCGCCGCCAACATGACCCACGCCGGCGCCATGCGCATCGACCACGTACTCGGCTTCAATCGTCTGTTTCTAGTGCCGGCGGGTGGGCAGCCGATTGACGGCGCCTATTTGCGCATGCCATTCGACGCATTCAGCGCCGCCGTCGCGACCGAAAGCGCCGCGCGGCGCTGCATTGTCGTCGGCGAGGACCTCGGCACGGTGCCGCCCGACCTGCCGGCGCGCCTCGCCAACGCCGGTATCCTGTCATACCGGCTGCTCATCTTTACGCGACATGACGGGCGCTATCTCGACCCCGCCGAATATCCGCGGAATGCAATGGTAGCGCTGGCGACCCACGATCTGCCGACGTGGCGTGGCTTCTGGGACGGCCGCGACATCGCGCTCAAATTCACACTCGGCATTCAGCCGGTTGGGCTCACGCGGGACCAAGCGCTCGCAACGCGGGCGACCGAACGCCAGGCAATCCGTGAAGCTTTTACACGTGCTGGCCTCGACACCGGCAGCGAGACGGCGCTCGCGGTTGCGGCGCACCGCTTTCTCGCGCGGACACCCAGCCGGCTGACGCTGGTGCAGATCGAGGATCTGGCGCAGGAAATGGATCAAGCCAATCTGCCGGGCGCACCTATTGGCGCCTACCCCAGCTTCGCGCGCAAACTGAGCCGCGATCTCAACGCCATCTTCGCCGATCCGACGGCGAACGCCATCCTGGCCTCGATGCGCGCCGAACGGCCGCGCTGAATGCGACAAACCGATGTCGCCCTTCGACGTTCTGACCGCAACCTACCGGCTCCAGTCCAGCCGCGCCTTCGTCGGCCATACGGTGCATGGCGTACGCAGCGGCCGCCTGATCGATGCGTTGTCGGGCATCGCCATTGACGCCTGCGAGCACCGCATCGAACTCGGTCGTGCGCTCGCCGAATTACCGGTCGCGGTGCTCTACGCCGAGCGTTAGACCGAACGGCGGCAGGACGATGCCGCCGTCCGATGGCGCAGTCACGAACGGCATGTCGGCCGGCATGAACCGTGGCAACCCCTTCACCGATACCGGCTCGGGCGAAAGGTTAAACAGCGCGACGGTGGCCTCGCCGTTAAACCGGCGGCGCCAACCGACGACCGGATCGGGAAAATCGAGTAGTTCGGTCTCGCCAAGCGCGAGCGAAGGACGTGCACGGCGATAGCTGATCATCCGGCGGTAGGCAGCAAGCGTCGAAGCCGCGTCGGCCTCCTGCCGATCGATTGCCATCGTCGCGTGCACCGGATCAACCGGCAGCCAAGTGTGGTTGCTGTCCGAGAAGCCGGCATTCGGCGCATCCGCCGCCCAAGGCAGCGGCGTCCGTGCGCCATCACGGCCGGCGTAGACAGGATAAAAAGCGCGGCCGAAAGGATCGCGGATATCCTTCGCGGCGATATGGCTGTTCGGCAGCCCAAGTTCCTCGCCCTGATAGAGGCAGACGCTGCCTGGCAAGGTGAGTAGCATCGCCATCTGCAACCGTGCAAAGGCGGCCGGCGCCCGACCGGTTGGATTCCAACGCGACACCACGCGCTCGACATCGTGATTGCTGAACGCCCAGCACAGCCAGCCGGCATGATTGAGTGTTGCAGCATCGGCGACCGCTTGGCGAAAGATCGCGGGAGCAAAGGCCGCCTTCATCACGCCCAACGTGTATGCCATGTGCAGCCGCATCGCGCCGGTCAATCGGGCGATGCGGTCAAACGCGCCGGGTTCGCTCGAAATTTCCCCGATTGTCACGCGGCCGGGAAATCGGTTCATGAATTCACGGATGCGACTCATCAGCAAGGCGATGCCGGGCTGCGCCATGTCATGGACGTGACGCTGCATGCGGAATGGATTCCATGGCCGTTCGGTGTCCGGCAACACCGGCCGGATTGGATTGGAGCCGAACGCTTCGTCGTGCAGCATGAAATCGACGGCATCGAGGCGAAAACCGTCGACGCCGCGCGCAAGCCAGAATTCGGCATTGGCGAAATGAGCATCGAGGACCGCCGGATTCCAGAGATTGAGTTTGGGCTGTGAGGTCAGAAAATGGTGCAGATAATACTGCCGACGCTGCGCGTCCCAGCACCAGGCGCTGCCACCGAAGACCGAAAGCCAGTTGTTCGGTGGCGCACCGTCGGAAGCCGGATCGGCCCATACATACCAGTCGGCTTTCGGATTGGTACGCGAGGCACGGCTCTCCACAAACCAAGCATGCTCGCTGGCTGTATGGCTCCAGACCTGATCGATGATGACTTTCAAGCCAAGCGCGTGGGCGCGCGCGACGACCGCATCGAAATCGGCAAGCGTGCCGAAGCGAATATCGACCGAGCGATAGTCGGCGACGTCGTACCCGAAATCCCGCATCGGTGAGCGATAGAACGGCGAGATCCAGATCGCGTCGACACCAAGCGACGCAACATACGGCAGACGTTCGAGCAATCCCGTGAGATCGCCAAAACCGTCACCGTCACCATCGAAGAAACTCGGCAGGTAGATTTGGTATATCACCGCGCCCCGCCACCACTCGCGATGAACAGTCGAGACCATCAGACCACGGTTCGTTACGGCGACCGAGCGCCAGCCGATTCCAAGTTCATTATTACGGGACGGCGGCGATTCGACGCAACCGCCGTGCTGAATTTAGGACGCGCTTAGCGAAAGCGAGTCGCGGCCTGCCGTCAGATGCTCCCAGTCGTGCAGATGCAGCGCGCGATTCCAGCCCAAGCCACGGGCGCGTGGGCCATCCACGCCGTCCAACAAGGTTTGAAGCTGGAGACGCGCACGCGATACGCGACTCTTCATCGTACCGACGGCGCAGCCGGCCATCGCGGCCGCCTGCTCGTAGGAAAATCCGCTGGCGCCGACGAGCACCAGCGCCTCGCGTTGGACCGGTGACAGCGTATTGAAGGCGCCTTCGAAATCGCGCATACGCAGGTGCCATTCCTGGCCGCCGCTCACGGTCGTCGAGTCGCGCGCGACGTCGACGTCGAGTTGCGCCACACGACCCTGGCTGCGCTTTTCGGTGAAATAGGCGTTGCGCAAGATCGTGGTCAACCAGGCCTTGAGGTTCGTTCCGGGCTGAAATTGGTGAGCGTGACTCAACGCGCGAACCACCGTCTCCTGCACCAGATCGTCGGCCAGGGTACGGTCCCGCGCCAACATGCGGGCAAATGCGCGGAGATGCGGCAGAAACGGGACGATGTCGTCGGTGAGCCGCTCAGCCATCTTTCGCTCCTTGTCGTTGTGCGCGCTGCGTTGCCGCGTCCAAGGTGCGAAGAAATCGGCCGGCCGGCAATCGGGGAAGCCCTGAAATCACGGGTTAATCACACCGGTCACGCGATGCTCCGGTGCGCCTCCATGGTTTCGCCATAATCAACGACCGCGGGAATACAAGTCTGGATGAAGCGACGCGACCTGCCATAAGCTGTCGGGCCGAAGCGAAAGCTCCGCGATTGCGATCAACAACGAGCGCGACAAGCGAAAACGATGCAACTGGGAGTCGTCGGTCTGGGCCGCATGGGCGGCAACATCGTGCGGCGTCTCACGGCGCGCGGGCATGAGTGCGTCGTCTATGATCGATCGCCGGGCGCCGTCGCCGCCCTCGCCAAGCAAAAAGGCGCGACAGGATCGGGTGGATTGCCCGATTTGGTTCGCCGCCTCCAAGCGCCGCGCGCCGTCTGGGTGATGCTGCCGGCCGGCGACGCCACCGAGCAGACCGTGACCGAGCTCGGCGCGTTGCTCGCGCCCGGCGATACAATCATCGACGGCGGCAACTCCTTTTGGCAGGACGATGTCCGCCGCGCCAAAGCGTTGGCGCAAAAGAACATCCATTATGTTGACGCTGGCACCAGTGGCGGCGTCTGGGGCTTGGAGCGCGGTTATTGCCTGATGATCGGCGGCGCCAAGGATGCGGTCGACCGGCTCGATCCGATCTTCGCCGCGCTGGCGCCGGGTCGCGGCGATATTCCGCCGACGCCGCATCGCGACGGGCGCGACCCGCGGCCCGAGCAGGGCTATCTCCACGCTGGCCCGCCGGGCGCCGGACATTTCGTCAAGATGATCCATAACGGCATCGAGTACGGTTTGATGCAGGCCTATGCCGAGGGGTTCGACATCCTGCGCAATACGAACCGCGCCGATCTGCCGGCGGAACAGCGTTTCGACTTTAACGTTGCCGATATCGCCGAGGTGTGGCGTCGCGGCAGCGTGATCTCGTCCTGGCTGCTCGACCTCACGGCGGCGGCATTGGCAGAGGATCCGGCGTTGCAGGGCTTCAGCGGCTATGTCGAAGATTCAGGCGAAGGCCGCTGGACGATCGCGGCGGCGCTTGCAGCGGCGGTGCCGGCCGAAGTTTTGTCAGCCGCGCTCTATACCCGTTTCCGTTCGCGCGAGAAAACGAGCTTTGCGGAAAAGCTGCTGTCGGCCATGCGCAAGGGTTTCGGCGGCCATATCGAACGTCCGGACAAAGGCTGATGGCGCGCACCGTCCGCGAGCGGCCGCGGCAGGCCGATCCCTGTACGCTCGTGGTCTTCGGCGCCTCCGGCGATCTGACGCAACGGCTGCTGATGCCTGCGCTGTACCACCTCGCCGCCGCTAAGCTGCTGCCCGACGGTTTTGCCGTGATCGGCGTCGCGCGCTCGCCGATGAGCGACGCGCAATTCCGCGCCCATGTCAGCGACGGGCTAAACAAGTTCACCGGCGTCGCACCAGCCGCGGCGACGCGCGCGTGGCTGCTTCAGCGGCTGTCCTATGTCGCCGGTGATTTCGACGATGCCGCAACGTTCGAGCGGCTAGCGGCAGTGCTACAAAGGCGGCAACGCACCACGCACGGCAGCACGCTGTTTTACATGGCGACGCCGCCGACCGTATTCGCGCCGTTGGCCGAGCGGCTCGGCAAGGCTGGTTTCGCACAACCGGCGCGCGGCGCCTGGTCGCGGCTCGTCGTCGAAAAGCCGTTCGGCACCGATCTTGAATCGGCGCGCGCACTGAACAAGCGCATCCTTGCCGTCTTCGCCGAAGAGCAGGTCTATCGGATCGATCACTTCCTCGGCAAAGAGACCGTGCAAAACATTCTGGCGCTGCGTTTCGCCAACAATCTGTTCGAATCATTGTGGAACCGCGACCGCATCGACCACGTCCAGATCACCGTTGCCGAGACCGTCGACGTCGGCCGGCGCGGAAGGTTCTACGACGCAACCGGTGCGCTGCGCGATATGGTGCCGAACCACCTCTTCCAGTTGCTGTCGCTCATCGCGATGGAGCCGCCGGCGCGTTTCGCCGCCAACGCCGTGCGCGCCGAAAAAACCAAAGTGCTTCAGGCGATGCACGCCTATAACCACGCCACGGCCTTTGCGTGCGGCGTGCGCGGCCAATACCGTGCCGGCAAGATCGACGGCAAGACGGTTGCGGCATACCGCCGGGCTCCCGACGTGGCGCGCAGCAGCACCACCGAAACCTATGTCGCGCTCAAGCTGCTGATCGATACCTGGCGCTGGGCCGGCGTACCGTTCTATCTGCGCACCGGCAAGGCGCTCAAAGCGCGCCGGACCGAGATCGCGATCAAATTCAAGGAAGCGCCCTTCGCCATTTTTCGCGGCACGCCGGTCGAGCGGCTGGCGCAGAATTTTGTCGTCATCGGCATCGCGCCCGAAGAGGACATCTCCATCCAATTCAACGCCAAGGTGCCTGGACCGCAGCTCCGTCTGCACGGCGTCGGCATGGAGTTCAGATACAAGGACTACTTCGCCGCCGCGCCCGAAAACGGCTACGAGACGTTGATCTACGACTGCATGATCGGCGACCAGACGCTGTTTCAGCACGCCGACGACGTCGAGGCGGCCTGGCGCGTGGTTCAGCCGTTCCTCGATTGCTGGCGTCGCGACCGCGCCAATGGCCTCGATTTCTATGGCGCCGGCAGCGACGGACCGCGCGCCGCCGACATGCTGTTGGCACGCGATCATCGCCACTGGCGACCGATCGCCGCCGAGGACCAACCGTGACGGCGGCGGCCGCGCGGACGCCGCGCTCGCTGCCGGGCCGGCGCATTGTCCTGGCTGACGCTGAAATTCTGACGCGCCATGCCGCCGCATGGCTGCTCAATCGCGCTCTGGGTACGCCGGGACGCATCGCCATATGCCTATCCGGCGGCAACACGCCGCGGCCGGTTTACGCGCTGCTGGCGCAGTCGCCGTATCGCGATTGCTTCCCTTGGGACCGGGTCCATTGGTTCTGGGGCGACGAGCGCTGCGTGCCGCCGGATCATCCGCGCAGCAATTTCGCGATGGTGCGCGCGGCGCTGCTCGACCACGTGCCGGTTCCGCCGACGCACATTCATCCGATCGCTGCAGCCGACGGGCCAGCGCGCGGCGCGGCTGCGTACGAGACCGAGCTCAAGCGCTTCTATGGCGCCGACGTGCTGGCGGCGGATCGGCCATTGTTCGCGGCGACACTCCTCGGCCTGGGCGAGGATGGCCATACCGCATCGCTCTTTCCCGGCGCTGCGGCGTTGCGCGAGCGTATGCATTGGGCCGCCGGCGTACCCGAAGCGAAGCCCGAAGCGCGGGTGACCCTGACCTATCCGGCGCTCGACAGCAGCGCAGCCGTCGCCTTTCTCGCCAGCGGCGCGGCCAAAAGGCCGGTGCTCGAACGGCTGACACGCGGCGACGATCTGCCTGCGGCACATATTCGGCCGGCCGGGCGCATCACCTGGCTGCTCGATCGAGACGCCGCGCCATGAAGGACGAAGCCGGTCCCCTGCCGCGCGCCGTGGCGATCGAACGTGCTGCGCCGCCCTTCACGCTGGCGATCGACGTCGGTGGCTCGCACGTCAAGGCCTCGGTCCTCGATCGTGGCGGCGCGATGATCGCGGCGCCGGTGCGCGTGCTGACGCCGCGACCGGCGACGCCGCCGGCGCTGCTGCGCGCCATCAAGGGCCTCGCGCGCATGCTGCCGAGCTATGATCGTGTATCGGTCGGCTTCCCCGGTTATGTCCGCCGCGGACGCATCCATACCGCGCCCAATCTCGATACCGAGCGTTGGGCAGGATTCCAGCTCGATCGTGCCCTGACGCAGCAACTGCGGAAGCCGGTGCGCGTGCTCAACGACGCCGACGTTCAAGGCCTTGGCGCCATCGAAGGGCGCGGGCTCGAGTGCGTGCTGACGCTCGGCACGGGCATCGGTTCGTCGCTGTTTCAGGACGGACGGCTGCTGCCGCATCTCGAACTCGGCCAGCATCCGCTACTCAAGGGCAAAACCTACGACCAATATCTCGGCAACGCGGCGATCGACAAGAAAGGCCCGCGCATCTGGAACCGCCGGTTGCACAAGACGATCGAAATCGTCCGCACTTTGGTGAATTTCGATCGGCTTTACCTCGGCGGCGGCAACACGCGCCTCATCGATTTCGATCTGCCGCACGACGTCAAGATCACGCCCAATGCCGACGGCGTGATCGGCGGCGTTCACCTGTGGGACGCGGCGCTCGATCCGATCTTTGCGCCGCGTCGACGCGCGGCCCGATCGCGCCGATGAGCCGATACGCCTGACGCTGCGCCGTTCCCAGGCGCGCGCTGTCCGCTGGCCTTGAGTTTTTTGCGGATTCGGTCATGCTTTGTGACGCGTGCAACGTTCGCCGGCTGTGCAATTGCAGGAGTTACGATGAGTGATACCGCGAAAGCCAGAGCCAACAGCGCCGACCTCGATACGATTCGCGACGACATCGACGCATTGCGCAAGGATCTCGCGCGCTTGATGGAGCATGTCAAGTCGGGCGCGATGCACAATATCGCCGGCCAGGTCGAGGAAATGTCCGATGAGGCGCGGCGGCTCTACAATCAGGCGCTGGCCGAAGGCGAGCGCGGCGCCGAGGCGCTCGCCCGCCAGGTCGAGGAACGGCCGCTGACGAGCCTGCTAATCGCGTTCGGCCTGGGTTTCATCGGCGGCCGGCTGGTTCTTCGCTAGGCCACAACGCGGATGGGCGGCATCGTCAAGCTCGCGTTGGCCGTCCTCGCCGAAGTCACGACGTTCGAGCGCGTCCGCAAGCGAGTGCCGCGCATCGCCATCGCTGCGCTTCTGGTCGTTCTCGCGTTCGCGACCGTCGCCGGCGCCTTCGGCTGCGCAATCGCGGCGCTTTGGATTTGGCTGTTGCCGCTCGTTGGTCCTTGGGGCGCGCCGCTGATTTGCGCCGGCGTCCTGGTCCTAATCGCGGCGGCGCTGGTCGGCGGCGGATATTGCCTCGCGCGCCGTCGTGGCGGGTCGAAAACCGTCAGCGGCGTGCTTGCGGCCGCGATCGAAAGTGGCGACTTCGCGCCGCTGATCCACGAACACAAATGGCTCCTGCTCGCGTTGGCCGCCCTGAGCGGCGTGGCCGCCGCCGAAAAAGTCGGGAAGACTGCGCGCCGGAAGCGTTAGCCGTCGACGCGATGTTCGGGCGGACCACGATGCAGAGTCAGATTATGCGCCGTATTGATAAGGCCCACATGCGAAAATGCCTGCGGAAAATTCCCCAGCAGCCGTCGAGCATGCGGATCGTATTCTTCGGCGAGCAATCCGACGTCGTTGCGTAACGCGAGCAGGCGCTCGAACAACGTCCGCGCCTCGCGGCGGCGGCCGACCAGCGCGTAATTGTCGGCAAGCCAGAACGAGCAGATCAGAAACGCGCCCTCGTCGCCGGCAAGCCCGTCGGGGGCGTGCTCGGGAATATAGCGCCGCACCAGCCCATCAAGCGTCAGTTCATGGGCGACCGCATCCATCGTCTTGATCACGCGCGGATCGTCGGGCGGCAGGAATCCGACCAGCGGAATCCGCAGGAGCGCCGCATCGAGCGCCTTGCCACCGAATTGCTGCACGAAAACGCCGCGCTCTGAATCGATGCCCTGCGTGCACACCTCGCGGTGAATCTGATCGCGCACCGCGGCCCAGCGTTTGGCCGGCCCCTTGAGGCCGAATTTCTCGGCCGAGCGCACAGCGCGGTCGAACGCCACCCACGCCATGACGGCGGAATGAGTGTTGCGCTTCTCCGCGCTGCGCGCTTCCCAGATCCCGGAATCGGGCTTTTGCCAATTGCCTTCGAGATATTCGAGCAGCGCCTGTTGTATACGCTCGACATCGTCTTCGGGTTCTGCGCCGTAGACGCGCGCCGTGTAGAAGACGTCCATCACATCGCCATAGATATCCAACTGCCGTTGCAAATGCGCGGCATTGCCGACGCGGACCGGCCGGCTGTCGGCGTAACCGCCGAGCCATGGCACCTCGTACTCGCTAAGCCGCCGTTCGCCGGCGATGCCGTACATGATCTGCATATCGGCGGGCGACCCGGCCACGGCGCGCAACAGCCACTTGCGCCAAGCTTTGGCTTCGTCGACGTAGCCGGCCAGAATGAACGCGAACAGCGTGAAGGTCGCGTCGCGCAGCCAACAATGGCGGTAATCCCAATTGCGTTCGCCGCCGAGTTTCTCAGGCAGCGACGTCGTCGGCGCGGCGACCATTCCGCCGGTCGGCGCATAGGTGAGCGCCTTGAGCGTCAGCAGCGAGCGCATCACCGCGTCATGCCATTCGCCGCCGGCCCCGCGCACACAGCGCGAGCTCCATTCGCGCCAATAGGCCTCGGTATCGTCCAACGCCGCGGCCGGATCGAGCGCCGGCGGCTCGTCGTCATACGAGCGGCACCAGCTGAGCGTGCATGGCACAGTCTCGCCAGCACGGACGCTGAATTCACCGACCGTGGTCTTGTCCTTGCCTACGAGCGCGATCGCCGTTCGCAGAACGATCGCGTCCGGCCCGGCAACCGCCCGCAGGCCGTGGGCACGCCGGCGCACCCACGGAACGATGCTGCCATAGTCGAAGCGGAAGATCGCCTCGAACCGCATCGGCACGGTGCCATGATCGCCGCGGACGATGCGCATAACGTCGACGATCCCCTGCCGCGGTTTCGGCATAAAATCGATCAACGTGACGACGCCTGAATCACAGGTGATTTGAGTTTCGAGAATCATCGTGTTGCCGCGATAGCGCCGCGAGACGTTGCGCACGGGTTCGGCCGGCGCGATCAACCATCGGCCGTTGTCGCGCGTACCCAGAAGCGCGGCGAAACACGCCGCGGCATCGAAGCGCGGCAGCGCCAACCAATCGATCGACCCATTGCGCCC
>JAGXBG010000224.1 GCA_018971215.1 Alphaproteobacteria bacterium
CCAAGGACGCTGCGACGCAATTCCGTGAGCTGCGCGCCGTCGCGCGCGCAGGCGGCGGCTGCCCGATCGAGTTGAGCCGTGACGCCACGGCGTCCTTTGGCTGTCATGCCCGGTCCTGCCAGCGGATTCGCAATGTTATGTTATATCACACGCCCATGGCCCGCCAGCGGCGTTTGTGCCGCCGGCCGACTAGTGAATCAGCGCCGCGCCGATGCCGCCCGCGGCGAGAACGAGGAGCGCCGTCGCCGCTGGCAGGCTCGCGCGCCAGCCAGCAAAGGCCGCCGCGTAGACCGCTTTCAGCACGTTGTTCGATGACATGGCGATCAAGACGGCGCTGATCAGGCCGTCGAGCGGCAAGCCGCCGGGTCCGCCCTGTGCCAGGTTCAAGACGAACGGGTCGATGTCGACAAAACCGACGACCGCCGCCAGGGCGTTCACGCCCAGCGCGCCGAAGCGGCTTTGCGCCCATTGCGTGGCGATCGAGGTGACGACGAACAGGACGGCGAACACCGCCGCCGCCGTCAGCTCGAGTGGGTTGCGTGGCCGCGTTCGGTCTGCACCGACGCTGACGCACCGCGCGCGACGGTATTGCATCGCCGCCATGCCGACGCCGGCCAGCGACAGAAGGATCGCCGCCGGCGCGATGCCGAGCGCGAGTGGCGCGTCGAAAATCGCCACGATCGCCAGGATCCGCAGATACATGATCGCGGTGGCCAGGATGATGCCCGCCTGCGCCACGGAATTGGTCGTGGGTTTCGCCGCGGCGGTGCGCGCCAGAACCACGGTGGTTGCCGTCGACGAATAAAGGCCGCCGAGCAGCGCGACCATCAGATCGCCGCGCGCCGGCGTGACAAACCGTTGCAGCAGGTAACTTGCATAGGAAAGCGTGCACACCACCAGCAAGGCGAGCCACGCCTTGTAAGGCGTGATGGTCGTCAGCGCGGTGACCGGGTGGTTCGGCAGCAGCGGCAGGACGATGCCGGTAAGAATGAGGAATTCGGCTGCGGTGACGATTTCGCCGATCGGCACGCGTTGTGCCAAGGCGTGCAGCCGGCGGCGGCCGGTCAACAGCAGCACGGCCGCCACCGTGACGGCGACGACGAGCCACGCCGGCACGGTCAACACCGCCGGCCCGATCAGATAGGCCAGCACGTTGCAGATCGGCGCAACCAACTCGACCGCGGACCGGTTGTCTTCGGTCCGCTCACGGCACTGACGCCAATAGGCGACGGCCAGCCAAGCGCCGAGGACCAGCAGGCCCGCGACCAGCGGTAATTTTCGCTCGGTGTCGAGCAGGTAGAGCAGCCCGCCCGCCAAGGCGAGGAGCGGAAAGGTGCGGATGCCGCCAGGCCGCGGCAAGTCGCTATGTGCGTGAAAATCCTC
Organism: Alphaproteobacteria bacterium; assembly: GCA_018971215.1. Classification (GTDB taxonomy): domain Bacteria; phylum Pseudomonadota; class Alphaproteobacteria; order ATCC43930; family CGMCC-115725; genus REEB95. Next base: position 1,384 of record JAGXBG010000224.1, read on the forward strand.
GAACGCCAGCCCGAAGAACAGCGACAGGCCGAAGATCAGCGCGAAGTTTATGAGTAGCGGATCGAGCGCCAAGTCCGGGCCTGGGTATGGCAGTGCGCGGCGTCGTTCATCCGCCGTAGAACACCTTGTCGCCGAGGTCTTTCATTTCGAGGATCGCCGCATCTGGTCGGCCCGCGGGCGGCTTCATGACATACGCTTCGACCACTTCGCCGACGACGATGTGGTGATCACCTTCGGTGACGATGGTTTTGACCCGGCATTCGACGGCGGCAGGCACGTCGTTCAGGATCGGCGCGCCGGTGACGCCGGCGTGATAGCTCTGTCCGCTCAGCTTGCCGTCGCGCAATTCCGTCGGCTTGAAAAAGGTAAAGGCCAGCGGCTTTTGATCCTTGCCGAGCATGTTGAGCGCGAAGGCGCGCGCGGCTTTGACCGTCTGGTACGACGCCGTGTCGGCCTTGATGCCGACGACGACCAGCGGCGGCGCAAATGCTGTCTGCGTCACCCAGTTGACCGTAGCCGCCGCGATCCCACCCTTGCCGTCGTCTGCGGTCAGGACGTAGATGCCGTAGGGAATCATGCGCAGCGCCGTCTTTTTCGCATCCTGGTTCATGGGCAAATCCTCACGAAGATCGAGGCAATTGTGCGCGGCCGCCTTGCCCGGAACAAGACAAAAGCCGGCCAACCGGCTAGAACCTTTGATTGCTAACGATTGGCTCGGGGTAGCTGGCATGACGGAACGCCGGAAACAAGCGGGCGGTGCAGCGCGAAAGACACGCGTCGCCTATTCGGCGGAACAGAGCATCGGTCACCAGGTCCGCTGGACGCATCGCGCCTTGCAGCGCGCGCTCGAAGCGCACATCCGGCCGTATGGCGTCACACTCGGCATGTGGTATTTCCTGCGCGTCCTGTGGGAAGAGGACGGGCTCAACCAGCGCGAGCTGAGCGAGCGCGCCGGCACCGCGGAGCCCACCACGGTCACCGCGCTCCATGCGATGGAACGGCG
>JAGXBG010000225.1 GCA_018971215.1 Alphaproteobacteria bacterium
CAACGCCCAACCAAAATCTCGACCGGCACGATCGCGACCGACTGGCCGCCGAGGACGCCTTCGTCGGTTTCGATCTTGCCGGCGATCCAGGCGTGCGCCGCGAGGCCGCCGAGCGTCTGCACCACGCCGCCGGCCGGCGCGAGCGCCGCTTCGATCGCGTCCAGCAGCGGATTGAGCACCGTCGCCGGCGCGGTCTCGTCGTCGGGCGCGTGGGCGTAAACGTACACATCGACGGACGCGCGCCATTTGGCCGGCAGGCCGGCCTTGCGCTCGGCGGTTTCGCTTTTCTGGACGACGAAGAGCGCCGGCTGCTCGGCCGGGCCGACGTCGCTCCAATGCCTGAGCCGCCGCGACGAAGTGGCGAAGGACGCGGCGCCCGACAGCAGCGCGAACAGCGCGGCATAAACCGGCTCGCGGGTCATTGCACCGTCTCGGCGACGGCGGTGGCGATGGCGGCGCCGATGTCGGGCGCGAGAGCGGCCAGCGCCGAGCGCAGGAACGAGCGTTCCGGCAGATGCGCGCCGGGAAACATGACGTGTTTCGCAAACACCCGCTTGCCGGCGACGACGAAGGACAGAGCGCGGGCATTCTTCGCCGCGATCAGATGGGCGCGCAGATCGGCGCCGAATTCCTGCGCTGCGCCATAGGGCACAGCGGCCGGATCGAAGCCGACGGATGCAGTCAGGCCATCAACCATCTGGTTGATGGCGCCGGCCAAACGGCCGGAGCGGCGCTGGAGCACGGCGCCGGAAAGGTTGTCTTCGACGCGGTCGTAAAGCGTCTGCGCCAAGCGGGCAACGGTTGCGGCGAGACGCGCGGCCAGATCCTGCGGCAGATCGTGCAGGCGGCCGAGCGTATCGGCGGCAGAGATCGTGACCGAGATCATGCCGGCACGACGCTGCGGTATTGGTCGAGCAGCGTTTGAACATCGGCCGGCATGTCCTTCTGCGCGAAGGAGACGACTTCGCCGGCGAGGTTCTTGGACACCTGGCCAATGCGGTCGCGCTCTTTGTAGCGCAGCGCAACAAGCGCGATGCAGGCCTGTTCGAGCTCGGGCGGCGTCACGGCATAGCCGGCGGTGTAGGCGACGGCGACGTTCTGTTGGCCGCGGGTGAAGGCGGTGCCGGCGAGATAGACCGAATTGTCGTCGAACAGGTAACCGGGCTGGCCGGGACCGGTGGCTGGCGCGATGGCGACGCCGTCGACCGTGACGGACGAAACCGAGACAACGGGCCGGTGGCGCAGGAAGAGCCGCGTGCCGCCGACGCCATTGCGGGTTTCGCTGTAGGCGGTTTCGGCGATGGTGCGGCCGAGCCAGGTTTGGATGAACTGGCTTGCGGCGGTGACGAGGCGCGTCAGCAGCGCGTCGTCCGCGGTCGTCGTCAACGGCGGCGAGAGATACGCCTTGACGTTGGCAAGCGTCGTCAGATCACCGGTGGCCATCGCTTATTCCGCGTAGGCGAAGCCGTGCGCGTGCACGAGGATGGCGGCGAGCTCGGCCGGTACGGCGACGACGCCGTTCACGACGGCAATCTCGCGGCCGGCGAGCGACACCGACGTGCAGCCTTCCGGCGCGCGCAGACGGAGCGTGTGGGGCGAAGGCTTCAGTTTGGGCGGAGATTTTTTCATTACGCATTCTCCCGACGGAGCAGACCCCCTCACCCTTCCCTCTCCCCCTTCGAGGGGGGAGAGGGGCAAAAATACGGGGGAGGGTTAGGGTGGTGGGCGCTCTCAGCCGTTGCCGATGTTGGTGATGGCGCCGAAGGCGAAGGGCGCGTAGTTCTGCAGCACTTCGTCGGCATAGACGCCGTACTCGTAGCGCCGCGCACGCAGCGGCCACTCGACCTGGTAGTAGTCGCGGCGGGTGCGGATCTGCACCGTGTTGGGCACGTTCGACAGCGGATAAGGCAGCGTCTTGGTGAAGAACAGCACCGTACCTGCCGGCAAGTTGGGATGCAGCCGGATCGGAATCTCGGTCGCGCCCGCCATGCTGAACTTGTTCAAGTAGCTGCGCACCATGACGCCGCCGAGGACGGCACCCTGATCGGCCGAGAAGACGAAGCGCGCGGCGGTGTTGGCGCCGCCTTGCAGGATCTTCTTGTGGATGTTGAGCATCTCCTGCGACGAGACGTAGATCGAAGTCGGCGTCAGGCGGTAATTGTCCCAGAACGATTTGAGCGCGGCGTCGAACTCGACGATGCCGCCTTCGCTGTCGGATGTCAGCGGCGTGCCGGTGCCCGCCGTGCCGGTCGGCTGCGCGGCGTAATAGGCGTTGAGCGAAGATTTGAAGCACTGGGTCAGAAGGCCGTCGAAGACCAGCGCGTTGACGCTGTTGTCGGACGCGGGCAACGATGCCGCCGTCTGCGTGCCCGAA
>JAGXBG010000072.1 GCA_018971215.1 Alphaproteobacteria bacterium
CCTTGAGGTGCTTCGACACCGCCGGCAGGCTCATGTCGAACGGCTCGGCCAGTTCGGTCACCGACGCCTCGCCCAGCGCCAGACGCGCCAGGATCGCGCGCCGGGTCGGATCGGCAAGCGCCGCGAACGTGGTGCTGAGGCGATCGACGGCCATGGAGTATTAAACCATATTGTTAATTAACTAATCGGCTAATTACAACCTTACGCCGTCGGCGTCAAGCGCTTTCGGCGTGTGCCGGAGGCGGCCAAACGGCCCTTCCGCCCGCGCGCGACTCTCGGCAAGATGCGCCCAAACGCGAGCCACCGATGAAAAGCAAATCGAAGAAGCCCGACACGCTCCTCGCCCATGCCGGGCGCGATCCGGCGCACAATTTCGGCGTCGTCAATCCGCCGGTCTACCACGCCTCAACCATCATCCATCAGACGGTCGCCGAGCTCGAAAAGGCGCAGAAGAACCGTTACGGCATTGACCAGGTGGTCTATGGCCGTTACGGCACGCCGACGACCTTCGCGCTCGAGCAGGCGGTGGCGGCGCTCGAAGGCGGCACACGCGGCATCGCCTTCTGCTCGGGCGCGGCGGCGTGCTTTGCTGCGATCCTCGCCTTCGTCAAGGCCGGCGACCACATCCTGGTACCCGATTCGGTCTATGGGCCGGTGCGCGGCTTCTGCACCGGATTCCTCGCGCGCTTCGGCGTCGAAACCACCTTCTACAATCCGACGATCGGCGAAGGCGTTGCGGCGCTGATCCGCCCCAACACGCGGCTGATCTATCTCGAAAGCCCCGGCTCGCTCACCTTCGAGGTGCAGGATACGCCGGCGATCGCCAAGCTGGCGAAGGCGCGCGGTCTCAAGACCGTGTTCGACAATACCTGGGCGGCACCGCTGTTCTGCAAACCGCTGGCACTCGGCTGCGACGTCGAGGTGATCGCCGGCACCAAGTACATTGTCGGCCATTCCGACGCGATGATCGGACTGGTCGTAGCCGATGAGGAGAATTTCCTCAAGGTGCGCGAAGCGGCAACGCTGATCGGCAATCATGCCGCGCCGGACGATTGCTACCTCGCGCTGCGCGGTTTGCGCACGGCCGGCGTGCGGCTGCGGCAGCACCAGGCGACGGCGCTGGAACTGGCGGCCTGGCTCGCGAAGCGGCGCGAAGTCGAGCGCGTGCTCTACCCCGCCCTACCGAGCGATCCCGGGCACAAAATGTGGAAGCGCGATTTTACCGGCGCCTCCGGGTTGTTCAGCTTCGTCTTGCAGCCCAGTATCCAAAAGCGCGCGGTCGACGCGTTACTCGATGGCATGGAACTGTTCAGCATGGGTTTCTCATGGGGCGGATTCGAAAGCCTGCTGGTGCCGGTCTATCCGCAGCACCTGCGCACCGCGACGCCGTGGAACGCCGGCCCGACGCTCCGCGTCCATGCGGGGCTCGAGGATCTCGGCGACCTGATCGCCGACTTCGACGCCGGCTTCAAGCGGCTCAACGCGGCGGCCTAGCACCCGCGTCGCCCTTATCCGTTATATATGATTGGATATAATCGTCGGCGCGGGAGGGATCGATGCTGACGCTGACGCCGGTCGAGACGGAAGCGCTGCTCTTGAGCCTGCGGGTCGGGCTCGTCGGCACGCTGTGCAGCTTGCCGCTCGCCCTGCTCGTCGCCTGGTTACTGGCGCGAGGGCGGTTCGTCGGCCAACAGTTGCTGAACGGCCTGGTGCATCTGCCACTGGTCCTGCCGCCGGTGGTGATTGGCTTCGCGCTGCTGGTGCTGTTCGGACGGCGCGGCCCGATCGGCGCCTGGCTCTACGACACGTTCGGCTTCACCGTTGCCTTCAACTGGAAAGGCGCTGCGCTGGCATCGGCGGTGATGGGCTTTCCGCTGATGGCGCGGGCGATGCGCCTGTCGCTCGAGGCCGTCGACCGTCGGCTCGAAGCCGCGGCGCGCACGCTGGGCGCGTCACGCTGGCGCGTGTTCTGGACCATCACCCTGCCGCTGATGTCGCCCGGTATCCTGACCGGCGCGATCCTGGGCTTCGCGCGCAGCGTCGGCGAATTCGGCGCGACGATCACCTTCGTTTCCAATATCCCGGGCGAGACGCAGACGTTGCCGTTGGCGCTTTACGCCTTCACGCAGGTACCGGGCGGCGATCCGCCGGCGTTCCGCCTGTGCGTCATCGCCGTGATCGTCGCCATGGCAGCATTGCTGGCGTCGGAAGTGGTGGCGCGGCGGCTCGACCGGCGCATCCGGGGCGTGCCGTGATCGAAGTCGACGTCGAAGCGAAGCTCGGCGACTTCGCATTGGCCGCCAAGTTCGTCGCGCCGAGCGCCGGCATCACCGCGTTGTTCGGCCGCTCGGGCGCGGGAAAGACGTCGATCGTCAACGCGCTGGCCGGCTTGCTGACGCCGGCGCGCGGCCGCGTCGCGGTACGCGACGAAGTGTTGTTCGACAGCGAGCGTCGCATCAACCTGCCGCCGAACCAACGCCGGCTTGGCTATATTTTCCAGGAAGGCCGTTTGTTCCCGCATTACTCGGTCAAGGGCAATCTGCTTTACGGCGCGAAGCGAACGGACGCCGGCGCGTTCGACCGCATCGTCGCGCTGCTCGGCCTCGGCGATTTGCTGCGGCGGCGGCCGGGCGATCTGTCGGGTGGCGAGAAGCAGCGCGTCGCCATCGGCCGCGCCATCCTGGCCGAGCCGCGCCTGCTGCTGATGGACGAGCCGTTGGCCGCGCTCGACGCCGCGCGCAAGGAGGAGATCCTGCCCTTCATCGCTGCGCTGCGCGGCGCGCTCGACATTCCGGTCGTTTATGTCAGCCACGCAATGGACGAAGTCATCCGTCTCGCCGACACGCTGGTGCTGGTCGACGGCGGCAAGATCGCCGCCACCGGCACAGTTGAGGCGCTGACCAGCCGGATCGATCTGCGGCCGCTCACCGGGCGGTTCGAGGCCGGCGCGGTGATCCGCACCGTGTTGCGCGGCCACGACAAGGTCTATGGCCTGAGCGAGCTGGCGTTTCCCGGCGGCAGGCTGCGTGTGCCGCATATCGACCTGCCGCTCGGCACGCCGTTGCGGCTGCGCATCCATGCGCGCGACGTCGTGCTGGCGTCGGCGGCACCGAACGGGCTGTCGATCCGCAATGCGTTCGCCGGCCGCGTCATCGAGATTTCGCCCGACAACGGACCCCTGGTGGATTTACGCCTGGATATCGGCACGCCGGCCGAGCCCGTGATGCTGTGGGCGCGCATCACCCAGCGCGCGCTGGCCGACTTGCGGTTGGCGGTCGGCAGCCCGGTGCATGCGCTGGTCAAGACGGTGGCGCTCGAGCGGCCGAGCCCGGGCGGCGGCCGCGGTGTCAGCGAGGCGCACGAGGCGTATTGACCGGACGATCGCTCACCGAGGGCGAACCGGCAGGTCGGCCGGCGGAAAGCAAATAGCGTCAGTGCAGGCTTGTGCCGTGACAGTCGTACCGAAAAGCGACAAGTGCCTGAGCGCGCCTTGGGCAAAAAAGGCGGTGATCACGACCGTACCTTCGTAAACCGCGATCCGCTCATCCGCGAATTTGGGCTTGAAGTACACCGGCGGCGGATAGGCGACGCGTACAGGCTGGACGCCGACGACATTCAACGAGGTCGGAATGAGGTACTTTGACGACGCCGGATTGGCATTGATATGGAATCCGGGATCGATGCGCAGCGTGACGGCCAACGTGTCTTTCACATCGTCGCGCCGGACATCGACGACGTGAACCCGGTTCGCCGTCTCGGACGGTACAGAAACCGCGTCGGCCGCAAGCGCCGCGAACGGTTGCGCGACCAAGCCGATCAGCGCGGCCACACCGAATGCGGCGCCGAGCAAAACGTGGGTTCCGATTCGGTGGACGATGTAAGCCTCGCTGGCCGGATAAATATGGACTAACCGTAAATCGTCAGATTTGAAAGCCTGCGGGACGTTCGGCCTGCGGCCGCCTTCTATCACAATCCGGTGAGTGCCGCGGCATCGCGCCGCAGGACCGGCGGCGGCCGTCGTTGGAATGGCCACCGCCGAATGCTATCTATATGGACCATGATCGGTTCACGATTCGGTCGTTTCCGCGCGATCCTGCTACTCGTGGCCTTCGGCCTGAGCATAGCAGGTCAGGCATTCGCCGCGACTGTCGCTGTCGATCAATCCGCTGCGGCACGCGCCAAACCGACGATGATGATCAATGACGTAGGCGGGATGTCCCATTGTCCCGGCTGCGATCAGGCCAACAACACCGGCATGGTGCCGAATTGCGCCGTCGGAATCTGCTGGGGCCTGGTCGCCGTTCCGGCGCAAGCGGTCCATGTTGACTTCGTGAAATCGGTCGTTTTCGCTCAGCCGCCCTATACCCTCCCGCACGGAATCGCGGTTCGGCCTGAGCCTCATCCGCCGCGTTCTCTCACCTCCATCTGAGACTGCATCCGCGTTCGCGCGGATGTTTTCCTGATCCTTTAGATCGCGGCGCTACTGCGCCGCGGCTGCTTCCGCAACGGGCAATGCGATTGCCAAGCGCGGAAGTCCGGAGTGACGGCGATGAAATTGTTCGAGAGTCCGATTCAGCGGCGATCTTTGCTTGTAGTGGCGGGCGCGACGGCACTCGTCGCGAGCATGCCGCGCATTCTGCGTGCCGCATCGGTCGACAAGGACATGCGGCTCGCGCCGGCGCCTGGACGGGTGCCGCTGCTCGGCGGAAACCGACCGGAGACCGACGTCTGGTGTTACAACAGCCAGGTTCCCGGTCCCGAGATACGCCTGCACCAGGGCGAACGGCTGCGCGTCACCGTTCGCGACGGCCTGAAGCAGGACACGACCGTCCATTGGCACGGTATCCGCGTGCCCAATGCGATGGACGGCGCCCCCTATGTCACGCAACCGCCGATCGAGCCGGGCGCGAGCTTCGTCTACGAGTTCACGGTGCCGGATGCCGGCACTTATTGGTACCACTCCCACGCTCACAGCTCGGAACAGATTGGACGTGGACTGTCCGGCCCGTTCATCGTCGAAGAGCCGGCCCCACCGGCGGTCGACCGCGACGTCGTCTGGCTGCTCGGCGATTACCGTCTCGAGCCCGATGCGTCCATTGCCGGCGGCTTCGACAACCCAATGGAAATGAGCATGGCGGGCCGCATCGGTAACACGGTGACAATCAACGGCCGCGTGCCCGAGACGTTTGCGGTCCGCAGCGGCGAGCGTATCCGTCTGCGGCTCATCAACGGCGCGCCAGCGCGGATCTTCGGCCTCGAATTTCGCCGCCATCGGCCTTTGGTCGTCGCGCTCGACGGCCAGCCGATCGCGCCGCATGCGCCCGAAGGCGGCCGGGTCATCCTCGCGCCGGCCCAGCGCATCGATCTCGTCCTCGATATGACCGGCAAGCCGGGCAGCAAGGCGACAGTAGCCGACACGTTCTACAAGAAACTGTCGTACCGGCTCGTCGATATCGCCTACACGGACGAGCCGCCGCTGCGGACGACGCCCGTCGCGCCGCCCGCCCAGCTTCCGCGCAACACCATGCCTGAACCCGATGTTGCGAACGCGCGGCGCCACCTCGTCACGCTCACCGGCGGGATGATGAGCGGCGCGGGCATGGGCGGGATGATGGGCGGCAGTGGAATGGGCGGGATGATGGGCGGCAGTGGCATGACCCGCGGCAGCGCGATGTGGGCGATTAATGGCGTCGCCATGCCGGGTGACGACATGGCGCATCTGAAACCCGCGCTCACGCTAGCGCGCGGCAAGTCCTACATCCTGACCATCGACAACCAGACCGCCTGGTATCATCCGATCCATCTGCACGGCCATTCGTTCCGCGTCATCACGCGCAACGGCGAGTCGACCAAGTATCGCGAGTGGCGCGACACGGTGCTGATCTCGCCGCGCGAGCGGGCCGACATCGCCTTCGTCGCCGACAATCCCGGCGACTGGATGTTCCACTGCCACATTTTGGATCACCAGGACGGCGGGATGATGGCCGTCATGCGGGTGACGTGATGTCCACGACGATGAGACGCACTTCGCTCGCGCTCGCAGTCATGTTGACGATGATGGTTGTCGGCGCTCGCGCGGCCGAGCCACCGGGCAATGTCAGCCAGGGCGCGGCTCTCTTCCGCACCTGCGCCGCGTGCCATTCCCTTATCCCCGACCGGAACATGACGGGTCCAAGTCTCGCCGGCATCTGGGGACGGAAGGCGGGCAGCCTCGAGAGCTTCGACCGCTATTCGTCCGCCCTGAAAGCGTCAAACATCGTCTGGGGTGATAAGACCCTCGATGCATGGCTCAAGTCGCCGTCTCAATTCATTCCGAACAATCACATGCCCTTCGCGGGAATTTCAGACGCGCGGCAGCGCACTAACCTGATCGCGTTTCTCAAGCAAGCGAGCGCCGGACAGATGCCGGCCGGCGGCCAAGGCGGCATGGCTCCCGATTTCACCGACCTCAAGAAGGCGGGCGCGGACCGGCAAGTCCGTTCGATCCGCATTTGCCGCGACAGCTATTTCGTGACTACGGCGGACGGCAAGATCGCCGATTTCTGGGAACCCAATCTCCGATTCAAGACAGATTCGAGCAACACCGGACCGCCGAGCGGCAAGCCGGTCATCATGCCGGCCGGAATGATGGGCGACCGGGCGTTTGTCATTTTCGCCGCGCCCGAGGAAATCAGTGCCTTCATCAAACCCCAATGCTGAAACATGGAAAGGAGCACGACGATGAAAATTACGGGACGCACGACGCAAATTAGCGACGCACGACACCGGGCGGCGATGGACCGCCGCGCCCTGCTGACGCTCGTCCTTGGCGGAGCGGCGGGACTCCTCTCGCCTTCCGCCCGCGCCGCCGATGCTCCCGTTAAGGTCACGCTCTACAAGGACCCGCAATGCGGCTGCTGCGAGAATTATGCCAATTATCTTCACAACAATGGCTTCGCCGTGACCGTCATCGGCACGCACGATCTGCCGTTGATGAACGAGCATTTGGGCGTGCCGGCCGAGCTCCAGGGCTGCCACCTCGCGAAAATGAACGGCTACGTCGTCGAAGGTCACGTGCCGGTCGACGTCGTGAAGCGCCTGCTCGCGGAGAAGCCGGCAATCAAGGGGATCACCCTGCCCGGCATGCCGGCGGGAGCGCCCGGCATGTTCGGGACAAAAACCGCCCCGTTCAAGATCTACGCGCTTGGTGACACGCCGGCGAAAATCTACGCGACCGAATAGCGGCGCGATGCGCACCAGACAAATGGCAAGCGGGATCGTCGTTGCGGTGATTGCCGCGGCGGCGGTCGGACCGGCGGCACTGCCGGCAGCGTCCGAAGCCGCCGGCACGGCTCCTCCGCTCACGCTTCTTGCAACGCCGCGGCCGGTTCCCATTGTCGATTTCGTCAACGGCGACGGCAAACCGATGACCAGCGCCGATTTCGGCGGCCGCTTCGTCTTGCTCAATGTCTGGGCGACCTGGTGCGTCCCATGCCGCAAAGAGATGCCGACGCTCGACCGTCTGGAACAGAAAATGGGTGGACCGGACTTTGAAGTCGTGGCGCTTTCGATCGACCATCAGGGCCGCAATGTCGTTGCGAAATTCTATCGGGAAGTGGGGATCAAGGCGCTCGGTCTATACGTGGACCAATCGGGCAAGGCTGCCGGCATGCTCGAAGTCGTCGGCCTCCCGACCACGCTCCTGATCGATCGTAACGGCCATGAGATCGGCCGCAAGGTCGGACCCGCTCAATGGGACAGTCCCGAGGTCGTTCGGCTGATCCAGCGATACACGAAGACAGCGGGCGACGGTCATGACTGACTTATCCGTGCTTGCCCTGCTGACCAGCTTCGGCGCCGGCATGATCTCGTTTCTCACGCCATGCGTCCTGCCACTGGTGCCGGGGTATGTTTCCTACGTCGCCGGAAAATCGATCAACCAGCTCGCATCGGAGCGGTCGGCGCGGTTCGCCGCGCTCCAGCTCGGCGTATTTTTTGTGCTGGGCTTCTCGACCGTGTTCATCGCCCTCGGCGCCAGCGCCACCGCTCTGGGCCGATGGCTGCTGTCCTACCGGTACGAGGGCAATTTCGTTGCCGGCGCGGTCGTGATCCTGTTCGGCCTGCTGATGGTCGGCCTGCCGCGGCCAATCGTCTTCATGCGCGACATCCGCTTCCACCCCAACTTGCCAGGCGGGCGGCCGATCGCCGCCTACGTGCTCGGCCTCGCCTTCGCGTTCGGTTGGACACCGTGCATCGGCCCGATTCTGGGGGCGATCCTGACGACCAGCGCGATCTCGGCGACCGTGTCGCAGGGGATCGTCCTGCTCGCCTTCTATTCGCTCGGCCTTGCCGTGCCTTTCCTGCTCGCCGCCGTCTTTACCGATCGGCTCCTCGACCGCCTGAAAACGCTCGGCCGGATCGGCCGGTCGCTCGAAATCGGCGCCGGCGCGGTGGTGATCGGGATGGGCATCGCCATCGCCACCGGCGAACTCACGACCTTTTCCTATTGGCTTTTGGAAACCTTCCCTGTGTTCGCCAAGATCGGATGACCAAGGAGGCTTGCATGCAACCGCGCGATAGTATGGTTCCGCAGAACGCCCGAATCCCGGCGCCAAGCGCCGAAGGGCAAATTCGCTCCTGGATCGCCAGCCCGCGCGGCCTGTTGATCGGCGGCATCGTCGTCGTCGCGGCCGGTCTCGCGCTGGGCTGGAAGTGGGTGGTCGCCGCCGGCTTCGCGCCGATAATTCTTGCGCTCGCGCCCTGTGCGGTCATGTGCACGCTCGGTATGTGCATGATGGGTGGCAGGAAATCCGCCGCTCCGCTCGGCCCGACTGGAGTCGCCGAGCAAAAAGCAATTGCGGAACCTCCGCCGTCTCGCGATTCCAAAATCTAGGCATTCACCTCAACCCCAGACGAGACGAAAGGACCTGCCATGACACGCTTGCGTAAGACTGCCGTGATTATTCCCCTGATGATTCTTGGCCCCATTTTGGCTGCGTGTGCCCAGCAATCTTCGCCCGAATCCCACGGCTCGCCGATGGCCAACGGCATGACGAACAATGGCGGAGCCATGCAAGGCGGGATGACAGGCAGTGGAATGATGGGCGGTGGAATGATGGGCGGCGGAATGATGGGCGGCGCAACCATGGAAAACCATCCAGCCGGCGCCAGCGAACAGAAGTCCGACATGAACACGATGATGCTGCAGATGAGCCAGATGATGAAGACCTGCAACGCGATGATGCAGCACCATCCGATGCATTCATCCAACGGCGATGCGAACGATCATGCGCAAACCTCGGAATAGCGCCGGGCATCCGTTTGTCGACGCCTTCCCGGCGGCGGCGGCGAGGCGCACGAGGCGGTTTAGCGGCTGCTCAATCCGACGGCGGTTGCTGTCAAAGCAGCTGCGACAACGCCGCGCCCTGCACCCGCCGGCGCGGCCGCCAACAGACGCCTCAAGGCTCGCCGTAAAGCTGCCGGGCGCGTTTCTCGAATGCGCTCACCATCCGCTTCACCGCCTCGGTGAAGACGGTTTCGACAATTCCCGTCAGGACGCGCGAGCGAAACTCGAAATCGACGTGGAAGTCGATCAGCGTGTCGCCGTTCTGCGGAATGAACTTCCAATGGTTCTCAAGATACTTGAACGGCCCCTCGGCGTATTCGACGTCGATGCGATCCGGCCTATATAGGTGAACTCTCGATGTAAATCGCTCGCGCACCATGCGCCAGCCGATCAGCAGATCGCCGAGGACATAGTCGTCGCGGCGTTCGCGCACGCGCGCGCCGACGCACCAGGGCAGGAACTCGGGATAGCGTTCGATGTCGGCGACGAGGTCGAACAGCTGCTCGACCGAAAAAGGCAGGAGCCGCTGTTCGGCGTGGGTCGGCATCGGCTCAGTGCGCGCGCGCGAGCCGGGCGGCGCGAAGTTTGGTGAAATCGTCGCCGGCGAAATAGGACGAGCGCGTCAGCGGCGACGCCGAAACCATCAGGAAGCCTTTGGCGAAGGCGCTCGCCTTGAGATCGGCGAATTCCGTCGGCGCGACGAAGCGTGCGACGGCGTGGTGCTTGGGCGTCGGCTGAAGATATTGGCCGACGGTAAGAAAATCGACGTCGGCCGCGCGCAAATCGTCCATGACGGCGCAGACCTCGTCGAGGGCTTCCCCGAGACCAACCATGAGTCCGGACTTGGTGAACATCGTCGGATCGAGACGTTTCACCTGCGCCAGCAAGGCCAGCGACGCTTCGTAACGCGCGCCCGGTCGCACTTCGCGATAAAGCCGCGGCACGGTTTCGAGATTGTGGTTGTAGACGTCGGGCTTGGCCGCAACCACGGCTTCGATCGCGCCGTCTTTCTTCAGGAAATCCGGCGTCAACACCTCGATGGTCGTCGCCGGTGCGGCGCGGCGGATGGCGCGGATCGTCTGGACGAAGTGATCGGCGCCGCCGTCCGGCAGATCGTCGCGATCGACCGAAGTGACGACGACGTGGTTGAGGCCAAGCTTGCCGACCGCCGCCGCGACGTGCTCCGGCTCGTGCGGATCGAGCGCGCCGGGCCTGCCGGTGGCGACGTTGCAGAAGCTGCACGCGCGGGTGCAGACCGCGCCCAGGATCATCACCGTCGCATGCTTCTGCTTCCAGCACTCGCCGATATTAGGACAGGCCGCTTCCTCGCATACGGTGTTGAGCTTGAGTGCGCGCATGAGATCGCGCGTCTCCTGGTATTCGCGCGACACCGGCGCCTTGACGCGGATCCACGACGGCTTCGGCGGCGACAGCTGATCGGGCTTACGCGCCTTTTCAGGATGGCGTAGCGGCGCGCTCATGCGGTCAGATGTGGAGGGCGCGGCCATAGGCTTCAAGCACGGCTTCGTGCATCATCTCCGACAGCGTCGGATGCGGGAAGATGGTCGCCATCAACTCCTGCTCGGTGCTCTCGCAGCTCTTGGCGATGGCGTAGCCCTGAATCAGCTCGGTAACCTCGGCGCCGATCATGTGCGCGCCCAACAGCTCGCCGGTCTTGGCGTCGAACACCGTCTTGATCATGCCTTCGGGCTCACCCAGCGCGATCGCCTTGCCGTTGCCGATATAGGGGAAGTGACCGACTTTGACCTGGTAGCCAGCGGCCTTGGCCGCCTTCTCGGTCAGGCCGATGCTGGCCACCTGCGGCATGCAATAGGTGCAGCCGGGCACGTTCTTGACGTCGAGCGGATGCGCGGTGTTGAGGCCGGCGATGTGCTCGACGCAGAGCACGCCTTCGTGCATCGCCTTATGCGCCAGCCACGGCGGACCGATGACGTCGCCGATGGCGTAAACGCCGGGCTCGCCGGTGGCACACCATTTGTCGACGACGATGTGCGTCTTCTCGACTTTCACCTTGGTGCCTTCGAGACCGATATTCTCGACATTGCCGACGATGCCGATGGCAAGAATGGCCCGCTCGACCTTGATTTCGAAGCTTTTTCCATGTGCCTCGACGGTCGCGGTGACGTCGTCGGTGCCCTTCCTCAGCGCCTGCACCGTCGCCGACGTGTGGATCTTCATGCCCTGCTTCTCGAAGCTTTTGCGCGCGAAGGCCGAGATCTCCTCGTCCTCGACCGGCAGGATGCGGTCGAGAACCTCGACCACCGTCACCTCGCAACCGAGATTGCGGTAGAAGCTGGCGAATTCGATGCCGATTGCTCCTGAGCCCACCACGAGCAGCGACTTGGGCATGGTCGGCGGAATCATCGCCTCTTTGTAAGTCCAGACCAGCTTGCCGTCGGGCTCGAGGCCGGGCAGCGAACGCGCCCGCGCGCCGGTGGCGACGATGATGTGCTTGGCGGTGAGCTCGGCGCTGGTCTTGCCGCTGACCTTCACCTTGCCCTTCCCGGCCAGCACGGCGCTGCCGTCGAACACGGCGATCTTGTTCTTTTTCATCAGGAAGCCGACGCCGGACGACAGCTGGTTCGCCACCTTGCGCGAGCGCTCGACGATCTTCTTCAGGTCGAACGACACGTCCTTGGCGCTGAAGCCGTAGTCGCCGAGATGCTTGAGCAGATGCGAGATTT
>JAGXBG010000073.1 GCA_018971215.1 Alphaproteobacteria bacterium
GTCGCGCCCGCGGCTGCGCCGGCTGCGGCACCCGGCGCACCAGGCGCAGCACCCGGCGCGGCTCCGGCTTCGCCTTCGGCCGGCACGCCGGCTTCGGCTGCCGCCGCTGCCGCTGCCGCTGCTGCCGCGGCTGCTGCCGCGGCTGCCGCCGCTTCTTCGCGCACCGCCGTCGGCGAGGTCACCGACGCGACGGTGAAGTTGCGCGCCAGCGTCGGCTTGACGCCTTCCGGCAGCTTGACCTGGTTGATGTGGATGCTGTCGCCGATCTCGAGCCCGTCAAGGTCGATGGTGATCTGGCTCGGAATGTTCTCGGCCGGGCAGAACATCTCGACCTCGTGGCGCACGACGTTGAGGATGCCGCCGCGACGGATGCCGGGCGACGCCTCGGCGTTGAGGAAGCGCATGGGCACGTTGACGCGGATACGGGTACCAGCCGTGACGCGCAGCAGGTCGACATGCACCGGCCGGTCGGTGACCGGATCGAGCTGCACCTCGCGCGGCAGCGTGCGGACCTTGGCGCCGTCGAGATCGACGTCGATCAGGCGCGCGAAGAAGCCCGGCTTCACCAGCTCGCGGCTCAGCTGCTGCGGATCGACCGAGATCATCGTCGGCGGCTTGCCCTCGGCATAGATCACGCCGGGCACGCGGCCCTCGCGGCGCACGGCACGGGCCGGCCCACGGCCGGCGCCGGTGCGCCCCTTGGCACTCAAAGTGATCGACTCGGCCATGACAAAACTCCTTGTTACGCGAACAGACTCGAAACCGACCGTTCCTCGCTGATCCGCTGGATGGCTTCGGCCATCAGCGGCGCGATCGACAGCCGGCGGATATTGCGCGCGACGCGCACCGCCTCGGTCGCGGCGATGCTGTCGGTGGTCACCAACGCCGCGATCGGCGCCGCGGTGACGCGAGCGACCGCGCCGCCCGACAACACGCCGTGCGTGACATAGGCCGACACCGACTTGGCGCCGCGCTCCATCAACGCCTCGGCGGCGTTGCACAGCGTACCGGCGCTGTCGACGATGTCGTCTACCAAAATACAACGGCGGCCCTGCACGTCGCCGATGATGTTCATCACCTCGGAAACGCCGGCCCGCTCGCGCCTCTTGTCGATGATCGCGAGGTCGGCGTCAAGTCGGCGCGCGATGGCGCGGGCGCGCAGCACGCCGCCGACGTCGGGCGACACAATGGTTAAATCGCCGCCGTCGAAGCGCTCTTTGATGTCCTGCACGAAGACCGGCGCCGAGAACAGGTTGTCGGTTGGGATATCGAAGAACCCCTGGATCTGGCCGGCATGGAGATCGAGGGTCAGGACGCGGTCGGCGCCGGCGGCGGTGATCATGTTGGCCACCAGCTTGGCCGAGATCGGCGTGCGCGGGCCGGATTTGCGGTCCTGGCGGGCATAGCCGTAATAGGGGATGACGGCGGTGGCGCGGCGCGCCGAGCCGCGCTTGAGCGCGTCGAGCGTCACCAGCAATTCCATCAGGTTGTCGTTCGCCGGATACGAGGTTGGCTGGATGACGAAAACGTCCTCGCCGCGCACGTTCTCGTGGATCTCGACGAACACTTCCATGTCGGAGAAGCGCCGCACGCTGGCATCGGTCAGCGGGATGTGCAGATACGCGGAAATCGCTTCGGCGAGCGGCCGATTGGCATTGCAAGCAAGGATTTTCATGTCGGTTTCGCCGTCCGCGGCAGTGCGCCCGGAAGGGCCGCCCCAAGCGCGGCGGAATGTAACAAAGGGGTTCCGCTGCCGCAACGACTTTGACCGCTCGACGGCGGGCAAAAAGTCGCGCCAGCCCAGGGCCTTAGGAGTGGCCGGCGGCGGCCAGCCCGACCTCTTCGATGAGCCGGCGGACGCCCGGCGCGGCGGCGCCGGTGACGGCATAGGCGACGTCGCCCCAGGCGCCGTCGAGGCTGCCGGCGGGCACGGCGTTCTCCTGCTTGATCCGGCCAACCTCGCTGCCGTCTGGCCGCAGCAACAGCCAGGTCACCTTGACCTGCTGCTTTTGGCCGTCGGCGGGCGCGACCTCGACCGTGCCCGTGACGACGAAATCCGCCTTGTCGGTTGGCGTGGCGGCGAGGGCGAGGTTCGTGTGCGCCAGCGCCGCGCCCATCGCCCGGGTCAGCGAACGATCGCCGTCACCTGGCGCGCCAGTGACCGGGCGCAAGGCCACCACCGGATCGAGCCCACCTTGCGGCGGCGGTACGTCGCTCTGGATCAGCTTGGCGACGATCGGTGCCGCCGGCGCGGCGAGCGCCACCGCCAGCTGGTTGTCGCCGCGCTGCCAGGCGGAAGCATCGGCCACGAGTTGCGACGGCGCCGAGCCGACGACGGCACCGGCGGCATTGCGCAGCTCCCAGACGACGCGCACCGTCGCGCGACCGTCGGCCGCGGACGTCGCCGTCGCGACCGGTTGCAGGCGATAGCTGTTGCGGTTGGACGATTGTGCGCTCGCCGGAACGTCGACTTTCTGCAATGCCGTCGCCATTGCCGTGGCCAAAGCTGTGGCGCTCGCTGCGGGCGCATTTTCGACCGGCAGCACATAAATGCCGGCGCTGTCGGGCGGACTCAACGCGGCCACGGGCGCGGTTCGCGCCATGATCGGCGGCGGCGCGCCGTTGCAGGCGGCGAGCAGCAGGAGGGCGAGAAGCCAACAGCGGCGCATCGGGCGGCGATCTTATCGTCGCGTCGGCGACAAAGCTATGGCGCGAGGGCGATCGTCGACAGACCGAGTCCGTGGCCGAGCTCGCCGCGCAGGCAGGCGCGCCGATAGGAGAAGAACCGCTCGGGGTCGGCGGCGGTGTCGGCGTCGGCGTGAGCGATGGCGCGAATGCCGAGCGCTTCGAGTCGGCGCGCGACATAGCCCTTCAGGTCGAAGAGGAAATGGCCGGTTTTGAGTGAAGGCATGAAGAAAACGGAATTGCCCGGGTCCTGCGCCAGGAAGCGGCGCGGGAATTCCGGGCCGACTTCGTACGAAGCCTGGGCGATGGCCGGACCGATCGCCGCGACCGTGCGTTGCGCCGACGCGCCCAAATCTTCCATCGCCGCGACGGCTGCCTCGATCACGCCGGCGAGCGCGCCGCGCCAACCGGCATGCGCAGCGCCGATCACCCGCGCCTCGGCGTCGGCAAACAGGATCGGCACGCAATCGGCGGTCAGGATGCCGAGCGCGACGCCGGGCACGCGCGTCACCAGCGCGTCGGCGCGCGGCAACGCGGTTTGCGGCCACGGCGCCTCGACCACCAGCGCCTCGGCGCCATGGACCTGCTTGGCAGTGGCGAGCCGGTCCGGCGCCAAGTCGAGCGCGCGCATCGCCCGCGCCCGGTTCTCGCCGACCCGCGCGGCGTCGTCGTTCGCGGTGAAGCCGCAATTGAGCGAAGCGCAAAGCCCTTCACTGACGCCGCCCTGGCGCGTGAAGAACGCGTGGCGGACGGAAGTCGAATCGAAAACGTCGAGGCGGATCATGCGCGTCAATCGAAGCCGGCTGGCGGCGGCGCGTCGCCGCCGGTCAAGGCCAGAACCTTGAACAAGGTGCCCATTTGCGTTTCGTCAAGCAAGCGGCGGTGGCCCGATTCGATCTGCGCCTGTTGTTGCGCGGCCTTGCCATCGGCGAGACGGCGGGCGCGGATGTCGATGCCGAGCGCCTTGAGGAACCGGGCCTGCGACACCGGCCCCCATGCGTGCGCGCCGGCGGCTGTGGCCGCCGCGCCGAAATCGGCAAAGTCGACATGCGCCGTGAGATCGGCGGCGCCCGGACTTCGCAGCGGATCGCACCGCTCGTGTCGCGCCACGGCCTGCAACGTGTCGCCCGGTGCCGGCGGAAAATAGCCGTAATCGATGAAGAGCGCCGCGCCACGTTGGAGCGCGAGGCGCCGACCGAGATCGCGCGCCAACGTTCGCGCCGCCGGCCGGCGTTCGAGCACGCTGCCGACGGGCCAGTCGGGCAAATTTTCGGTGATCCGCGCCGGATCGACGACAAACGTCAGCTCGTTCTTCACGTCAAGGCCGACCCGCCGTTCGTGCCAGCCGTCGGCCTGGCGCTCGAACTGCCGGATCGGTAGTGCGTCGAGAAATTCGTTGGCGACCAGCAGCAGCGGGCCCGATGGCAAGGTCGCCGGTGAATCGTGCCAGGTCGGCGCTGCGTCGTGGAGGGTGCGAGTTTGTACGGCGCGCAACGAGGCACTTGCTTCGACCAAATGGACGCGGAGGGCGCGGCGGAACGCCGGAACCGTCGCGGCGGCGCGCAGCAGATCGGTCATCAGCGTGCCGTTGCCGGGGCCAAGCTCGGCCAGGATCACCGGATCGGGCGCACCGCTGCGTTGCCAGAAGTCGGCAAGCCAAAGGCCGATCAGTTCGCCAAAGATCTGGCTGATCTCGGGCGCAGTGACGAAATCGCCATGCGCACCGACCGGCGAATGCGTCGCGTAGTAGCCCCATTGCGGGTGCCACAACGCGATGTCCATGTAGCGCTCGACCGTCAACGGTCCGTCGGCGCGTATCAATCCGCGCAGATGCTCGAGCAGCGGCGTCGCGCTCACGCCTGCTTCGGCTGTTGCCGCGCGCGCCACAGCAGCCAGACACCGAAGAGTACGACCGGCACCGACAGGATTTGGCCCATGGTGATACCCCAGAAGATGAATCCGAGGTTGGCGTCGGGCTGGCGGAAGCATTCGCCGATGATGCGGGCCGCGCCGTAGCCGATCAGAAATGTGCCCGACAGAGTGCCGGGGCGCTGCCGCGCATCGGTCCGGCGCATGACGAAGAACAGGATCGCGAACAGCACGAGGCCTTCGAGCGTCGCCTCGTAAAGCTGGCTCGGATGGCGTGGCAGATGCGCGGGATCCGATGGAAAGACCACCGCCCACGGCACGTCGGTGACGCGGCCCCATAGCTCGTCGTTGACGAAATTGGCGATGCGGCCGAAGAACAGGCCGATCGGCACTGCCGGCGCGATGATGTCGGCGAAGGCGAGGTAGTTCATCTTGCGCTGGCGGGTGAACAGTCCGATCGCCGCCAATACGCCGAGTGCGCCACCATGGAACGACATGCCGCCGTGCCACAGCTTGAGGATTTCGCTCGGATTGGCGAAATAGAACTCCGGCCGATAGAACAGCACGTAGCCGGTGCGACCGCCGAGGATGACGCCGAGCGTCGCCCACACCAGGAAGTCGTCGACGTCCTCGCGCCGGGCGACGCGCGGCTTCTGCGACGCGATCCACAGGCAATAGCGCCAGCCGATCACCAACCCGGCGATATAGGCGAGCGCGTACCAGCGGACGACGAAGGGCCCGAGGGAAAGCGCGATCGGATCGAGCGGGGGGAACGGAATCGCCAGCATGAACGGCGGAGGCCTTCAGCGATACGGATCGGCGGCGGCGAGGTAGGTCTGCACGTAGTGGCGGACGCCGTCCTCGAGCTCGGTTGCCGGCGTGCGGAAGCCGGCGGCGCGCACCCGGTCCATCTTGGCCTCGGTGAAATACTGATACTTGTCGCGAATCTCGATCGGCGTATCGACGTATTCGATCTTGGGCTCGCTGCCGAGCGCGCGATAGACCGCGGCGGCCAGGTCGGCGAAGCTGCGCGCCTTGCCGGTGCCGGCGTTGAACAGGCCGTTGACCGCGGGATGATCGTAAAGCCACAGCATCTGCGCCACGCAATCGCGCACATAGACGAAGTCGCGCTTCTGCCCGCCGTCGGGATAGGCCGGATTGTGCGACTTGAACAGGCGCGCCGGCGCGCCCGCCTTGGCGCGCGGATAGATGTGCGCGACGACGCTCTTCATCGTGCCTTTGTGGTACTCGTTCGGGCCGTAGACGTTGAAGAATTTAAGCCCGGCCCATTGCTTCGGCCGCGGCGCGTTGCCGGCGACCAGGCGCGCGACGCGACGGTCGAACAGATGCTTCGACCAGCCATAGGCGTTGAGCGGTCGCAGCTTGGCCAGGGCTGCGGGGGTGAAGTCATCGTCGAAGCCGTCGCTGCCGTCGCCGTAGGTCGCCGCTGACGAGGCATAGATCAGCCGCGTCTGATGCAGCGTGCACCAGTCCCACAGCCGCTGCGACAGTGCGAAGTTGCTGGCGATGATCAAATCAACGTCGCGTTCGGTGGTCGCCGAGATGGCGCCCATGTGGAAGATCGCCTCGATTTCGGCGGCGTGCTCGTCGAGATAGGCGAACAGCCGGTCGGGTGGAATTACCGCCGCGAGCTCGCGCTTGGCCAGGTTGCGCCATTTCTCTTCCTGGCCGAGGAAGTCGGAGACGACGATGTCGCCGGCCGCCCGTTCCTCGAGCGCGGCGACCAGATTCGACCCGATGAAGCCGGCGCCGCCGGTGACGACGATCATGGCTGGTTTCCTGCGGGCGGTGTTATAGCCTGTTCCCCGGCCGCGCGCCTGCATATGTTGACCGTAAGGGAGAGATGCCGATGGCAAGCAACAACCGCCTGTTCGAGGATTTCGCCCGCGTCGCACAAGGCGCGGCGGGCGCGCTGGTCGGACTGCGCGACGAACTTGAGACCCGGATCAAGGACCAGGTCGATCGCGTCCTGTCGCGCATGAACCTGGTGCGGCGCGAGGAGTTCGAGGCGGTCCAGGCCATGGCGGCGAAAGCGCGACGCGAGCAGGAAGCTTTGACGGCGCGGCTCGACGCCCTCGAAGGCCGCACCGGCGGCGCGGCGCGCAAAACAGGGTCGGGGCGGGCGCACCGGAATGCCGGTGCCCGCGGCAAATCGCGCTAGGACGCGAGTTCTCCACAGCTTTCCGTCATTCGGCGCTTGCCTCGGCTCGAAACCATTTGGCAGATTAGCCGTAGTGGTTGGCGGGGAGACACCATACCATTAGTCGAAATCCCCGCCCCGCCGCCAAGGAGGGCGGATGACGGCACTGTTGCTCGAAACCCCGGTCGCCGGCGCCAATCCGATCGATTTGGTCGAGGAAATCGTGCAGGCCAATTCCTGGCCGCACGACCGCACGAGCGACGACGAAATGGTGATCGAGGTCGTCGGCCGCTGGTGCTCTTATCGCCTGCATTTCGTCTGGGAGCCGTCGGTCAACGCCTTGCAATATTCCTGCAGCTTCGAGCTCAAAGTGCCGCGCGGCCGCCGTCCCGCCGCGCATGAGCTGTTGGCTGTGGTCAACGAGCGGCTGTGGATCGGTCATTTCGATTTCGCTGACGACAAGAGCCCCGCCTTCCGCCAGGGCGTGCTGCTGCGCGGCGCCCACGGCGCCAGCGTCGAGCAGATCGAGGATCTGGTGGATATCTCGCTGGCCGAGTGCGAGCGGTTCTATCCCGCGTTCCAGCTCGTGGTCTGGGGCGGCAAGTCGGCCCAGGAGGCGATCGCTTCGGCGATGATCGATCCGGTCGGCGAGGCGTGAGCCGTCGGCGCGCCCGTTCCGCGACGGTGCTGCTGGTCGGTTGCGGCAAGATGGGCAGCGCCCTGCTTGCCGGTTGGATCAAACAGCGCGTCGGCGGACCCTTTCATGTCGTCGAGCCGTTGCCGGCCCGTCGTGTGCGTGGCGCGCGCTATTACGCCTCGGCCGATCGGCTGCCGCGTACGCTCAAGCCCGCGGCCGTAGCGTTCGCGATCAAGCCGCAGATGTTCGACGCGGTCGTGCCGCCCTATCGCCGGTTTGCCGAAAGCGGCGCCGTGATGCTGTCGATCGCCGCCGGCAAGACGCTCGGCGGCATGGCGCGGCTTCTCGGTGCGGACGCCGCGTTGGTGCGCGCGATGCCGAACACGCCGGCGGCGATCGGCCGCGGCATGACGGTCGCTTGCGCCGGACCGGCGGTGAGCCGGCCGGCGCGCATCTTGTGCGGCAAGCTGCTCGGCGCCGTCGGCGAAATCGCCTGGGTCGAAGACGAAGCGCTACTCGATCCGGTGACCGCAGTTTCGGGCAGCGGTCCGGCCTATGTCTTCCTGTTCATCGAGTGCCTGGCCGAGGCCGCGGCAGCGCAGGGGCTCTCTCCCAAACTCGCGCGCCGGTTGGCGATTGCCACCGTCGCCGGCGCCGGCGAGCTGGCGCGCGTCGCGAAGCACGGTCCGGCGCAGTTACGCGAGGCGGTGACCAGCCCCGGTGGCACCACGCGCGCCGCGCTCGACGTACTGATGGCCGGGAACGGGTTCGCCCGGCTCATCCGCGACGCGGTCGCCGCGGCGACGCGGCGTTCGCGCGAACTGGCCCAATAAGGATTCGGCGCCGCAATTTGGCGGCGGTCGCGGCTTGCGCTAAGCTGCGGTCATGGCGACACGCCGTAGAACTGCGTCCAAGCGCGCCGCACCGCGGCGGCAGGCCGCGTCCAGCGATACCGAAGGCCGGATCGTCGAGGCGGCGCTCGAACTGGCTGACAGCCAGGGCTGGCGGCGGACGACGCTGAGCGACATCGCACGGGCGGCCGGATTGTCGCTCGCCGATCTCCATGCCCAGCTGCGCTCGCGCGGCGCCATCCTGGCGGCCTGCGTGCGCCATTTCGATCGGATCGCGCTCGCCGGACCGGCGCCGGACAAGGACGAGAAACCGAAGGACCGGCTGTTCGATCTGCTGATGCGGCGGTTTGAGGCCCTGAAGCCGCACCGCAAGGCAGTCCGCTCAATGGCCTGGGATAGTCTCGGTGATCCGGCCGCGCTCCTGGCGCTGAAGCGGTTGCTCGCCTCGATGGGATGGATGCTCGAAGCGGCGGGCGTGCCGACCGCCGGCGTCGCCGGTCTGGCCAAACGCCGGATCTTGGTCCTGGCCTATCTTTCCGTTCTCGTCGTGTTCCTGCGTGACGACAGCCAGGACCTCGGCAAGACCATGGCCGTGCTGGATCGCCGGTTGTCGTTGATCGAGCCGTTCCTAGGGCTTTAGCGCCGTCCGTTTTTGTTGAACTTATATTGAAATATTGTTGCGCCGCAAAATTCGGCGGCCTTGGTGTTTTTGGCCCTTGACGGACCTTACCCGGGAGATCATATTCGTCATTGTGCAGTGCAGCATAAAGCTGCACTCCCAACCGAGGACCCACACCATGGATAGCCGACAGACTTTCCTGGATACGGATTTCAGCAAGGCGTTTGCCGGCTTCACGTTGCCCGGCTTCGACGTCGAAGCCGCACTCGCCAGCCAGCGCAAGAACATCGAAGCGCTGACTCAGGCGAATCAGCTCGCGGTCGAGGGCGTGCAGGCCGTGGCCCGGCGCCAGGTCGAGATTGCCCGCGAGGCGATCGACGAGGTGTCGACGGTGCTGCGCGATATCGTGCAGCCGACGGCGCCCGAAGAGCGCATCGCCAAGCAGGCCGAGCTGTTGAAACAGACGTTCGAGCGCAGCCTCGCCAATACCCGCGAACTGGCGTTGATGCTCGCCAAAGCCAACACCGAGGCTTTCGACGTCGTCGCCAAGCGCGTCGCCCAGGGTTTCGAAGAGATTCGCGACGAGGCCAAGAAGCGCGTTACGAAGTAACCGTGTCGGTGCGGCTCCTCCGCAGAGGCCGCGCCGAAACGGATGTGAAAGGGCTGTCCCACCCCCGGACGGCCCTTTTTCTTTCCGGCACCGAAGTCAAACGGTCAGTGTCAATCCGTCGGTGGCGGTCTCGATCCCGAGCTGTGCCGCCTGGGCCAGCATGTCGGGGTTCATGTGCGTGAGGACGACGCGCTTCGCGCCGATCGACGGTAGCCGCGCGGCCAGCGTCCGCCAGCTCAGATGGCCCGGCAGATCGCGCTCGAAGCTGCTGCATTCGCAAATGAACAAATCGGCGCCGCGCGCCGCGTCGACCAACGATTCGGTCCAGGCGGTGTCGCCGGAGTAGGCGACGATTTTGCCGTCGCATTCGGTTCGCACTGAAAAGCACGGTGCGCCGGCGGAATGGGCGGCCGGGTAGGGCGTCACGGCGATGCCGTTGCCGTCGCGGCGTTCGCCTGGCCGATGGGCCGCGAATTCGATCGCGAATTTGAGCGCCGCTTTGGACGAGCCGGGAAACAGCGCCTCGCGCAGCGCCGCGAGCCGCGCTTCGGTTCCTTCCGGTCCCCAGATGAAGATCGGCCGCGCCCGCTTGCTCATCAGCTGGGCGTCGAGCAGCAGAAACGGCAGGCCGCCGAAATGGTCACCGTGGAGGTGAGTCAGGACGACGCCGTCGAGCGCATTGAGGTCGACCGACGCGCGTTTCAGCGCCACCAGCGCGGTCGCGCCGCAGTCGATCAGGAAGCGACGATTGGTGCCGCGCACCAGGAAGCAGGTGTTGAACCGGCCGCCGCTGCCGAATGCGTCGCCGCTGCCGATGAAGGTGAGGTCCATGCCGCTATTTCGGCAATCGCACGCGCGCGCGCAAGCCGCCATGCGGCGAATCCTCGAGCACGATCTCGCCGCCGTGGACGCGCACCACGTCGCGGGCGATGGCGAGCCCGAGGCCGGTGCCGCCGGTTTCCGGATTGCGCGACGGGTCGAGCCGGAAGAACGGCCGGAAAACCGCTTCGCGGTCGGCGGGCGGGATGCCCGGTCCATCGTCGTCGACCAGCACTTCGACGAGCGCGTTGCTCTCGATGACGGTCACCCAGACATGTGCGCCGTAGCGCCGTGCATTGGCGATCAAATTGCCGAGACAGCGATGCATGGCGTCGGGCCGCAGCGGCAGGGCGCAGTCTTCGGGCAGCGCCATCATCACCGGCGCGCCGGCCTGGCCCAGACCCGCGACCAGCGCGCGAATCAACGCCACCAGATCGACCGGCCGCGTCTGCTCGCTGCCTTCGCCGCGCGCGAAATCGATATAGCCCTGGATCATCCGCTCCATCGCCGCGACGTCGGCTTTGAGCTCGGTGGTGCGCGGATCGTCCTTCTGCAGTTCGAGCGCCAGCCGCATCCGCGTCAACGGCGTGCGCAAATCGTGCGACACGCCGGCCAGCATTTCGGTGCGCTGGGTGATCGCGCGCTGGATGCGGTCGCGCATGCGGAGAAAGGCCATGCCGGTCTGCCGTACCTCGGTGGCGCCTTCGACCTTGAAGTTCGGCACGTCGCGGCCTTTGCCGAAATCGTCGACCGCGACCGCCAGCCGTCGGAGCGATTTGATCTGGTTGCGCATGAACACCGACGCGATGGCGAACAGCACCAGCGACGAGCCGACCATCCACATGATGAAAATGTAGGTCGTGGGCGTGAACAGCCGCTCGCGCGGCACCACCGCCAGCAGCACGCCGTCGGCGGTCTGAACCGACACCAGGATGTCGCGGTCGGCGTATTCGCCGCTGATCACGAACGGCAGGCCGACGCGTTCGGTGACGGCGTGCGCCAGCGTCTCTTCGATGCGCGAACCGTCGGTTTGTTGCACGTTCTTGGGCAGAGTGGCGCCGGCGTGAAAGCTGTAGACCAGCTCGGTGTCGTCGGCTGCACGACGGAAAACCGCTGCGCGCTGGCTGTCGGTCGTCGCGCTGGCCAGCGAGTCGAGCGTCAGGGCAATGTCGGCGGCCACCGAGGTCGACAGGCGGCGCGCCACTGTTTCCCAATGCCGGTCGTAGAAGATCCAGGTGGCGATCGACTGCGCCAGCACCAACGGCAGGATCAGGATCAGCAGCGAGCGGCCATAGAGCGAGCGCGGCAGCATGCGCTTGAACCAACGCCGGTGGCTGTCGAGGCCGAGCGCGCGCCGCGCCGCCGCGTCCGACAGCAATTCGATGCCCTCGTCGCGGCGTTCAATCGGGCTTGAGGACATAACCTGTTCCTCGGACCGTCTGGAGATAGCGCGGGAAGCGCGGATCGCGCTCGATCTTGCGCCGCAGCCGCGTCATCTGCACGTCGACCGCGCGCAAATTGCCGCCGAGTTGGGTCGCCTCGGCCAGAGCCTCGCGCGACACTGCCTCGCCCGGTTGCGACGCCAGCGCGGCCAACAGCAACTGCTCGGCGCTCGTTAGACGCACTGACTCCTCGCCACGGCGCAGCTCTCCGCGCCGCAGATCGAGACGATATTCGCCGAGGCGCAGGACGGCTTTGCGCTCGGCCTCGCCGGCGGCGCGCTGCAGGATGTTGCGGATGCGCAGCACCAGTTCGCGCGGCTCGAACGGCTTGGT
>JAGXBG010000226.1 GCA_018971215.1 Alphaproteobacteria bacterium
CATCGACCTCTAGATCGATCGCACGGCGGGTCTCGTCGATGCGTTGGCGCACGGCACGGATCTTGTCGAGCGCCGCCGGGATGAAACTCTGGCCGCCGAAGCCGGGATCGACGCTCATCACCAGCACCAGATCGAGGTCGCCGATCACATAATCGACCGCATCGACCGGCGTGGCCGGATTGAGCGCGACGCCGGCCTTCTTGCCGAGCGATTTGATCAGCTGAACCGTGCGGTGGAGATGCGGTCCGGCTTCGGGATGGACGGTGATGATGTCGGCGCCGGCCCTGGCGAAATCCTCGATATAGGGGTCCACCGGCGCGATCATCAGATGGACGTCGAGCGTTAATTTCGTGTGCGGCCGCAGCGCCTTCACCACCGCCGGACCGATGGTCAGGTTCGGAACGAAATGGCCGTCCATCACGTCGACGTGAATGTAGTCGGCACCGGCGGCGGTGACGGCCTCGACCTCGGCGCCGAGTCGCGCGAAATCGGCCGACAGGATCGAGGGCGCGATTCGGATCGTCTGCCGCATGCGGCCTGACTAACAGGGATGCCGGGCGGCTTCAAGGCTTGCGCACGAGGCGGCAGGCATAGAAGCCGTCGAAGCCGCCGTCGGCGGCAAGCTGGCACGGCAGCGTGCGCAGATCGCCGTCGGGCGTGATGCAATCGGCAAGTTCGGCGATCTCGACCGGCGCGATCGGCCGGCGCTCGACCGGCGCGCCCTCATCGAGCAGCCGCGCGATGCGCGCCGGACCTTCCTCGGCTTCGAGCGAGCAGACGCAATAGACCAGCAAGCCGTGCGGCGCCAGGGCGCGGACGGCATTGGCCAGCAGGCGATCCTGCTGTGCGGCGAGGCGCACGACGTCGGTCGGTGATTTGAGGTGCGGCACGTCGGGATTGCGGCGGATCGCGCCGGTCGCAGTGCACGGCGCGTCGAGCAGGATGAAGCGCAATGGCTCGACCGGCTGCCAGGTCGTGGCGTCGGCGGCGACGCATTCGGCGGCCAGCTTGAGCCGCGTAAGATTGTCGCGCAGCCGCTTGAGCCGTGCCGCGGACTGATCGAGCGCGATGACGTGCGCGCCGGCAGCGGCGAGCTGCGCCGTCTTGCCGCCGGGCGCGGCGCACAGATCGGCGACGGTTGCGCCGCCGACATTGCCGAGCAGACGGACTGGTAGAGCGGCAGCGGCGTCCTGCACCCACCACGCGCCGTCGCTATAACCCGGCAGATCCTCGATCAGGCCGCCGGGCGCACGGCGCAGCGTGCCGGTCGGCAGCGCCTTGGCTTCGAGCTTCGCCGCCCAGGCGGGTGCGTCCACCTTGACCGACAGATCGAGCGGCGCTTCGCGCCAATGCGCCGCGGCGATTTCACGTGCGGTCGCCTCGCCGTAGCTGGCGTTCCAGCTTTGCCACAGCCAGTCGGGCGTATCGAGCCGCGCCGCATCCTGCTGCATGAGGATGTCCGCACCTTCGCGCGCCAGCCGGCGCAGGATGGCGTTGACCAGACCCTTCATCGCCGGCGCGTTGGCGGCGGCGAGGTCGACGGATGTCGCGACCGCGGCGTGCGGCGGCGTATCGAGGAACAGCAGCTGCGCCGCACCCAGCCGCAGGATGTCGCGGACCGTGCCCGGATTCACCAGCCGCGCCAGGCAGCGCGCCAGCGCGTCGTCGAGCTGGCCCAGTCGGCGCAGAACCGTCGCGGTCAGCAGCCGCGCGAAGGCGCGATCGCGCGGACTCAGCGCGCCGAGGGTACGGTTCTCCGCCAGCGCCTGGTCAAGCGGTGTCCGCCGCGCCAGCACGGCATTGAGCAGCGCAAGCGCGGTGGCGCGGGCATCGGCGGGTTTTGCATTCATGGAAGGGACAGGTTCGATCCGTTACACTCGCGGTGGATGACCGATTATCACGGCCGCACCGTCGTCGTCACTGGTGGCACCGGCGCCCTCGGCCGGGCGGTGGTCGAGGCGCTGTTGGCACGCGGCGCCGCCTGCGTCGTGCCGTATATCCACGCGGCCGAGGCGGCGCAGTTTCCGCTCAAGGACCGGGTGACGCTGGTCGGCCCTGTCGATCTGGTCAGCGAAAGCGACGTGGCGCGCGTCTATGACGGCGCCGGCGCGCTGTGGGCGTCGATCCATCTCGCTGGCGGCTTCGCCATGACCACGGTCGGTGACACCAAAAAGGCCGACATCCTCAAAATGATCGAGATGAATCTCGTCACCTGCCATCTGTGCTGTGCCGCCGCGGTGCGTGCGCTGCGCCGGACGGGACAGGGCGGCCGTATCGTCAACGTTGCGGCGCGGCCGGCGCTGGAGCCGCGGCTGGCGGCCGGCATGGCGGCTTATGGC
>JAGXBG010000074.1 GCA_018971215.1 Alphaproteobacteria bacterium
TGAAGGGGGAGAGGGTTGCTTTGAGTTGGCGAGGCGACAGCCGAGCCTTACTCAACGCTGGGTGAGGGGATTTAATCTCGACCGCCTTCTTCGAGCGTCGGGAAGACGTGCGTGCCGTCGCGGCCGAGCGGCAACGGCTGCGCCCAGCGCGCGGCACGCGGATCGAGCGTGCCATAGAAATGCGGGAACAGCGCGCCGCCGCGCGACGGTTCCCACTTGAGGGCCGGACCGAGGTCGGCCCCATCGTAGGCGACCAGCAGCAGATCGGCCTGGCCCGAGAAATGCCGCGACGCGGTCTCGCGCACCTGCGCCGCCGTCGACAGATGGATATAGCCGTCGCGCCGATCCACCGGCGCGCCGTGGAAAACGCCGTCGCGTTCGGCCGCGCGCCACAAAGCCACCGGCACGATCTTGTAGATCAGATTAGACACCGCGCCGGTTGCCCCAAACGAGGACATGAAGTTGCGGCAACACCGTCACGTCGAACCAGCGGTCGGACGCAACCCGCTCGATAAGCCAACGCGTCTGGCGGCGCAACGCGTCGAAATCGGCCTCGACGCCCAACGGATCGTCGCGTCCGAGCTCGGGTGCGGGGTTTCCGGTTTGGAGATAGACCGGCAAGCTCGGAAAGCGCGCGGCCGTTGCGCGCGCATAGGCATAGTCGCCCTCGTCGAAGATCACGATCTTCAGCGCCCGGCGCGGTGCGTCGCCCGCCGCCGCCAAACAGGCCTCGAAGGCCTCCCAATCGGTCACCATGCCCGACGACGGCGGCTTGGGACTGACGATCAGCCAGTCGAGAGCGGCAAACCAGTCGCGCGCGACGCTGCCTTGCGTCTCGAGCGCGAAACGATAGCCGGCGCGACGACCCAGGGCGATGAGCGGCGCCAGCGGCTGCAACGCCGGATTGCCGCCCGACACCGTCACCAACACGGGCTTTCCGGCGGTCAGCTCGCCGATCCGGGCGGCGATCTCTTCGGCCGTGAGCGACGTCCATTCGTCGCGATGCTCGGGCAGCACCGCGTACAGCGTGTCGCACCATCGGCAGCGGTAGTCGCATCCGCCGGTACGCACGAATACGGTCGGCCGACCGATCAAGGGCCCCTCGCCCTGAACCGTCGGGCCGAAGATTTCACTGACGGCAATGGTCTGCGTCATGGCCGATATTCGGCCCAGCTCCGCGGTGTTTCCCCGACGCGCACCGCGGCAGTCTCGGGCCAGCGCTCTTTGCACCAGTCGTAAAGCCACTTCGCCAGCACCTCGGTGGTGGTGCGGTCGTGACCGAGCACGTCGTTGAGGTGGCGATGGTCGAGCGTCGCGTCGATGAACGCCTTGAGCGCGGCAAGCTCGTGGAAGTCGCGCACGAAGCCGGTGACGTCGAGGGCTGGACGCCGCAGCTCGACCTCGACCTCGTAATTGTGGCCGTGCAGGCGGCCGCAAGGGTGGCCGGCCGCCAACCCGCCGATGACGTGTGAGGCGGAGAACGCGAAACGCTTGGCGATGACGTACATGGCGGCTCAGACCGCGGCAGATGCGGCGAGCAACGCGCGCAATGGGTCGTCGTTCAATCGGGGCTCCTTGTTTTGACCGGGTAGGCTGCGACCGGATCGGCGTCATGCCGATGGACTGGATATAGAGAACCTGCCGCCCGCGGGCAAGCCGTGACTGCACTAAGTCTTCTTCGCTTTCCGCTGGCGCGGGCCGACAAAGGAAGTCACCACGCCGTGCAGCGTGCGCAGCTCCTGGTCGGTGCATTGCGCGCGCTGGAACAGGTTGCGCAGGTTGCGCACCATCGACGGCCGCTTTTCGGCGTTGCGCATGAAGCCGCTGTCGTCGAGCGCCTCTTCGAGATGCTCGAAGAACGCGACGAGCCGGTCCTTGGTCGCCGGCTTGGAATGGCCGGTGGCGAGTTGCGCCGGCAGGGTTTCGTCGCCGGCAGCGAACCATTCGTAGCCGACGATGAGTACCGCCTGCGCCAGGTTGAGCGACGAGAACGCCGGGTTGAGCGGCACCGAGATCACGCATTCGGCCAGCGCGACGTGCTCGTTGACGAGGCCGGTGCGCTCCGGCCCGAACAGGATGCCGCAGCCCTCGCCCGCCGCCATCAACGCGCGCATTTCGCCGGCCGCAAAGCGCGGCGTCAGGATGCGCTTCACCATGTAACGGTCGCGCGCGGTCGTCGCATAGACGCGGCGCAGATCGGCGATTGCGTCTTCGACGCTGTCGTAAAGCCGCGCCTTGTCGAGCACGGCGTCGGCGCCCGACGCGGCGGCAACTGCCTTCTTGTTGGGCCAGCCGTCGCGCGGCTTCACCAGGCGCAAATCGGTAAGGCCGCAATTGTACATGGCGCGCGCCACAGTGCCGATGTTCTCGCCGAGCTGCGGCTCGACCAGGACGATCGCGGGACCGCCCGAAAGCCGCGTCCGGCGCCGATCCGTGCCGGCCATGAGATCAGCGCAGACACCCCCTCACCCTTCCCTCTCCCCCTTGAGGGGGAGAGGGTTGCTTTGAGTTGGCGAGGCGCAGCCGCGCCTTACTCAAAGCTGGGTGAGGGGTTGTCTTCAAATGATGGCGCACGACAAAAAGTCAGCCCCGCCGGCCCGCGCGCCAGAGCTTGTAGGTCAGGGAGTCGTGCAGCGCGTTGTAGGACGCGTCGATGACGTTGGTCGAGACGCCGCACGTCGACCATACCGTGCCGTCGCGGTCGGTGGTCTCGATCATCACGCGCGTCACCGCGCCGGTGGCGTCCTGCGGCGTCAGGATGCGCACCTTGTAATCGGTCAGCCGGATCTCGGCGACTTCGGGAAACGCCGGCAGCAGCGCCTCGCGCAGCGCCGCGTCGAGCGCGTTGACCGGGCCGTTGCCTTCGGCGACGGTCATGCCCGGCTGACCCTTGACGCTGATCTTGATCGTCGCTTCCGACAACGTGACGAGTTTGCCCTTGGCGTTCCAGCGGCGCTCGTCCAGCACGCGGAAGCTTTGCAGCTGGAAATATTCCGGCACGCTGTCGAGCGCGCGCCGCGCCAAAAGCTCGAACGAGGCGCCGGCGTCGTCATAGGCATAGCCCTCGAATTCGCGCTTTTTGACGTCGTCGAGCAGCGCGCCGAGCTTGGGGTGGTCGGGCTTCACCTCGATGCCGATCTCGCGCAACCGCGCCAGCAGGTTGGATTTCCCGGCCTGGTCCGAGACGACGATGTGGCGATGATTGCCGACCAGATCGGGGTCGATATGTTCGTAGGAGCGCGGGTCTTTTTCCACCGCCGAGACGTGCAGCCCGCCTTTGTGCGCGAAGGCGCTTTCGCCGACATAGGCGGCGTGGCGATCGGGCGCGCGGTTCAAGCGCTCGTCGAGGAAATGCGAAACGTGCGTCAGGTGCTTCAGGCCCTCGGCGTCGACGCCGGTCTTGAAGCCCATCTTGAGCATCAGGCTGGGGATGATCGAAATCAGATTGGCGTTGCCGCAACGCTCGCCCAACCCGTTGAGCGTGCCCTGGACGTGGCGCACGCCGGCGCGCACCGCGGCCAGCGAATTGGCGACGCCGGTTTCCGTGTCGTTGTGGCAATGGATGCCGAGCCGGTCGCCGGGCACCGTCTTCACCACCTCGCCGACGATCTTCTCGATCTCGTGCGGCAGCGTGCCGCCGTTGGTGTCGCACAGCACGATCCAGCGCGCGCCCGCCTTGAGCGCCGCCGCGATGCAGCCGAGCGCGAATTTCGGATCGGCCTTGTAGCCGTCGAAGAAATGCTCGGCGTCGAAAATCACCTCGTCGAGCTTCGTTGCCGCGAGCGCCACCGAGTCCGCGATCATCGCCTGGTTTTCCTCGGCGCTGACATTGAGCGCGACCTTGGCGTGGAAATCCCAGCATTTTCCCACCAGCGTCGCCACCCGTGCGCCCGACGAGAGCACCGCGGCGAGGCCCGGATCGTTGGCGGCGCTGCGGCCGGAGCGGCGCGTCATACCGAAGGCCGTAAGCCGCGCGCGGCGCAACTTGGGAAGCTGCGCGAAGAATGCGTCGTCGGTCGGATTGGCGCCCGGCCAGCCGCCTTCGATGTAGTCGATGCCGAGCTGGTCGAGCTCGCGCGCGATCGCGAGCTTGTCGGGCACGCCGAAATCGACGCCTTGCGTCTGCGCGCCGTCGCGCAGCGTCGTGTCGTAGAGATAGATGCGTTCGCCCGCCATGGCCCGGCATCCTAGTGATCGGATGTCGGAAAGTCGAGCCGCAGGAACGGGTTAAGCAGCTATCCTCAGGCGTTCGAACGCGCGCAGTGCCGATTGATCCCGCACCGGCTTTCAGCCGATAGTCCGCAAGGGTTCTGACAAGGGGAGAACGCATGAAACGCGTGTTGATTTTCGCTGTCGCGCTGGCCGCGTTGCGGGCGTCGCCGGCGTCGGCCTTGGTCAACTCGGCGCCGGTGCCGGCCGAAGGCATCACGCCCGCCGAGGTGGCGCAGCTTTTGGCGCAACATGAAATGTCGCCCAAGCTCAGTCAGAGCAGCGACGGCCAACCGATCATCAACGGCCGCGTTGCCGGCGTCGGGTTCGACGTCAGGTTCGACGCGTGCAACGGCGATCATTGCCGCGACGTGAAGTTTCAAGCCGGCTGGTCGAACGCCAAAGGCGACGCCAAGCTGACGCCCGAGCGGCTCAACGACTGGAACCGGACCTACCCGTTCCTGCGCGCCTACGTGTCTGCCGACAACACGCTGTGGGCGGAAATGGACGCCCGGATCGCCCGTGGCAGCACCGCGAACGTCGAAGAATACATCGTGCTGTGGCCGACGCTGCTCCGCCAGTTCAAGCCGTTCATGGGATTGTAATCGCGGTGGCGCGCCGGGCGGCCAGATTTTGCGCGCTCGGCGCGTTGCTGATCGCGCTCGCCGCCTGGGCCGCAAACGCCCACGCCGACCCGCTGGCGCTGTGGCGCATCGTCCACGACGAATGCGTTCCGAACCAGATCGGCCATCACGATCCGTCGCCGTGCACGCTGGTCGATCTCGCGCGCGGCTATGTCGTGCTCAAGGACCGCGTCGGCGCGACCCAGTTCCTGGTGATTCCGACGACGCGCATCACCGGCATCGAGAGCGCAGCGCTCCTGACGCCGCGCGCAACCGGCTACATGCAGGACGCATGGTCGGCACGACGCTTCGTCCAGGTGCGCGTGCCGGCGCAGCTCACGCGCAGCGACCTATCGCTCGCGGTCAACTCGATCTACGGCCGGTCGCAGAATCAGCTGCATATCCACGTCGATTGCCTGCGCGTCGACGTGCGCGACACGCTGGTGCAGCATCGCGCCGCCATCGGCGACACATGGCAGCCCTTCCCCGTCGCGCTCGCCGGCCACAATTACATCGCGCGCCGGCTGCTCATACCCGACCTCGATGGCGTCAATCCGTTCCGGACACTGGCCGACCAAGTGCCCGAGGCGCGCGCCAATATGGGCGCTTACACGCTCGTCGTCGCCGGTGCGACCTTCGCCGGCAAGCCTGGATTCATCCTGCTCGCGGATCGCGCCGATTTACTGCGCGGCGATGTCGCCCACGGCGAAAGCCTGCAGGATCATTCCTGCGCGGTGGCTCACGCCACCAAATAGTGCACGCTGAAGCGGTCCTCGGAATCGGTCCAGCAGTCGAGCGGCTTGAAGCCGGCGCGTGCCGCCAAGCGGCGGAATTCGTCGATGGTGAACTTGTAGGAATATTCGATATGCATGCGCTCGTCGGCGACGAAGGCGACACGCCGGCCGGATATGGTGACGAGCTGATCCATGAGGCTGCGGATGTAGATTTCAACGCGGCCGGCGCCTTCGTTGTAGACCGCCTCGTGGGCGAAGCGTTTCAGGTTGAAATCGGCGCTGAGCTCGCGGTTCATGCGCGCCAGGAGATTGAGCGTGAACTGCGCAGTGACGCCGGCGGCGTCGTTGTACGCGGCGTGCAGCGCGCGCGGGTCCTTCTTGAGATCGGCGCCGACGATCATCGCGCCGCCCGGCCCCAACAGCGTGCGGCAGCCGCGCAGGAAGCGCACCGCCTCGTCCGGCGTCAGGTTGCCGATTGTCGATCCGGGGAAAAATCCGACACGGCGGTCGCGCGTCGCCGCCACCAGCGTCGGCAGGCGCGACGGATCCATATAGTCGGCGCAGACCGCGATCACTTCGAGCGCCGGGAAATCGGCGGCAATCGCCGATGCCGCCGGATGCAGCATGCCGCCCGAAATGTCGATCGGCACGTAGGACGACGGCTTGTCGAGCGCCTCGAGCAGCAGCCGCACTTTGGTGCTGGCGCCGCTGCCGAATTCGATCAGCCGCGCGCGCGGACCGATGCGCGCCGCGATCTCGCCGGCGCGTTCCGCCAGCAGCGCGGTTTCGGCGCGGGTGACGTAGTATTCCGGCAGTTCGCAAATGCGCTCGAACAGCGCCGAGCCCGGCGCGTCATAGAGAAAGCGGCACGGAATCGCCTTGCGGTGGCGCGTCAATCCTGCAAGCGCGACGTCGCGGAAGCTCTCCTCGCGCGGCGCGAAATCGAGATAGGCGGCGAGCGTTCCATTCGGCATCAACCATCCTCCGCAAGACGAATGCCGCCGAAGCACCAACGCGCGGCGGGCGGGAAGAAATTGCGGTAGCTGGCGCGGACGTGGCCGGACGGCGTGACGGCGCATCCGCCTTTAAGCACCATCTGACCCGACATGAACTTGCCGTTGTATTCGCCGATGGCGCCGGCGAGCGCGCGGAAACCCGGATAGGGCGCGTAGGCGCTCTGCGTCCATTCCCAGCAATCGCCGAACATCTGGAGCAGCGCAGACGTGGACGGCATTTCGCCAGCGCCAGCACTCACCCCCTCCCTACCCCCTCGAGAGGGCGGGAATGGGTGGGGGGCGATTGAATGCAACACATTGCTGTCGAGGAAATTGCCTTCGACCGGCAGCCCGGCGGCCGCGGTTTCCCATTCGGCCTCGGTCGGCAACCGCCGGCCGGCCCAGCGCGCGAAAGCGTCGGCCTCGTAGTGGCTGACATGCACCACCGGCGCAAACGGATCGAGCGGCGCCAAGCCGGACAACGTGAACTCGAACCAGCGCTCGGTCCCATCGATCTTTTTAGGGGGGCGTTGCCAATAAAGCGGCGCTTCCCAGGCCGAGGCATTGACCGCAGCCCAGCCGTCGCTCAACCAGAACTCGGGCCGGCGATAGCCGCCGTCGGCGACGAAAGCGAGATATTCGCCGTTGGTGACGAGCCGGGTCGCCAGGCGAAACGGTTCGAGCCAGACCTTGTGGCGCGGACCTTCGTTGTCGAAGGCGAAGCCGGCGCCCTCATGCCCGATCTCGACCAAGCCGCCGGCGAAATTCTGCCATTCGAGCGGCGGCGCTGCGCGCGCCGCCTTGGGTGCCGGCGATTGGTACGCCGGCTTGAGCGGGTTCTGGGCGAAGACGTGCTTGATGTCCATCAGGATCAACTCCTGATGTTGCTCTTCGTGCGCGACGCCGAGATCGATCAGCGGCGCGAACGCAGCGAAGGCCGCCGTGTCCGCGGTCGCGATCAGCCGCTCCATCGCCGCCGTGACGTGCGCGCGATAGCGCGCGATCTCGGCGACGCCCGGCCGCGACAGCAAGCCGCGCGCCGGCCGCGGGTGGCGTGGCCCCATCGCCTCGTAATAGGAGTTGAACAGATGGTTATAGGCCGGATCGAAGACGCGATAGCCGGCGAGATGCGGCGCCAGCAGGAACGTCTCCCAGAACCAGGTGACGTGCGCAAGATGCCACTTGGTCGGGCTGACGTCGGGCATCGACTGCACGACCTGATCCTCGGGCAGCAGCGGCGCGGCCAGCGCCTCGCTGCGCGCGCGGCAATGCGCGAAACGCGCGCGCCAAGCATCGCGATTCTCGGCGTGCGCCGTCCTGCCGGCCGCCAGGGCCATTACCCCTCCCACGCACAGCGCCATTGTTGTCGTTGTGGCTCAGACGCTCGGTGTAGAACGATTATACGGGCGACGGGGTTGCACGCCAGCCGGGATTGGGTCACGGCGGCGTGACATGAGCGTGGCCGCGTAACTTATGAAACCTGCACGCCTTTCCAGAAGGCGATGCGGCCCTTGATCTGCGCCGCCGCCGGCTTCGGATCGGGATAGCTCCAAGCGGCGTCGATATTCTCCTTGCCGCCGGCGGCAATCGTGAAGTAGCGCGCATCGCCTTTCCACGGGCAGGTATAGGCCGAGGCGCTCGGCTTGAGCGCCGACCAATTCACCGCCTCTTGCGGAAAATAATGGTTGCCTTCGACAACCACCGTCTGGTCGCTTTCGGCAATCGTCTCGCCGTTCCAAACTGCCTTGACCATGGGTGCCTCCTGCGCAATCACACCCCTCACCCAGCTTTGAGCAAGGCTCGCTGATCGCTCGCCAGCTCAAAGCAACCCTCTCCCCGCTTGCGGGGAGAGGGAAGGGTGAGGGGAAATTCCACGATCCAAAACCGCACAGCTCTACCCTGCCCGTCGCCAGGTGGTGCCGCCGGGACCATCCTCCAGCAGAATGCCCTTGAGCGCGAGATCGTTGCGGATGCGATCGGCCTCGGCGAAGTTCCGCACCTTGCGTGCGGCGTTGCGCGCGGCGATCTGCGCCTCGATCTCGGCCGCGCCAGAGTCGCTGCTGGCGCCCTTCAGCCACGACTCGGGTTCCTGCTGCAAAATCCCAAGCAGCACGCCGGAGTCCAAGAGCGCACCCTTCAGACGCGATTTTTCCGCCCGGGTCTGGGCTTTGTTGAGCGCCGCCAGATCCTCGTGCAATGCAGCCAACGCCAACGGCGTGTTGAGATCGTCGTCGAGCGCGCCGCGCGCCTTCGCGCCCTGCCCCGTCGCTGGCACGTCTTCGACCGCACGCAGCGCGAGATAGAACCGGTCGAGCGTGCGCTTGGCTTCGGTCAGACGCTCGGCGGTCCAGTCGAGCGGGTCGCGGTAATGCGCGGTCAGCATGGCGAGCCGCGCCGCCTCGCCCGGCGCCTGCTTCAGCACGTCGCGAATGGTGACGAAATTGCCTTCGGATTTCGCCATCTTGGCGCCGTTCACCGTGACGAAGCCGTTGTGCAGCCAGAATTTGACGAACGGCTTGCCGCGATGGGCGCACACACTTTGCGCGATCTCGTTCTCGTGGTGCGGAAAGATGAGATCGAGCCCGCCGCCGTGGATGTCGAAGGTCTCGCCGAGATGGACTTCGCTCATTGCCGAGCATTCGAGATGCCAGCCTGGCCGGCCGCGGCCCCACGGACTGTCCCAGCCCGGCAGGTCCGGCGGCGACGGCTTCCACAGCACGAAATCGGCGGGATCGCGCTTGTAGGGCGCGACCTCGACGCGCGCGCCGGCGATCAATTCATCCCGATCCCGACGCGATAAACGCCCGTAATCCGGCATGCTCGGCACCGCGAACAGCACGTGGCCTTCGGCGACATACGCGTGGCCCGAAGCGATCAGCGCCTCGACCATGCGGGTCATCGGGGCGATGTGCTGCGTCGCACGCGGCTCGACATCGGGCGGCAGGCAGCCGAGCGCGGCAACGTCTTCGTGGAACGCCGCGGCGGTGCGCGCGGTGAGCGCCGCGATCGGCTCGCCGTTGGCCTTGGCGGCGGCGTTGATCTTGTCGTCGACGTCGGTGATGTTGCGCGCGTACTTGACGTGGCCGGCGCCGTAGCGGTCGCGCAGCATGCGGTAGAGCACGTCGAAGACGATCACCGGCCGGGCGTTGCCGATATGCGCAAAGTCGTAAACCGTCGGCCCGCAGACATACATGCGGACGTTCGCCGGATCGAGCGGCGCGAACTCCTCCTTGCGGCGGGTCAGCGTGTTGTAAAGCGTGAGGGCCATGCAGCGGCGGAATCTCGCGGTTTGCGCGCCAGTCCTAACAAATCGGGCCGGCGCGGTCGATACCGCTACGGCGATCCGGCAAAATACGCGACCGCCCGCGCCAGGAACAGCACCCCGAGCATGCCGAACAGGACTGCGGCGCCGGCATGAATCGCCCGCATCGGCAGTCGCTTCTCGAATTCCTTGCCGAGAAACACCACCGGCACGTTCGCCGCCATAAGTCCGGCCGTTGAGCCGGCGATCACCGTGAACAGGTTCGGATAGCCGGCAGCGAGCGCCGCGGTCGCGATCTGGGTCTTGTCGCCCATCTCGGCGATGAAAAACGTCACCAGCGTTGCAACGAACGCTCCGCGATTTTTGGCCGCAATCGCGCCGTCGATCGTGTCGGCTTTGAGCGCCCAGACGCCCATAGCGACGAGCCCCAGCCCAACGACGCCGTCGACCACTCCTGGCGTCAGCAAGGCGCCGAACGAGCGGCCGACGATGCCGGCGAGCGCGTGCGCCGCCAGGGTTGCCAGCAACATGCCGGCCAGGATCGGCCACGGCCGGCGATAGCGCACGGCGAGCATGAAGGCGATGAGCTGCGTGCGGTCGCCGAGCTCGGCGACTGCCACGGTGGCAAACGAGACGAGAAGGGATTCCATGCGAGCATCCGGGCCAGGCGGGGTAAGACCACGGCCGACCCCTCCCGCCCAGCAAGCGGAAGGATCGGACCGTTGGTCTCGCCATGCTCGTGAGCCCCATGCGCCATGGCGATCGTCGCCAAGTGTGTTGACGCATGGCCCGGACCGGCCGGGCGGCTACTCCCCAATGGGTGGCGGCATCCTAGATCGGCGGCGTGCGCCGGTCGAGGCCGATCCGCCGGTGGATCGCGTCCGCTGCGTCGTCGCCGGGCTTTGAAAATTCCTTAGGTTTCGAACTATAATCGGCGCAGGAGGGCCGCCATGACCGTCGACGCAAGGCTGCAACGCCTGATCGATCTCGCCGCGCCTTATTGGGCGGGCGAAGCCGAAGTCGTGCGAACCTATTGGACGTCGCCGAAGCGCACGCGCGCGACCGATCTCTTGTGGCTGTCGCGCCAATGCTTCAAGGAATTCTGGGGCTCGGGCGTCGGCAAATACGACAAAGGCGGGATCTTCCTCGGCGTGCTCAAGAACATCGTCGCCCGCGCCGACGCGATCGACACCGGCTTCGATCGGCACGAGATGCTCGACCTGCTCGAAGGCTTCAAGGCCGAGTTCGCCCATTATTGCGCCTTTGCCGACGTCTACGACGAATTGCGCCCGGCAGGCGCGCCGCGGCTCAACCCCAAGCGGCTCGAAAGCTGGCCCGAGGAGGACGCGCTCACCGCGCTGCGCTTCCGTCACCAGGAGCAGCACGGCGAGATCGGCCTGCGCGCCTGCAAGCTGACCGAGGGCGGCTATTGCGGCCTGTTCCGCGAAGGCATGGCGCTCGCCGGCAAAGGCGGCGTCGACGGCACGATCGCCGCCGCCTGCGCGCTGGTCTACGAGGACGAGTTCGGCCACATGCTCGGCGGCATCGCCAACATCGTCACCGAAGGTCTGAGCGACGCCGAATGGAAGCTTCTCGGCGAACTGGTGACGGCGCAGTTGCAACTGCGCATCCGCATGCGCAACGCCCAATTCAGCGGGCCGCTGTCCGAGGCGCGCGTCGCCGCCATTTTCCGCGGCGAGATCGAGCCGGTGGCGTTCGATTATCGCCGCGCCGGTTTAGCGGCGTAAGTCGCGCTCAGCGTGCCATCCACGACATCCCGACCATCAGCATGTCGACGGTCTCGCCGTCGGATGCAAGCGGCAGAACCAGCACCTCGTATTCCCAGCTGATGGCGCTGGCGAGCGTGCCCTTGCGCCGCTGTACCTGAGGCGCGCGCGACGAGACCACGAGTTCGTAATGGACGCGGACGCGATTGGGCTCGGCGGCCGCCGGCATTTCGACGAGCTCCTTGCCGGTGAGATCGGCGCCCAGACGCGCGGCGTTGTTGCTGGCGTGCAGACGGAAAACGAAGCGCAGCGGATCGCGCAGCACGTCGATCAGCGACAAGCAGCCGAGGATGTAGCGCAG
>JAGXBG010000075.1 GCA_018971215.1 Alphaproteobacteria bacterium
GAGCAGATCAGAAACGCGCCCTCGTCGCCGGCAAGCCCGTCGGGGGCGTGCTCGGGAATATAGCGCCGCACCAGCCCATCAAGCGTCAGTTCATGGGCGACCGCGTCCATCGTCTTGATCACGCGCGGATCGTCGGGCGGCAGGAATCCGACCAGCGGAATCCGCAGGAGTGCCGCATCGAGTGCCTTGCCGCCGAATTGCTGCACGAAAGCGCCGCGCTCTGAATCGATGCCCTGCGTACACACCTCGCGGTGAATCTGATCGCGCACCGTGGCCCAGCGTTTGGCCGGCCCCTTGAGGCCGAATTTCTCGGCCGAGCGCACAGCGCGGTCGAACGCCACCCACGCCATGACGGCGGAATGAGTGTTGCGCTTCTCCACGCTGCGCGCTTCCCAGATCCCGGAATCGGGCTTTTGCCAATTGCTTTCGAGATATTCGAGCAGCGCCCGCTGGATACGCTCGACGTCGTCTTCGGGTTCGGCGCCGTAGACGCACGCCGTGTAGAAGACGTCCATCACATCGCCATAGATATCCAACTGCCGTTGCAAATGCGCCGCATTGCCGATCCGTACCGGCCGGCTGCCAGCATAGCCGGCGAGCCACGGCAATTCGTGCTCGCCGAGCCGCCGTTCACCGGCGATGCCGTACATGATCTGCATATCAGCGGGCGCGCCGGCGACCGCGCGAAGCAGCCACTCGCGCCAGGCTTTGGCTTCGTCGACGTAGCCGGCCAGAATGAACGCGAACAACGTGAAGGCCGCATCGCGCAGCCAGCAATAGCGATAATCCCAATTGCGCCCGCCGCCGAGTTTCTCAGGCAGCGACGTCGTCGGCGCGGCGACGATGCCGCCGGTCGGCGCATAGGTCAGCGCCTTAAGCGTCAACAACGAGCGCATCACCGCGTCATGCCATTCGCCGCCCGCCTCCGGCGTGCAACGCGCACTCCATTTCCGCCAGTAATCTTCCGTATCGTCCAGCGCCGCAGCCGCATCGAGCGCCGGCGGCTCGTCGACATACGAGCGGCACCAGCTGAGCGTGCACGGCACAGTCTCGCCCGCGCGGACGCTGAATTCACCGACCGTGGTCTTGTCCTTGCCTACGAGCGCGATCGCCGTTCGCAGAACGATCGCGTCTGGCCCGGCAACCGCCCGCAGGCCGTGGGCACGCCGGCGCACCCACGGAACGATGCTGCCATAGTCGAAGCGGAAGATCGCCTCGAACCGCATCGGCACGGTGCCACGCTCGCCGCGGACGATGCGCATAACGTCGACGATCCCCTGCCGCGGTTTCGGCATAAAATCGATCAGCGTGACGACACCTGAATCACAGGTGAATTGAGTTTCGAGAATCATCGTGTTGCCGCGATAGCGCCGCGAAACGTTGCGCACGGGCTCGGCCGGCGCGATCAACCATCGGCCGTTGTTGGGCGTACCCAGAAGCGCGGCGAAACACGCCGCGGCATCGAAGCGCGGCAGCGCCAACCAATCGATCGACCCATTGCGCCCGACGAGCGCCGCAGTGGTGCAATTGCCGATCAGCGCATAGTCCTCGATCCGTACTTCCGG
This sequence comes from Alphaproteobacteria bacterium, assembly GCA_018971215.1. Classification (GTDB taxonomy): domain Bacteria; phylum Pseudomonadota; class Alphaproteobacteria; order ATCC43930; family CGMCC-115725; genus REEB95. The sequence continues at coordinate 1,566 of JAGXBG010000075.1, forward strand.
CTTGCTGGGCACGATCATGCAGCGCGACCGTTGGCCGCCGCGCCGGATGCTGTCAAGCAAGACCGCGATGGCCGCGGTTTGGCATTCGGCCCTTGGTGACGCAACATTGAAAACTCCGCAATCCGACTCACGGGCCGCCCAGGCGGCTTCGCGACTAAAGCGGCTGCGCGTGCAAGGGTTCCCATTCGGCGCGCCGGCCTATTGACGCAGCTTGAGGCGATTCAGCAATTCGACGAATCGCCGCGGCACGGGCTCGGCGACGATGCGGCCATACAACTGCCGTAACGCGGCCGCGATCCGGTCAACGTCGATTTGCGCTGGTTGCTCGTGCGGCGGCAGTTTGCCGGACGCGGAACGTTGTTTGCCGCGGGACACCGCTTTCAGCATCGGTCCCCGTTCAGTCGTCGTGCCAAGCCGGCCGCGGTTGAATGGCACCGATTGCGGCCATGACGCAGTTCGTTTGGTAATCGTGCAGGACCATAAGGACACTCGCGCCTTAGCTAGTAAACGACGGGGCCGGCGAATTGGTTCAAACCGTTCGAAGGCAGCTGTGCCGCGGGGGCGAGAACGCTGCGCCGCGGCGGTCACGGACGCCGGGCCGCCGTATACACGTGCACGCCGGTCGCACCCGCAACGATCGCCTCCGCCGCAAGGCCGAGGAACAGGCCGCTATCGACGACACCGGGAATCGCTGCAATACGTGGCGCCAGCGCTGCGGGGTCGGCGATCACACCATAAGCGCAGTCGGCGATCACCAGCCCGTCGTCGGTGACGAAATCGCGGCCACCGACCTGGCGGATGGTTCCGGCCGCCCCCAACGCCGCGAGCTCCTGCAAGACACACGCGCGCGCAAACGATAGCAACGCGACGGGTAGCGGCGCGTAGGCGCCGAGCTGGTCGACCAGCTTGCGCTCATCGGCGATCACGATGAAGCGCCGGCTGGCGCGCGCGATCAGCTTCTCGCGCACCAGGCTGCCGCCGCCGCCTTTGATGAGATTGAGCGTGCCGCGCGCGATTTCGTCCGCCCCGTCGATCGCCAAGTCGATCGGCCGGCCGTCGAACGGCACTAAAGGTATACTGTACCTACGTGCGAGGCTCGCGGTGCGTTCGGATGTCGGAACGCCAACGATGCGCAAGCCGCCCGCCATCCGCGTCGCCAACGCCGCCAGCGCAAATTCGGCGGTCGTGCCGCTGCCGAGCCCCACAGTCATGCCGTCTGCGACAGCCGCCACCGCGCGTTCCGCTGCCGCGCGCTTGAACTCGTCGATTGTCGCTTGTGGCTCCGCCATCGGTTCAGCTACGGCGGCGACGGCGAACTGGAACCCCGGCGCGCGCCAATTCGCTGTCGAGCCGGCCGATCAACCATAGGCCGAACATTCGCAGGTCGCTCACCAGCGACCACAGCGGATGCGTGAAAGTGGCGGGTCGGTTCCCCTCGAACGCCGCATGTGCGATCCATGCTGGACCGTAACCGGCCAGGATCATACCGCCCAGGAACCATAGGCTGCCGGTCGCGACCAGACCGGCAAGGCAGACGATCGCAATGGCGGTGCCAAAAAAATGCCAATGCCGCGTTTCGGCGCGGCCATGCTCGCGCAGGTAGTGCGCCCAGAAATGCGAGTAGGCGTCGAAGCTGCCGGTGTGCCGCTGCGGCGGCCGGATGGTGTTACGGGCCATGGCTCGCGGCTCACTATAGGAAGCGGCCGCGCGTATCGCTAGTGATCAGCCCCATGTGGGACTTGCCTTCAATCCGCCAAAATCGGGCGCATCATTGATTCAACCCGATGCAACCGGCACCGGACGGCGCAAACCGTCTGTTACGGAGGTTTCATTGAAACGTACGATCCTTGCCCTGTTCGCCACCCTCACCATAGCCGGCAATGCCCACGCCCAGGCCTGGCCGAACGCAACGCCATCGCCCTACGGCGCAGCGACCGCACCGCATCAAGCGGCCGCCCCCGCGCCCATCGCCGCCGCGCCGCCCGCATCAACGATGCCAACCGGCGAGGAACTCGGTGCACCGCCGCACGCCTTGGGCGCCGCGGCGCCCGCCGGTACGTCCAACGTGGCGGCGCTGCCAGCGTCGAACGAACCGGCTGTTCCCGACCCGGACAACCCGGAAGGTGGCCGCGCGACCGCAGCACTCAACGTGCTCGAGGCGCAAGGATATGCGGCGTTTAGCAACTTCCGCCCGAGCGGCAGCAACTACACCGCGCTGGTGACCGACAACGGTCAGCAATTCCAGGTCGTGGTCGATCCCGAGACGGGACGGATTTCCCGGCAATAGATGGAGAACTGCTGACGGCGGCAGGAACGCGGGCCTATGATCCGCGCATTCGTACGGATCATGGTACGAACGCAGTCGCTGCCAATCGCTTTTGCCGTTCTCGCGTCCGTGCTGTGCGCGTTCGTCCGGCCGGCGCACGCCGACTCTCAAAGTTACCAATACGAAGTCGAACACCCGACCTTCGGGCAGATCGGCACCTATACCAATACCGTCGATGAATCGGGTGGCCGCACCCACGTCGAAAGCGTGTTACAAATCGCAGTGCGGCTGTTGGGCATCGTCGTCTATCGCCAGGATGCGACGCGCAGCGAGGATTGGCGCAACGGCCGGCTCGTCGCGTTTCACGGCGTTACCACGACCAATGGCACGCGTGTCGACGTCTCGGGCGAAGCCCGCGGTGACGCCTTCGTGATTACGACTCCCGACGGCACGACGTTGGCGCCGGCCGACGTACGGACCTCCAATCCGTGGTCGCCCAGCATTCTCAGCGCACATGTGATGATGTCGACCAAGAGCGGACGAATCGAAAACGTCCGGATCAGCGGCGGCGGCGAGATGCCCGTGACGCTCCATGGCAAGACACGCCTGCTCCATCAATATCTCATCGACGGCCAGAAGCGCGGCGTCGTCTGGCTCGACGATCGCGGCGTTCCGACCGCCTTCAAGCTGTGGGAGGACGGCACACCGATCCAGCTGGTATTGACCTCGCCGGCGGTGCCGCTGCGTCAGACTGCGGTGCGCACGCGCTAAATCGCGCGGCGCCCTAGCCTTAGCCATATAAACTCCGATACTGTGCGGCCCGGATGTCGCGACGGAGGCGTGTTTGGACATTTATTCGGGTCCGGTCTTCGATATGGCGCGGCAGCAGTTCGGCATCGTTGCCGACCATCTCGCCATTCCCGATAACGAACGCGGCCGGCTGCTCTATCCGAAGCGCGCGGTCGCCGTCGCCATCCCGGTCAACATGGACGACGGCCGTACGCGGATTTTCACCGGCTATCGCGTCCAGCATCATTTGACGCTCGGCCCCACCAAAGGCGGCACGCGCTTCGCGCCGCGGCTCGAACTCGGCGAAGTGGCGGCGCTGGCGGTGTGGATGAGCTGGAAATGCGCGCTCGTCGGGCTGCCCTATGGCGGCGCCAAAGGCGGCGTGGCTTGCGACCCGCGCGCCTTGTCGAAACGCGAGCTCGAAGCGGTGTCGCGCCGCTATATGCAGGAGATGATCCCGTTCGTCGGCCCGCATACCGACATCATGGCACCCGATATGGGCACCAACGAGCAGGTCATGGCGTGGTTCATGGACACCTATTCGATGTTTCAGGGTCACGCCGTCGCCGAGATCGTCACCGGCAAGCCGGTTGCGGTGGGTGGAACCGTTGGCCGGCGCGAGGCGACCGGCCGCGGCATCGCCTATCTCGTGGCGCGGGCGCTCGAGACCGTGGGCCTGAAGTCCGTCGAGGCGACGGCAATCGTTCAGGGGTTCGGCAATGTCGGCTCGGTCGCCGCGGCGACCTTGGCGCGGCGCATGGGCGTCAAGGTCATCGGTTTGGCGGACCATACCGCGGCCTATTACGACCCGAACGGCCTGCCGCTCGATGCGATCGCAGCGCATGCCGGCGCGTATGGCGGCGTGCTCGCCGGCTGGTCGAAGGAAGCGTCGATCGACGCCAACACGCTGCTGACGCAGCCGTGCACCGTTCTGGTTCCTGCCGCCGTCGAACAGGTGATCACCGAAAAAAACGCCGGACAGCTCAAGTGCCGCATCCTGGCCGAAGGCGCCAACGGTCCAACGACGCCGGGCGCCGACGCAATTCTCAATCGACGCCAGGACGAAATCTTCGTCATTCCGGACATTCTGTGCAATTCAGGTGGCGTCATCGTCTCCTATTTCGAATGGGTACAGGATCTGCAGCAGCTGTTCTGGACCGAAACCGAGGTCAATCACCGCCTCGAACAGATCCTGGAGACCGCCTTCCGCCAAGTGGCGCGCCGCGGCCGTAACGACGGCGTGCCCAACCGCATCGCGGCGATGGCCCTCGGCGTCGAGAAGGTCCGCGCTGGCAAGCAGTTGCGCGGTCTGTTTCCGTGAGCCCAGCGTGACTGCGACTCTCATCGACAGCTTCGTCATCTTCGGCGTCGTCATCGATCCGATCGGCACGGCGGTGATCTTCGCGACACTGACCCATGACTGGAGCCGCCGGGAGCAGCGCGACGCTGCGCTGCGTGGCGTTTCGGTCGCGACGGCCCTGTTCCTGGTTTTTGCCTTCGCCGGCGCGCCGTTGCTGCAGGCGTTGGGAATCTCGCTCGCCGCGTTCCATATCGCCGGCGGCATTCTCCTGTTCCTGCTGGCGATCGACATGGCCTTCGCGCGTCCATCCGGCATCCATGCGCCGACGCCGCCCGAACGCGAAGAAGCGCGCCGCCGCGACGACGTCGCGGTCTTCCCACTTGCGTTTCCGCTCTTGGCCGGTCCGGGCGCGCTGACCTCGACGGTCCTGCTGGTCGGCCGGGCAGGAACGCCGGCGATGGTCGCCGCGGTGATCGCCGCGCTCGTCGTGGTGCTGGCTCTGACTCTCGTGGCGCTGCTGTCCGCCGCGCGGCTGTCGCACCTTTTGGGCATCACCGGCGCTAATGTCATCAGCCGCGTCCTGGGCCTTATCCTGGCGGCTTTGGCAGCGCAGTTCGTGCTCGACGGTCTGGCGTCGAGCGGTCTGCACCTATAGGACTGCCTGCGCTCCGGAACCTCGTTGCCGCGTTGGCGTTGAGATTCTGACTGGGACCGGGCGTGGAGCGCGTCATCATGAGCGATGACCCGTCGCGCATCGCCGAAGCTGCAACGCGACGTGCGCAGCGCGTACCGTTGCGCGGTATTTGGATCTGGATCGCACCCTGGCTTGCGGGTGCGCTGCTCGGCGGCGCGGCACTGCTTGGAGTCTTCACGGCGAGCGGTGCCCATGACGGCGACACCTATGCCGTCGGCCTATTCACCGCCGGACTGGCGTTGGTCGCACTCGTCTGGCTGGTGAAACGCTCGGTCGACGGTCCGGCGCGCGGCTGGTCGTTCGACCTGCTCGTCGAGCAACCTGAATCATTGCTGGTGCTGATCGCACTGTTGGCTGCGATCGGCATTGGCGGCCTGTTTCTCGCCGCTGACACGCGCGGCGCGGCGGAACTGGCGGGTTACGCGTTATTCGTCGTCTGCCTGGTGCTCGTCGCCTGGAACCTCAAGCACTATTACGACCGGACCGATTGTCGGTAACCCGCCACGATCCTCGCTCTGGATTTAGATTCGTTCCGGCAACGGCTTGCCGCGGGTTTCCGGCAGGAACAGGGTCGCCACGAAGCCCACGATATAGATGAAGCTGAACGCCACCGCCGTGTTGCCGTAGCCGCCGAAATTCGCGATCAGCGTGCCGGCGATCATTGGCCCGATGAAGGCGATGAAGCGCGGCGCGTTGAAGGCGAAAGCAACGCCGGTCGCGCGCACCGACGTCGGGAACAGCTCCGGCAGCCACACCGGCATCCACGAATACTGGCCCAGCGTGAAGAAGCCGTTCACCGCCGCGGCCAGCAGCAGCAGGTTCAAGTCGTGCGTCCACAGGAACAGCACCGGCGTCATCAGCAGCGACAGCGCGTAGAACACCAGCACCACGGGCTTGCGGCCATAAATGTCGGCCAGGAATCCCAAGCCGACATAACCGACGATGGCGGCGGCGTTGTAGGCCATGCCGGTATAACCCGCCCAAACCGGGCCCGGCAGGCCGGCCTTGGCGGCAACCGACGCGACATAGGGCGGCACGAAACTCGCAATCGCCCACCAGGCGAGCGTGGTCGACAACGACATCAAAAATGTGAACACCAGCCGCTGGCGCACTGGCGGATCGGCGAACAGCTCGAACAAGGTAAAGCGCGTCAGCGCCTGATCGGTGGCGTCGAGCTTGCCGCCACCCTTCTTGCGCTCGGTCGCGGTCTTGCGCCGCTTGTCGGTGCGCTCCCATACCGCCGATTCCGGAATGCCGCGCCGGATCCACAACGTAAACAAGCCGGGCACGACGCCGATCAGATACATGACGCGCCAGGCACCCGGACCGTGCGGGCCGACGAATACCCAGATCAGCGACGCGGCGAAGAAGCCGATGCCGAGCCCGCACTGCATGAGCCCAGCGCCGCGGCCGCGTGCCTTGTCGGGCCAGAGCTCGGCGGTGATCGAGGTGCCGGTCGCCCATTCCGAACCGATCGCGATGCCGACGATGAAGCGCAGCACCGCAAACGATTCCCAGCTCCAAGCGACAGCGCTCAAACCGGTCATCAGCGAATAGGCGAGGATCGCCAGCATCATCGTGCGCTTGCGGCCGATGTAATCGGCGAGGATGCCGCCGATCATGCCACCGACGCCCCAACCGAGGAGCGTCGTGGCGATGATGAAGCCGGCATAGGCCGGAATCCGCGCGTACTGGCTCGCATCGAGCAACTGATGCAGCGCGACGCCAATCGTAAGGATCAGCGCATAAAGCTCATAACCGTCGAACAGCCAGCCGAGATTGGTGGCGAGCAACGTGTTCCATTGACTGCGATTGAGCGAGCGATACCACGGACCGGAGACATCGGCATTGATGGCCATAACGATCCTCCCCTGATGGGACGGTCATTCAGCCGCCGCTTTTGCGCTTACGCGACGCGACCCTGACCGCCTCGATGATTTCTGGATAGGCACCACACCGGCATAGGTTACCAGAAAGGTAGTGCTTGATCTCGTCTTCGCTGGGTTCCGGGTTTTCGTCGAGCAACTGTTTGGTCATCAAGACGAATCCCGGCGTGCAGAAGCCGCATTGGAAGGCGCCGCATTCGATGAAGGCCTCTTGCACCGGATCGAGCCGTTCGCCTGGAGCCAGCCCCTCGATCGTATCGACCCGCGCACCGTCAGCCGCAGCCGCCAGGAACAGGCAGCCAGAGACGGCCCGGCCATCGACCACCACCGTGCAGCAGCCGCATAGCCCCTGGCCGCAGCTTTCGCGCGCGCCGAAAAGCGCGAAGCGATCGCGCAAGACATCGACCAGTGTTTCGTGGGTGCCGATCTCCGCCGCAGCCGGCCGGCCGTTGAGAGTGAACCGGATGTGGCGCGTCGCGCTCATCGGCCGCCTTTCACCAGTGCGCGATAAACCGCCTCGGGCGTCAGCGGTAGTTCCCTCAACCGCACGCCGACCGCGTCGTCGATGGCGTTGGCGATGGCCGGCGAAACGCCGAAGGTCGCGGTCTCGCCGACCCCTTTCGCGCCGAAGGGGCCGCTCTGCTGTACCGCGGCGACCGCCTCGTTCTCGATCCGCGCCGGCAGGTCGCGCATGCCCGGAATCTTATAGTCGGCGAGACTGGGATTGAGCAGCTGTCCATCGGCGAACTCCATGCACTCCTGCATGGTGAAGCCGAGCTGCATGATTGCGCCACCCGAGAGCTGCGTCTCGACGATCCGCGGATTGATCGGCGTGCCAAGATCGGCAACGTTGATCAGGCGCATGATGCGCACGTGGCCGGTTTCGGTGTCGACTTCGACCTCGGCGCCGGCGCCGCCGACCATCCAGAATGGCGTCGCGTTCGGCGTCAGGCCGGTGTCGTGATCGGGCGACGCGTAGCTCGGCACGAAACTGCCGATGCCGACGATGTTGCCCGCCTGCATGCCGTATTTGCGGCGGAAGAGCTCGGGCAACGGAATATTACTGCCCGGCGGCAGGCCGAGCTCGGCCTTGAGCGCTTCGATCTTGGCGCGTGCGTCTTCGGCGGCGCGTTTGACCGCGTTGCCCATGTGATAGGTCGAGCGCGAGCCGAGCGTCGCCATGTCGTAGGGCGTGACGTCGGTGTCGGGATGGACGACGCGGACGGATTCCGCCGGAACATCGAGTACCTCGGCGGCGATCTGCGCCATCGCCGTGTCGGAGCCCTGCCCCATGTCGACGGTGCTGCAATACAGCGCACAACTGCCGTCGGCATAGATATTGAAAATTGCCCCGGAGGTCGTCGGCGCGATCGAGGCTTTGAAGCCGACGGCGACGCCGCGGCCGCGCTTGATCGTCCCCTGGCCGCGGTCGAACGGCCGGCCCCAACCGATACGTTCGACCAGCCGGTCGAGAACCTTGCCGGTGGCGGCATCCTGCATCACCGTGCCGGTCGCTTGCGGCCGGCCGTCGCGCAGCAGGTTGCGGCGGCGGAACTCGACCGGGTCGATGTCGAGCGCGCGCGCGATCATGTCGGTGTGGCTCTCGTAAGCCCAGACCAGCTGCGGAATGCCGAAGCCGCGCAGCGCGCCGGCCGGCGGCCGGTTGGTGTAAAGCGCGTAAGAATCGATCGCGACGTTGTCGATGTCATAAGGGCCGGCGGCGGTGAAGCCGGATTTCTGCGTCACGCGCGGGCCAATGTCGGCATAGGCGCCGCCGTTCCACCACACTTCGCACTCGCGCGCCGTGATGCGGCCGTCCTTGGTCACCGCGCTTTTGATGCGGAAGGTCGAGGGATGCTTGGTGATGGTGAAGAACTGCTCGTCCATCGCCAGCGAGATTTTCACCGGCCGATGCGTCAGCAGCGCCAGCGCAGCCACCAGCGCCTCGAGCTTGATATAGAGCTTGGCGCCGAAGCCGCCGCCGAGGAACGCAGTCTTCACACGCACGCGATTTTCCGGCCAGCTCAACAGACGCGCGATTTCAATGCGCACGAAGGACGGGCTTTGCGACGCCGTATAGATGGTCAGTGTGCCGTCGCAGGGCTCCGCCGCCGAAACGAATGGCTCGAGCGGCGTGTGCATCACCGGCTGAGTGCGGAACGTGTGCTCGAAGACATGGTCGGCGGTGGCGAAGGCCGGCTTCACGTCGCCGCGGCGCAGGTGGAAATCAAGCGCGAGGTTAGTCCCCTTGCGGCCTTCGAGGTGTTTCAGATCGGGGAACGTACCCGCCGGCTTAAGGACGTCGTGGACGATGACGTTCGACGTCATCGCTTCGACTTCGCCGGTCACGGCCGGCAACTCGTCGTACTCCGCCACGATCAGCCGCGCTGCCTCCTCGGCGACATGCGGATCCTCGGCCAGCACGACGGCAACGGGCTCGCCGATATGACGCACCTTGCCTTCCGCTAGGATCGGCTGATCGTGGAACGCCGGGCCGTAATAAGGGTTGGCGATCACCCGGCGGATGTCATCGCTGACGAATACGGCGTAAACGCCCGGAACCTGACGCGCGGCTTCGACGTCGACGCGGCGGATACGGCCGTGCGCTACCACGCTGCGGAAAATCTTGCCGTGCAGCATGCCGGGCAGGCGCAGATTGTGAATGTAATCGGCGCGGCCGGTTACCTTGGCGCGGCCTTCGAGACGCGGCAACGAGCGTCCGACCTGGCCGGCTTTCGCGGTCGCGCTCATGCCGCACCTCCGCCGCGCGCCTGGGCCGCACGCAAAGCACGCCCCACGAACACCTTCACCAGTTGCTTCTTGTATGCGACCGAGCCGCGTGCATCGCCGACGACATCTGCCTCTTCAGCCGCCACTGCACCGGCGCGCGCGACCAGCGCATCGTCGAGCGTGCGTCCGGCGATCGCGTCTTCGGCGATTTTGAGCCGCGTCGGCCGTTCGGTGGCAGCGCCGAGCACGATGCGCGGCGACTTGATCGCACCGTCGGCATCATCCCAAGCGACGGCGACGCCGAGCGCCGGCCAGTCGTCGGCGGAGCGCGTGGTGCATTTGAGGTACGCCGCGCGCTTGCGGCCGACCGGCGGAATCACCGCCTCGACGATCAGCTCGTCGCCCTTGCATTGAGTCTCATAGAGACCCGCGGCGAAGCCGTCGACCGACAGCGTGCGCTCGCCACGCGGACCGGCGAGCACCAACTGCGCGTCGAGTGCGAT
>JAGXBG010000227.1 GCA_018971215.1 Alphaproteobacteria bacterium
GCCGCCAGCGTCTTCATCGGTCCCGCCGAGATCGCGTTGACGCGGATGTTCTTGCCGCCGAGATCGACCGCGAGATAGCGCACCGACGCCTCGAGCGCCGCCTTGGCCACGCCCATCACGTTGTAGTGCGGCATGACGCGCTCGGCGCCAATATAGGACAGCGTCAGCAGGCTGCCGCCGTTGGGCATCAGCGGCGCGGCGCGGCGGCACAGATCGGTGAACGAGTAGCACGAGATTTCCAGGCTCTTGAGGAAGTTCGCGCGCGTCGTGTCGACGTAGCGGCCCTTGAGCTCCTCGGCGTCGGAATAGGCGATGGCGTGCACGACGAAGTCGATGTGCTGCCAGCGCTTGGCCAGCCCGTCGAACACCGCGGCGACGCTCGCCTCGTTGGTGACGTCGCAATCGCCGACGACAACGCCGCCGATGCTTTCGGCCAGCGGCCGCACGCGCTTGCCGAGCGCGTCGCCCTGATAGGTGAAGGCGAGCTCGGCGCCGTGCGCGTGCGCCGCGCGCGCGATCGCCCAGGCGATCGAACGCTCGTTGGCGACGCCCATGACGAGGCCGCGCTTGCCGGCCAGCAACGGTTTCGCTTCGGTCATGGTTTTCTCAAGCATGCGAATTTTCGGCGCTGTCGCGCATCGGTTGCGCTCCACCCCCTTGGGTTTCGAACGGCGCCGCCGAATATAAAGAGCGGCTTGCAGGTTGCCTAGCCGGATCGGCGCCGATATGCGCCGAATCAGCGGTAATCGGTCGCCATCACTTCGGCGCGGCGGCCCTTGGCCTCGGTGGCCTCGAAGTTGAGCTCGACTTTGATGCCGTTGGGATCGAACAGGAACAGCTGATAGAGCCCCTGGTCGTCGACCTGGCGCTCCTTGAACGCGACGCCGAGCTTCTTGAAGTGCGCGATCATGGTTGCGAGGCCGGTGGCGCGGAAGGCGATGTGATCGATGACGCCGGTGCCTTCGCTCGCCTGCGACTGCTGACCGAGATAGCGCAGCCGGTCTTCGGTGACGTCGGCGCCGCCTTGCGTCAGATGCAGGACCGGCACGTCGCCAAGATAGAGCCAATGCACCGGAAAGCCGAAATCGGGATGCGCCCCTTCGCGCATGCCGAGGACGTCGACGTACCAGTTCTTGGTCTTCTCGATGTCGGTCGATTGGACCAGGAAATGCTCGAGATGGGTCAGCGGCACCGCATCCTCCGTTCTCCGATCGCCGGCGTATTTTGCCACGAAACCGGTACTGCACGCCAACCCGCGTCATTACCTGCACGCGCCGAATGCGCCGTCCCCCTCACCCAGCTTTGAGTAAGGCTCGGCGCTGCCTCGCCTAACTCAAAGCAACCCTCTCCCCCTGCAAGGGGGAGAGGGAAGGGTGAGGGGGTTGAGTGCGGCCTCCGTCGTGGCATAGTGAGCGCCCTTTGATCGGCCGGAGCATTCCCCGTGAGCGAAGACCTGCTTTACGAGATCAAGGACGGCATCGGTCGCATTACCTTCAACCGGCCGCAGGCGCGCAACGCGCTGACCTTCGCCATGTACGACCGCTTGGCGCAGATCTGCCAGGAAGCCGACAAGGACCGCGCCGTGCGCGCCCTGTTGTTGACTGGCGCCGGCGACAAGGCCTTCGCCTCGGGCACCGATATTTCGCAATTCAAAGCGTTCGATAAGCCCGAGGACGCGCTCGCTTACGAAGCGCGCATCGATCGCGTGCTCGGTGCGCTCGAGGCTTGCGGCAAGCCGACCATCGCCGCGATCCAGGGCGCCTGCACCGGCGGCGGCGCCGGCATCGCCGCGTGCTGCGACCTGCGCATCGCCGCCGCCAACGCGCGCTTCGGCTTTCCGGTCGCGCGCACGCTCGGCAACTGCCTTTCCATGGGCAATTATGCGCGGCTCTTGTCGCTCGTCGGCAGTCACGGCCGGGTCAAGGATTTGATCTTCAACGCGCGCCTGGTCGACGCGCCCGAGGCGCACGCCATCGGCTTGGTCACCGAAGTGGTCGAGCCGACCGAGCTGATGAAGCGGGCAGAAGAGGTGGCGCGCACCGTAGCTTCCCACGCGCCGCTGACGCTGCGCGCGACCAAGGAGGCGCTGCGCCGGTTGATGGCGCGCATCCCTCCGGGTGAAGGCGAGGACCTCATCCTCATGTGCTACATGAGCAAGGATTTCCGCGAAGGCATGGACGCCTTCCTCAACAAGCGGCCGCCGCAGTTCCGCGGCGAGTGATTCGAAGCGGGGGCGCGCATGGCCAAGGCCGCGATCG
>JAGXBG010000228.1 GCA_018971215.1 Alphaproteobacteria bacterium
TTCTCCGGACGACCCGCCCCGCTCCATCCCGGCGGCGTGCCCGGGCTTCCCGACGATGTGACGCGCGAAGCCTATTCGCACGAGGTGAGCAGCGCCGGCTTCTGGCCGGGCAACGACGCCTTCCCGCGGGCCGCGTTCTATTCCTATGCCTATCCCGAACCGGCGGGCTTCAGCAGCCGACCGGTCGCCGCCGGCGCCGCCTTCGACGCGACGCTGGGCGAGTTCATCCTGCCTTACGATACGGTCCGCGACGCAGCGGAGCCCGATGCCTTGCTGCTCGATTTCCTTTCGACCACTTATGCCGCCGCGGCCGACGCCGGCCATTGGGACCGCGCAGCGCTCGAGTGCGCCATCGGCGCTCCGGCCCGGGTGCGGCCGATCTAGAACATGGTTGGCTGGGGGTCAGGAAAATTCACCACGGAGACGCGAAGAGCACGAAGGAAGGCATTGGATTCAAGAGCCTCCGTGGCCTTCGTGTCTCTGTGGTGAAAACCCCCTCACCCCTTGCCGCCGGTCGAACATGCCCCCGGCATGTTCGAGCCAAGCGTCCGGGGGACGCTTGGCATGGCGGCAAGCTCCCCCTCACGGGGGCGAGGGTAAGAGAAAGAGAACACCTTCCAGAGCGTTGCCGATCCGCCGTAGTCCGCACCTCACCCTCCCGCTTGCGCGGGTCCCTCCCTCTCCGCCCCCTCGGGGCGGAGAGGGTTGGGGTGAGGTGGGGCGCCGATGACTTCGCGCCATGCCTCGCGCACTTCACGCGCGAGGGCGAGCAGTTCTTCCTCCTGCTCCTCGATCTGGCACCGGAGGATTTCGCGCGCCGCGCGGCCAGCCCGCGCGAACCCGGCGCGATCAGCGAGCGTGTCGTCCGGCCGCAGGCTGTAGGTGCGCCGGCGTTCGGCCGTCAGGCCCACATGCCGCGCCAGCATGTCGAGCGCGCGCATCTTGTCGTGCAGGCGCAGGCGATTGCCGCGCCGGCGCGTGCCGGGGCCGATGACCCTCGCCACCGCCGCGGCGGCATCGTCGTCGAGCGTGCTGGCCGGCAGGAGCTTCACGCCCCACGGCCCCCAATCGAAATATTTGCGCGCGTCGGCGAAGGCGATGCGGGCGTATTCGAGCACGACGCGGTCGGATGTCACGCCGGTGCGCGCGGCGCGTTCGGCCATCGCCTGTTTCACCGCCGCCTGCACGTCCTTGCGCGCCATCAGCTTGTTGCCGCGAAAGGCGGCAGAATTTGCCGGATAGCCACAACGGCGCGCAGCGGCGGCCGCGTTCAGATCGATCAGATATTCGCGGACGAATTGCTGGATGCGGATGTGCATGGCCGCCTCGCGCCGAATGCGCGCCAATAAAAACGCCCGCGCGGCAGTTGCCGGCGGGCGCATTTTCAAGTGTCTGATTTATATAGCATATCAGGCCGGACCAGTCAAGGAGAAACGCGAGACCGCGCGCCACACGCGACAATTGCCAAGCCGCGAAGGCGGCGTCATCGTCGGCCGTCAGCAAAAAGGCGGCAAAAGGTTTGCCGGCCTGACCTAACTTCCATGGAGGCGCTTATGACGCGTTACATCAAACGGACGCTCATCGCCTTGGCTGGCGCGGCGTTTGCCATCGGCATCGCCGGCAGTTCGCCGGCACAGCAGAACTCGCTCAAGCAGCAGATCGTCGGAACCTGGAGCTATGTTTCGGTCGAGATCACGAAAAGCGACGGCAGCCGCGTTCAAACCTTCGGCGACAAGCCGAACGGCGTTGCCGTGTTCGAGCGCAACGGCCACTTCGTGATCGCGCTGACGCGATCCAAACTGCCGAAATTTGCGTCTAACAACCGCTTGAACGGAACGGCGGAAGAAAACCAGGCGATCGTGCGCGGATCGTTGACCCAGTTCGGCACCTACACCGTCAACGATGCCGATCACAGCCTGATGCTGCACGTCACCGGCTCGTCCTATCCGAATATCGTCGGCACCGATCGCAAGTTCATCATCACCGCGATCACGAAAACCGAAATGAAATGGACGATTCCCGCGGCGACGAGCGGCGGAACGGCCACGACGGTGCTGAAGCGAAGCGAGTAGCATTTTACAGCCGGTCGCTGCCGGCAGCGTAGGCGCGGCCAGCGACGCCGCGGTGCTAGGCTAGCCGGCGATGCCGCCGAGCCTGCTGCAAGACCTCGCCCTCGCCGTCCTCGCGGTGCACCTCGGCGTGATCGCGTTCAACGTATTCGGCCTCAT
>JAGXBG010000229.1 GCA_018971215.1 Alphaproteobacteria bacterium
GCGAGATGCTGGATGGCGCCCGAGATGCCGACCGCGATGTAAAGCTCGGGCGCGACGATCTTGCCGGTCTGGCCGACCTGATAATCGTTGGGCACGAAGCCGGCGTCGACTGCGGCACGCGATGCGCCGACCGCGCCGCCGAGCCGGTCGGCGAGCCGCTCCAGCAGCTTGAAATTCTCGCCCGATTGCAGGCCGCGGCCGCCCGAGACGATGATTCGCGCTGCGGTCAGCTCCGGCCGCTCGCTTTTCGCCAGCTCGGCGCCGACATACTGCGCGAGGCCGGTGCCGCCGGTCGCCGGAATCTTTTCGATCGCGGCGGTGCCGCCGGTTGCGGCGGCCACAGGGAAGGCGGTGGCGCGCACCGTGATGATCTTGATCGGGTCCGACGATTTCACCGTCGCAATCGCGTTGCCGGCGTAAATCGGCCGCTCGAACGTATCGGCGGACACGATTGCGGAAATGTCCGAGATCTGCGCCACGTCGAGCAGCGCGGCGACGCGCGGCATGACGTTCTTGCCGAAGGTGGTCGCCGGCGCCAGCAGATGCGAATAGGCCTTGGCGCGCTCGATGAGAAGCTTCGCCAGCTCCTCGGCCAAGGGATGCGCATAGATCACGTCGTCGGCGACCAGCACCTTGCTCACGCCGGCGATCTTGGCGGCTTCGCCGGCGACGCCGGCGCAGCCCGCTCCGGCCACCAGCACGTGCACCTCGCCGAGCTTCGTGGCCGCCGCAACCGTATGTAGCGTTGCCGGCTTCAGCGCCTTGCCGTCATGCTCGGCGAGTACCAGGACCGCCATCAGATCACCCGCGCCTCGTTGCGGAGCTTGTCGACCAGCTCGGCGACCGAGCCGAGCTTTTTGCCGGCCTGGCGCTTCGGCGGCTCGGCAACCTTGAGCGTCGCGAGCCGCGGCTTCACGTCGACGCCGAGCGAGTCAGGAGTCACCTGTTCAA
Organism: Alphaproteobacteria bacterium; assembly: GCA_018971215.1. Classification (GTDB taxonomy): domain Bacteria; phylum Pseudomonadota; class Alphaproteobacteria; order ATCC43930; family CGMCC-115725; genus REEB95. Next base: position 952 of record JAGXBG010000229.1, read on the forward strand.
TCGGTTTCTTCTTCGCCTTCATGATGTTGGGCAGCGAGGCGTAACGCGGCTCGTTGAGGCGGAGATCGGTGGTCACCACCGCCGGCAGCTTGAGCGCGATGGTTTCGAGCCCGCCGTCAACTTCGCGCGCTACCGTCGTCGCGCCATCGGCGATTTTGACTTTCGATGCGAAGGTCGCCTGGCCCCAGCCGAGCAGCGCCGCCAGCATCTGGCCGGTCTGGTTGCAATCGTCGTCGATCGCCTGCTTGCCGAGGATGACGAGCTGCGGCTGCTCCTTGGCGACGATCGCCTTGAGCAGTTTCGCCACGGCCAGCGGTTGCAATTCGGCGTCGCTCAACACGTGGACGCCACGGTCGGCGCCCATGGCAAGCGCGGTGCGAATGGTTTCCTGGCATTGCGCCGCGCCCATCGACACGGCGACGATTTCCTTGACGATGCCGGCTTCCTTGAGCCGCACCGCTTCCTCGACGGCGATCTCGTCGAACGGATTCATCGACATCTTGACGTTCGCCGTCTCGACGCCGCTGCCGTCGGCCTTGACGCGGATCTTGACGTTGAAGTCGATCACCCGCTTGACGGCGACCAGAACCTTCATGAACGGGGCGCCTCGCGTGCCTTGCTGCAATGCGGGATTGATTTGTGCACGTGCACAAAGCGAAGGCAAGGAGTTCGTAACGGAAATTTCATGCGGCGAAACGCGCCGCCGCGCGGCCGTCGATCAGCGATTGGCGCCGGGCTGCCAGAGCACGTCGGCTTGTCCCTTATCGTTGGCGTGGCGCGCCAGCACGAAAAGGTGATCCGACAGCCGGTTGAGATATTTGAGCGCCTCGGGATTGACGCGTTCCTTGGCGGCGAGCGCAGCCACCGCGCGCTCGGCGCGGCGTATGGCGGTGCGCGCCAGATGCAGTGCGGCGGCGAGGGGCGTGCCGCCCGGCAGCACGAACGATTGCAGCGGCTGGAGTTCGGCGTTGAGCGCGTCGATCTCGCGCTCAAGCCGCGCGGTTTGCGCGGCGACGATGCGCAACGCGCCCTTGGCCTTGCGCCCGGCGTGCGGTGTCGCCAGATCGGCGCCGACGTCGAACAGATCGTTCTGGATGCGGCCGAGCATGCGGTCGGTCGCGTCGGCGGCTTGCAGCCGCGCCAAGCCGATCACGGCATTGGCCTCGTCGACCGCGCCATAAGCGGCGACGCGCGGCCCATGCTTCGGCACGCGCTTGCCGTCGAC